>NZ_NJER01000001.1:1200000-1500000 GCF_002753895.1 Halobacteriovorax sp. JY17 | reverse complement strand
TATATTCAAGCTTAATATCATTTCCACCAGGGAAGTATAGACTAATTAAATTTATCGCTTGGAAAAACTCATAACTAGTATTTTCAAGGGCCGTTAGAAGATAGTTCTTCACGTTCATAGGAAGTGATAGTTTGAAGTAATTACAGATAAATTCTAAGTGTTGAAGACCTTCCCAAAACCTTGGTGCATCGATACGAATAAATTCCGCTTCCATTTTCTTAGAAAGTTGCTCAAAGTTTTTAGACGGTTTAGAAAAACTTAAAATTAGGAATTGATTAGAAATTTCTAATGGATTTTCTTCTAGCCACTTCTTCGTATTTGCTGGAAGATTTTGGGCCTCAATTACAAGGTAGCTTTCATTATTTCCAAAAAGAGAAATAGTTTTAAACTTCTCTTCTAGCCAATCAATGGTTATGTCAGAGGCATTAATTTTAAAATAATCCCCGCTCTCAGTGAGTTCCCTAGGCATTGTGGCCAAGAGAATATGTGAAATGAACTCATCACAGAATTGAAAAATATAAAGTCCAGGTTTACTAGAATTTATAATCGTCTGATTAGATTTAAGAAAATCCCATGGGAACCACTTACTAGAAGGCATTTAAAACTGTCTCCCTAAAGGTACTTCCAGCAGAAACGGCTAAGGCCTCTACTGCTTTATTCAAAATTTCTCTATTTTGTGTTGAGTTAGTAATGGCTCCTCCATCTGGTCCCTGAGTGAGATCAAGGTAGCGAGAGAAGCTAGTAGTTAAATCAATCGTACTTGAAAAGATAACCTTTGGGTGTTGCTCAATAAAGGGAAGAAAGTCCTTATTCAAAAGCTTCATATCAACTGCTGTAGGACTTTTTATTAAGACAATCACAAGTGCTAATTTGATAGTGGTTTGATTAGGAACATAGAAATCTCTCCTTCCGGGAAGATCTTTAATCAATGTTGTTCCTGTTGTTTGGTAGAAACTATTTCTTCTATCTGTAGAAGTAATGATACCGATAAGAGTAGCATCTGCTTTATTACTATTTCCACTATAGATTTTAAGAGTCGTATTTTGAGATAAAACCGAGCTAATATTCTCAGTCATGGAGGTGCTAGCATTAGGAACTAGGGACTTATTTAAAAAATTAGGAATTGCCACAGATTTTACACCATAAGTAGCAAATGGATTATTTTGATAACGAAACTGATACCCCGCACAAGAGTAAAGAAGAATAAGGCTTAAGAGTGATAAAATCTTCATAAATACGTCATCTATTGTTTATATTTTTAATTAAATTAATCTACCACCTCTTAACACGGTTGCCAATTCTGCTGATTTGATAGAATGTTACGAAGTGAAGAAAACCAGTCAATTTACCAGCTTAAAGTGTCTGCTTGAAAAGAATGCATCAGGTGGCGTCAGAGCATCAAAGGCCAAGTACTTTGGACAGGATACCTTTGACTTTTTTTCTCTTATTGAGGTCTGGCCAACAATTGTTGGAGAAAAACTTGGGAAATATACAATTCCTCTAAAGAACCATAATGGGAATTTAACTGTTCTCACAAATCATTCAGCTTTTTCGCAACAGCTTGGTTTTCTTGAAGAAGAAATAAAGAAGAAAATTATCGCGAGATTTCCTTCTCTAAAAGGAAAAATTAATCGCATTTACTTTAATTACAATACAGAGCACTTTAATGGACAAGTCTCTCTCTCTAATAAAATTCTAAAAAAAGATACGAAGGATGTAGAGAAAGAACAAATTATCTTTCATAAGTACTCTCCAGTATATAAGCAATTAAAAGTAGAAGCTGATAAGCTACTTTCAGAAATTAAAGATGAAGAAATAAGAGAAGTTCTTAGTTCAATCTACATCCAAACAAAATCTAAATAGACCTACTTCTTCGTAGTCGCCCATTCTAGTGATTCTCGAATCTAGTTCCTCTAAGTTATCTCTATGCGAAAAGTAAGCTACTCCTCCAGGATTAAGGCAGTCCTCAACCTTTTTAATTAGATCTTGAAATTTAAAATTCATTGTAAAGCGACATATATTTCGATTAGCATCACTTCCTAGTCTTGAACGAGAAGGATCAAAGTACGGAGGGTTTGCAAGAATAACATCATACTTCTTCTTGTTTAGAAAATCTTTAAAGTTTGTAATGTGAATACTGTAATTACACGTTAGAATTTTTGAGTTTTCTTCAAGGTGGTTTTTAAACTCTTCTTGAAGCTCAACAAAGGTTATATCTTTAACAGAATTGTGCCGAGTTTGAAATTCTATTGAAATAACCCCACTACCTGCAAAGAGTTCCAGGATACTTAAAGATTTCTTTTCACTTTCTAGTTCAGTCGCCAAAATTGCAAGTTCAACACTATCCCGTGAAAATTTATAAAAATGTGGTTGAGAGTAATTTAAAATGTTCTCTAATTTCTTCAATATACTTTCCCTCTCGAACTATTTGAACACCACTATTGCTGTAGAGAACTATAGTGGATGATCGCCCAGAGCATTTTGTCTCAGTCTGCCCGCTAAAGTATTCATTACTCATAAATTTATGAAAGAAATCATCTGCATCGCTTAGAGATATAATAGGAGGTCGCTTTGTAAGATTAAGGCTTGTGGAGGTTATTGGCCCTCCAACTTCCCGAAATATCGGTCGAAGCTCATCTGTGTCCATACAACGAATTGTTAAATAGTCACTATCTTGGCAAATCCACACGGGAAGATCTACTTTCGCCCATTGCTTAGGAACGCCGATTGTTGACTCAAATTCAAAGAATTTATTCAACCACTCTCTCGAAAACTCTTTCGGAAGATTAATATATTCATTAATCATTTCAAAACTTTGAAAAACGATACTGAGAGGTTTCTTATTCGCATGACCTTTTATAAGGGCTATTTTATCATAACATTCTTTAGAGAATATACTTCCGCCAATGCCCCAAACTGTATCTGTAGGATAAACAAATAATTTTTTTTTCATAGTATTAACCACCAGACAAAGTCTTCTCTTTCCTCACCCATTTCTATCAACTTCATTATAGGAAAAGATGTCTCTCGTCCATCAAGAAGAGCTCTATGAAAGTAATTTCTTTTTAAAGTAAAAATTGGCTTCTTAAACTCACTATCTTTCAAACTTAGATTTTTTTTAACGATTGAATCTTCTAATAAGTCTAAAATTACATAATCACTCGTTAAGCTCTTCCCATAGGCCGTACTCAAAGAGTCGACAATTTGAGTACGTGTCTTATCATCTGGAGAGAGATTGTCTTTAAATATCCAATAATCTAAAATATTAAGTCTCTTCAATATTCGAGATTTTTCTATTTTAGATATAAACTTCTCTTTATCTTTATTTGATATTCGATTGATAACAGCCTTCATCCAAAAAGAAGGAAATGACGTACCGTAAAGAGTTGTACGCATATTTTCTCTAATTTCATTCAGTGACCAATCAAATGAATTTGATTCAAACTTAATAATTTTCCCTTCTAAATCTAAGAAATGAAAATTTGAATCTAATATTCTTATTAATTTCTCATCTTCTAAGGATTCTCTTAGATTCGAAAAAAGATCATTAATTAATTTAAAATATTTTTCTTTATTACTCTCAGAAATAAACTCTTGAGAAAGATCATTTATATACACTACTTCATTTATAGATATTAATTTCTTGAAGTGTTCAGCTAGAAGTCCTTTATTTCCTATTTGTCCGTAACCAACACTAAAGAGAAGGCTGCTTATAAAGGAAGACTTCGAGCTCTCGGCCTTTTCGATTAATTTATTATAGAGATTAAATCTATTTAGCTTTGATTTGTTATTTTTGATCAAGGACATGATAGAGGATATTTCATCTAATTCATTTTTACCTGGGTACTTAGCTTTCCAAATACTTTCAATATTCTCCAGCTCTTTCTTTGAAAAACCTCGAGAATGTAAAAAGCTTAAAATCTCTTTTAGATTATTTCCCTTTTTATAAGGATAGTGCAAAATATCGAGAGTTCTTTCAGAGAACTTCGGGTTACATTTCTTAAAAAAACTTTTAAATTGCTCATTTAGAAGAAAGTCCGTTTTAGATAAAGCTATCGCGAGCTGTAAGTCAAACTCACTCTTATAATTACATTCTTCAATATCTGGAATACTTGAAACAAGAACTTTTAGGCCATCTCCCCCTATTCGAAATGCAATATTGTAGAGGTTTCTTACCAGAGGAGTTAATTCAAAAAAGTTTTTTTTTTTACTTCTCCATTATAGAGTGACTGAGCTTGAACATTTTGTATCAAAGGATTTGAAAATCTAACAACTTCGCTATTAATGATGTTAGTAAAGTAGTAATAAGCTCCAGAAGCAATTACAAGAATAAGAAAAACGAGGACATAGAAAAGGTACCGATCATTTCTCTGCGGCTTGGAGACCTTTTTCTTGCTTGAAGAAGAAGATTTTTTAGAAGTCTTTTTCTTACTTACTGATGATTTAGCTTTTTTTTTTGTAGATACTTCTTTTGCTGCAGGAGGAATATCTGGAGTAACATCTTCCATTACTTGTGGAGGCTCTGAAAATACGATGTCGTCTTGTGTAATATCTGCAGAACTTAAATCAAAATTAGGGTCAGTAGCATCAGGATCAAAACTCTCTGCCGCAGGGGCTGACACATCCCCCATATCTGGATACTCCAAATCATCACCATCAGGGAGCTTTCCCTCTTCATCATGACCTGGCTCTTGATTTTCCACATGAGCATTCATCTGAACAGGAGCTGACTTCGGAGCTGTCGATGGCTCCACCACAGGCTTAGAAACAGCGACAGGGTTAACTTCAACAATTCCCATATCTGGATATTCTAAATCTTCATTACTTGGAGTTATCACTTCCTCTGAAGGAGACCCCATATCAGGGTAATCAAGATCATCTTCAACAGGAACGACAGGGTCACTACGATCTTCTATTTCGAGAGAGTCTAATTCATGACTCGGGCTAGGCATTGTGCTTGGATTAAGAGAACCCGTATTTTCTGTTGGCTGATGGGTATTTGCAGTTAGAACGTTTGGAGCTTCTGAAATAGGATTAAACCCTTGTGGTATATCTCCATGAATATACTTTTCAACAAGATTCTCTTCTTTAATAGAAATCCAGTATCCATTTCCACTCGTAACTTCATCGTCAGGAGCTAATGAGCCTTTGTTAACAAATTCAATAATCTTTTGTTTTGTAACTGGACCTAAAATTTGCTTATTTTTAGTTCTTATTAACCAACACTTTTCCATTTCTTACCTATAAGAAAAAACCAAGTAAACCTTTAATATCTTCATCATTAAATCGAAGACCAAGACTAAAGAGAGCTGACCTATCTTTAGTTGCTAAATCTACACCTGATACTTTACCGTAAAATACATTCCATAATTGAACTTCAGTTGAAAGCCTTAGATTTGGACCAACATGATCTCTATAATCAAAGACATCGAAAGAGAGCCTAGTCGCTCCATTAAAGAGATCATAGTCTATCCCTGCACCACCAGTAGACTCTATAATTCCACCTCTTACATATAAGTCATGAAGTTTTCTACCGATTTGAACATCAAAGCGAAAGACATCCTTCTTCTTAACTTTCTCTGTTTCAATCGTTGTTACGCCACCTACTATTCTAGTTGTTTGTTTTTCAGACTCAGGCCCATAATTAGACGAACTCAAACCTAAAATATAAAACCTCTCCGGCGAAGGAAAAATTCTAAGGGCTCCACTTGTTGTACTACCTTCTTCGGTTCCAGCTCCCATGAACCCAGAAAGTTCAGTTCTAATATCACTTACTCTTCCAACAATTTTATTCACACTAGAAAGTGTTTGCTTAACTTCATCCGCAATTTCTTCTTCAACAAGAATTTTCCCAAGAGTTCCTTTACCAACTTTAATGTCTGCTACAAGCTGCTTCATATCCGCAGTCATTGCATCTGCATTAGCAAGAATTTTTCTAAGATCCTTCATAGCACTATCTTGCTCTTGATCATCAGTTTGAAAAGCGATTTGTTCAGTGAATCTTTCAAGGTTCGCAATTAAGTTATTCATTCTTTCTTCATTGCCTTGAATAACGTTCTTCAGAGACTCTGTAGCAATTCGAGCATTTGCAGCAACTTGAGTAAAGTCATTAAGAATCTTTTTCACAGGAGAAACCTCTCCCTCCGGAGCAATTGACTCTCTTAAAGTTTTCATCATAACTTTTACATCTTTAAGAACGTCACTTGCATCTTTTACAAGTTTCTCAACACCTGCTCCTTCATCAGAAACAATGAAAGCATTTTCAGTTAATCGCTCTTGAGAGTCACCCATGTGAATTTGAATATACTTATCACCTAGAAAACCAACAGTCTTAACCTGAAGTTTTGAATCTTTCACTATCACAACTTCATCAAGAACCTCGAAAGTAATTAAGGCTTGATTTCCCTGTAGCTCAATTTTCTTAATTCTACCGGCATTAATACCCGCAACTTTAATTGGAGTCTTTGGAAAAATCCCCGAAGCATCAGTAACAATAGTTCTGTATGTTACATATTCTCCAAAGCCAGATTGGTTAGAAGTGATCTTTAAAGACATATAAGCAACCATCGCCATAGTTGCAATGGCCATTAATCCAATTTTAAATTCGTTCATAGCTTATACTTCTCATAAATTAATAAATTCCTGCACAAGAGGGTTTGTTGATTTTTTAAATTCTTCCACAGGTAAGTACTCAACAATACTACCACGGTCTAAGAAGGCTACAAAGTCAGAAATCCTAAGGGTAGCTTTTACGTCATGTGAAATGATAATTGACGTCATTCCTCGGTCACTATTTCTCTCTGCTGTATCTACAATTAAATCGTTGACCATTTTTGTCGTAATTGGATCAAGTCCTGTTGTAGGTTCATCATAAAGCATAATATGTGGATTAAGAGCAAGTCCTCTAGCGAGTCCCACTCTCTTTCTCATTCCACCAGACAATTCAGATGGTAAGCCTCCATAGGAAACTTCTTTAATACCTACTGATTGTAAAAGATCTTTAGACTTTTCAAGAATTTCTTCTTCTGAAAGCTTTGTGAACTCTCTCATTGGAAAAGCAACATTTTCCACAGCACTCTTAGAATCAAAGAGGGCCGCATATTGAAATAGCATTCCAAAGTTTTGTCTAAATTCTCTAAGCTTCATTGGATCAAGGGTTGAAAGATCACTCCCAAGAACCGAAACTTTTCCGCTAGTGGGCTGGTGCAGACCAAGCATATGTTTTAAAAGCGTAGACTTTCCTGCACCTGAGAAACCTAAAATCGTGGTAATTTTATTTCTTGGAATATCAAAGTTTAAATTATTTAAAACTGTATGTTTTCCAAATATCTTTGTTAAATTAGAAATGCTAATGGCAGGATTTTCAAACTTCATGATCAAAGTACCTGAATTAGAAAACTGGTTAAGAAGTAGTCTAAAACGAGAACAGAAATCATTCCCCAAACAACAGCAAGATTTGTTCCCTTCCCCACTCCTTCAGCACCCTTTGTTACATTAAATCCGAAGTAAGTTCCTATAACGGCAATAATAAAACCAAAAACTGTCGCCTTGATTATTCCTTGAATAATGTCACCAACGAACATAAATTCACCGAGTTTTGACAAATACATAGTTTCGTCAATCATCAGGGCCACTGTTCCAACAATATATGATCCAACATTTCCAACAAAGAGAAATGCTATACTTAACATTGGAAGAGCAAAAGTTGCGGCAAGGATTCTCGGAACTGCTAGATATTGATAGCTGTCAATTCCCATTACTTCTAAAGCATCCACTTGTTCTGTCACTTTCATTGTTCCAATTTGAGCGGCCATTGCAGCTCCAGCTCTTCCAGCAACAATGAGTCCACTTAAAACTGGAGCAAGCTCTTTTGCGAGGGAGATCGCGACCACCGAACCAACAAGTGAATCTACATTTATTAATTTAAAACCAAAGTAAGTCTGGTAGGCCATTACCATTCCAGTAAAGCTTCCGGCCAAAGTGATAATAAAAAGGGATTTATTCCCAATAAAGTAGAACTGCTCAGCAAAGAGTTTAAATCTAAAAGGAGGTTTTAAAATCCAGTAGAAGAATTTAGAAATGAAGCGACATATATTACCGAGACCTTGAATGTTCTCGATTGTAGCCTGACCAATCATTTCTACAATTTTTTTGAATTGTGTTGTTACTAGAGTCATTACCTGAATAAAACCGTCAAATTAAATAAGTTATTAATTATATATGTGATAAAATTGTAAACGAACATTTACCTCTAGGCGAATTTAAAACTAGAAATATTTAAATAATTTGTAAAAATGCCGTTGAGTATCTAAATGCGCTATTTATAAGGTAAGAAGTTGTGAAATTTTATCTAATTAACTTAGAATCTTCTGATTTTTTTGAAGTATTGGACCAGCTTAGCGTAGGAAGAAAGGATAACTGTGATCTAGTCCTAAGAGATGATCTCGTTTCAGGTAGGCACTGTAGGTTTCATATAAAAGAGCATCTACTCTTTATTGAAGATTTAAATGCTTCAAATCCAGTTCAGATTAATAACCTTCAAATAGAATCAAATTCAAAAGTAAAATTAAGAAACAAAGATAAAATCAAAATTGGCTCAATAGAGTTCTATTTAAGTACACAATTGCCAAAGAATGAATTAACTTACAAATCTCTTATTCTAGAGAAAGTAAAAATACATGAGACCTTTGATTCTGACTTAGACTTTGAAAAGAATGAAAAGCACTGGAAAGACAGTAACGCTCCACGCCCTCAAATAAATAGAAAGAAGCCCAAGATTCATAATCCCTCTTCTTCTAACTCTAATCCAGTAAATTCAGGCGGCGACACGTTAGAGGATTTACAAGTACAAGTGATTAAATTATCAGAAAATATGACATTACTAAATGAGAAACTTTGTAAAACAAAGAAGTTTTCTGGAGAAGAGATTCAAGAAAAAATTTCTCTTTATTCTGAAAAAATAAGTCACTATACAAAGAAAAGAGATGAAGTTTTTGCGATTCAAAACCTACAAGAACAACTCTTGGAATTAAAGAATAAAAAGAAGGAACTCGAGTTTAAAATTCGAAATCTCGACCCCGAAAAATAATGGCTATAATTCTTTCAAATTAAGAATAAATCTTAGGAACTCTCTGAGTCAGATTGATAAATACTTCGTAAGGAATAATTTTGACATCCTGACAAAATTCACTAAAGCTCTCAACTGAATGATTCCAGACTGTGAAAGTGTCCCCCACTTTTAGCTCTGGCAAGTTATCACTTGAAAAGAAAACTTGTGCCATATCCATATTTACTCGACCGACAATTTTTCCAGCAATATCTCTATGATATAAATGCGCTCCGAGATAGCGAGTTGAAAAACCGTCTCCATATCCAAGAGCAATAATGGCCACCCTTCCTGCCGATGGGCAAGGTGTCGCACCATAACCAACAGGCTGTCCCTTCTCTACATCAAAGAGAGAGATGACATAAGTTTCAAGTTTTGAAATAATTTCACCAGTCCACTGACTAAGCTGCGAGTACTGCGGAAGCAATGAACTTGGCCCATACATCATAAGTCCTGGTCTAACATGAGTTTCTAAAAGACCTGCACCTTGCTCAATGGCCCCAGAATTTGAAATAGAACTAGCTTCAACTTCAATATTAGCATCTTTAAAAGATTTCTTAATTTTCTCAAAATTTTCAAATTGTAAGAGGTTTCTCTTATTGGTTTTTATTGGCATTGAGGAAGAAGATAAGTGAGTCATTAAATGATAGACTGATTTTCTTCCTGCAATTTTAAGACTCTTAATCACTTCATCAACGCTAGACATCTCAAGCCCAAGTCTATTCATACCAGTATTAAACTTTATAAAAAGTGGGAAGTTTTCAAATTCACGATTTGTTAAAATGAAATCTAGATCTTCTCGATTTGAGATGACGGGAACAATTCTTCTATTTAAATAAATCTCAGCACACTCTCTAAGCTCAACTTGAACGTCGGAAAATACATAGATTTCAAATTCTAGATCGTATAATTCTTCTCTAAGTAAAAGAGCTTCTCCAAGACTAGCGCATCCAAATTCAGTTATCCCAAGTTTTTCGACACTGTGGCGAACAATGGGAATTACGCCATGCCCGTAAGCATTGGCCTTAACCATAAAAATAATTTTATTATTTATACAAATACTTTTGAGTTTCTTAAAGTTACTTTCTAATTTTTCAAAACTAATGATGTGCCTAGAGCGAAATCTCATATTTTAAAGAGTCCTCTCCGGAGCTTTTCCCCAAACAATTTCCTGAGTCTTTTTCTTTATTGCAATAGACTCTAATTCATCGAGAGCAGAGAATTTAACATCTTCAACGTGAAGAAGATAGGCCTCTGCTGAGGCTGGAATCATTTTTATTTCAGGCTTTAAGTTTTTAGAGAGAAGAGCATCTGCTCTCTCAAAATAGCGCCAGTAAGAAAAACGTACGCTTATATTTTTCAAATGGCTCATCACTTGATCGACGTGTTCATGATCACAAACAACACCGATATTTGAAACACCCATTGAAATAAATTTTAATTCATAACTAAATGTAGAAGTCACTCTTGTAACGAAGTCTTGAAAGAATTCTTTCCAAGAAAACTCTCCCGAGTCTCCTACTCTTGCCGTCTGAATTAATTCAGAGAGGTCAATATCAACGAGAGCAAATTGATTCTTGATATCACCAACTGAGGCCATTTTTATTTGCTTATCAAAGAGAGAGAAAGCTTCCCAAGGAGTTATAAATCTTGCTTCTCTCTTAATAACAGCTTTTCCATTATCTCTAAAGTAAGCATAGATTCCATTTAAGTGACTCTCTAGAGAAGACCAGTCAATTCTTTCGGCAAGCTCCATGTCATTTAGTTTTAAGTAAATAATTATATCTGGATTAACATCACTACCTGTGACATTGAGAGACATCACTTCGCCACCAAGTAACTCAACAGCAACTTGAGAGCTCATATTTTGAGCGAACTCTGCGATCCCCTGCTTACAAGTTTTTCCAAGAAAGAGCGATGGTACAGAAACATACTTCATCGACTGCCCTTCAGGAGAAACAAGCCTTTGGCCATTGGCACTTAATTCAACAAAAGAAAACTCTACAATATCTTGAAGCTCAGAAAAAACTGTTTCACATGCATCAAAGAAATCAAATGAAGTTCTCTTAGCACTATCAAATTTTGTAAAAATACCTTTTAAATATTTCTCAAAATAATTATCTTCTTTGTAAACCTGAGAGACTTCGATAAGACCTCGAACTTGATTGAATAACTTTCCTTTTTCAAGTTCAAGATTACTCAGCATATGCTCATATGAGATCATCTTATTTAGACGTTTTAAAATAGACTTGATTTGCCCTTTATAATTTGCGCCGTGAAGAATTGTTCCAAGGTTTAAGAAATCAAAAGTTGAATGAAGAAGAGGAGCTGAGCCTGTTGTAAAATAAAAGGCCATTGGCATTTGCTCATTGATCACGAATGGGTGCTTCTTTAGAAGTAAATTCCCTTCATGCATTTTCTTTACATCAATTAGAGAGAGAGTTGGTAGTACTTCAAGAGTACCATTCCAAAATGAATCGAGATCTTCATAATAGTGCGGAACTACTCCAAGCTCGCGGAAGATATCCGAAAACTCTTTGGCCAGTGCCATATCTTCAAGCAATAACGCGACTGTTAAACTATTCGAATTCATATTTTTCTCCCATTGGCGAATATCTCCATATTATGACTTTCTTTACACGATACGTCTAATATCAAAACCATGGCCGCTTTAAAAAAAAGATTTAAGAACAGTCCAATTTGTTGGCCAGACCTGAGAATCAGAGGGCAGAGAGCAGTCTTGAGCTTTTTCAAAGACCTCCTCCCGCTGAGTAAAGAGAGCTAGAAGCTCCTCGCGGCCCTTATCCAATTGAGGTCTATTTTCATCGCCTTTAATTCTCTTCATCGCCTCTTCAAATGTAACTGCGAGATGTAAAATTTTAACACCTCTTTTGGAGAGAAGTTCTCTATTTTCTAATGAGTCGAGGGAGCCTCCGCCAAGGGAGAGAAGCCCCTCCTCCCCAATAGAATCAAGAGCCAAGGAAAGAGATTTACTTTCAAATTCTCTAAATTTCTCCCATCCGCTCTCACGAATAAAGTCCCCTAGCTCCTGATTTAATTGCTCACTCATAAATTTATCTAAATCAACAGAATTGGCCTCGGGATACATTTTTAAAAATGATGTTTTCCCCGCTCCCATAAATCCACAAATAGCTATAATCACAAAAACCTACGTCTGAAAAAAAGATATATCCAATGTACTTTTAGCTTCTTATAAGCTACAAGCCCTACATATTTACTATGAAGAGGCTACCATGTTGCAAAGAGACATAAAAGACAAACTAGACGAGTATCCAAGGCTCGAAAGTTTTTTAGAGGAAGAGAGAGAATATCATCTCGATAAATCATGTGAGTGGGTTAATGACTTACTTGCCGAGCTAGAAGAAAATCTAGAAGAGCACGAAAAAGATCCTGAAAATAGAAAAATGACCGTGAATCTTAGAATTAAGAGAAAAGGAATCCCTAGCTACGGCGAAGGACTGATCGTTCGCGGAGATTTTGACTGTAATTTTCTTACTCCTTGCATTAAATGCCTCGCCCCAGCAGCAGAAACAGCTAGAGGAGAATTTAGCGCTGTCTTTATAACTGATAAGTTTGAAGATGCAGAAGAATTCGACGAGAATTTATCTGTCTGGGCAGACAATTCAGAACTAGAAGTTTACTTTCACAATAGAGGAAAGTGTCACATTAAAAAAGTTGTTCATGAGCATATTTATCTTGGTCTCAACCCATACCCTCTGCATAGTGAAAGCTGTAAAGGCCTATGTGGACAATGTGGAAGTGACTTAAATCACGACGATTGTGGACACGGGGCCCAATAAGTCCTATAGAATGAGTTAAAAAGCTTGATAAATGGGTTAATATAGCGTAAATATTCACCCTTATTAGAAAAATAATTAAGTTAAAGTTACATATCTGGAGTAGAAGATGGCAGTACCAAAGAAGAAAACCAGTGTTTCAAAAAAAGGTTTAAGAAGAGCTGGGCAACACCATAAATTATATGCAAACAACAATGTTGTAGTTGATAACACAACTGGTGAATTAACTAAGAAGGGATGTATTTCTCCATCTGGTTTCTGGAAAGGTCAAAAGATCTTCGAAACAAAAGCAGATAGAGAAGAAACTACTGAAGAGTAATTCTTTTTAAAATAAAATTTAAAATAAATTAGAAGCAGAATTATTGGGAAACTAATTTTTCTGCTTTTTTGCGTTCATAGTCTAAATATCCCCTACCTCCTCTCTCTCAATTAACTCTTTTCATATCGAAAGCAAATTTGTTATTTTACTACCTCATAAAGATAGGAAGGAAAAATGACGGAATATAAGGTAAAGATTAAAGGGACAGGAATGTTTGTTCCTAAGAAAGTTTTAACTAACGATGATCTTTCAAAAATGGTTGATACAAATGATGAGTGGATATTTGAGAGAACAGGTATTCGTGAGAGAAGAATTTCAAATACTGAAGGTGGAGAATTCCCAAGCGACATGGCCTACCATGCAAGTCTTCAAGCTCTGAAAGCAGCGAACCTAGAACCAAACGATATTGACATGATTCTCTTTGGTTCAGTTACTCCTGATTACAAACTTCCAAACACAGCAGTTATACTTCAACAAAAATTAGGAATTACTAATCACTGTGCAGCTCTTGATATTGCAGCTGCTTGCTCAGGTTTTGTTTACGGAACTAATATGGCACAAGCAATGGTTAGAACGGGAATGTTAAAAAATATTTTAGTCGTTGGTTCTGAAATGCTTAGTACAGAAGTGAACTGGGAAGACAGAGGGACCTGTATTCTCTTTGGTGACGGATGTGGTGTTGCAATCATAGGAAGAAGCGAAGAAGGCGAAGAGTCTGATATTCTCGCAACTCACCTAGGAGCTGATGGCACAGGTAAAGAATTCTTTGACCAACCAATTGGAGGAGCTGTTCATCCTCTTACGGCCACACACCTTGATGATAGATCTCACTTCATGCAAATGAAAGGTAGAGAAATGTTTAAAGTTGCAACAAGAACTCTCGCTCAGAATGCTAAAACAGTTTTAGAAAAGGCGAATTTAAAATTAGAAGATGTAGATTGGTTAGTTCCACACCAAGCCAATATTAGAATTATCGAAACAACAGGAAAGCTTCTTGGCATTGATCCTGAAAAAGTAATCGTAAATATAGACAAGTACGCCAACACTTCTGCCGCAACAGTGCCAATGGCATTTCATGAAGCAATTCAAGACGGAAGAATTAAACGTGGTGACATCGTACTATTTGATGCTTTTGGTGCAGGACTCACGACAGGGGCCACTCTACTACGTTACTAAACTAAGGATTAGAAATGACAAAATCAGTTACTCTATTATTCCCAGGTCAAGGTGCTCAGTATGTAGGGATGGGAAAGTCTCTCGAGGGTCACACAGCATTCAACCTCTTTGAAAAGGCAAATCAAGCTCTTGGCTTTAACCTAACTCAAATGATGTTTGAAGGACCAGAAGATGATCTCAAACTTACTAAGTTCACTCAACCTGCAATCTTAAGTCACTCTGTTGCTCTCTTTGAAAAAGCAAAAGAAATTCTCGAGGAAAAGAATGTAAAGATCGATCGTGTACTAGGTCACTCTGTTGGCGAATACGCAGCCCTTGTTGCCGCAGGAGCGATTTCTTATGAAGATGCTCTCAATGCAGTCCACCTTCGTGGAAAGTATATGCAAGACGCTGTTCCAGAGGGAAAAGGCAAAATGTTTGCCATCATGAAAGTTCCACAAGAAAAAATTATAGATGCCTGTAAAGCGGCTAGTCAGGAAGGCTCTGAAGTCATGCCAGCCAACTTTAACGAGCCATCACAAATTGTAATATCTGGAGAAGCTAATGCTTGTGATAGAGCTGTTGCATGGTTAGAAGAGAACTGGACAGAGCCTTATAGAGCGGTTGAGCTAAAAGTCTCGGCACCATTTCATTCATCATTAATGAAGCCTGCTGCAAATAATTTACATAATGCTTTCACTAGCATTGCATTCAAAGACAGCACTCTTCCTTATATTGCAAATGTTGATGCGAAAGAATATCCGGCAGGAACAAGTGCTCAAACAATTCAAGATAATTTAATTAAGCAAGTCGATGGTTCAGTACTCTGGACTCAAAGTATTCAAGAACTTCCTGATGACACTATTTGTATTGAATGTGGACCAGGAAGAGTTCTCATGGGACTTGTTAGAAAAATAAATAGAAATATCAAAGTCATCTCACTAGATAAAGAAGGTGCCTTTGATGAGCTTAAGGAGCTTCTATCATGATGGCCAAATTTGAAGATTTAAAAGACAAGATAGTTTTAGTTACTGGAGCAACAAGAGGAATTGGAAAAGCAATTGCAATGAACCTTGCCTCTCAAGGAGCTCACGTTGTTTTTAATTTCCGTGAAGGAAAAGAAGATATCGCTAAAACGATCGAAGAAGAATTAAAAGCTGCCGGTGCAACAAATGCAACAGGTGTTATGTTTGATGTAACTAATAGCGAGCAAATAAAAACGGCCCTTGATTCTTTTAATAAAGAACACGGAGCGATTACGGGACTTGTAAACAACGCAGGAATCTCGAAAGATCAAATTGTTCTAAGATTAAAAGAAGAGGATATCGCGCAAACAATTGATACAAATCTTAAAGGATCAATTCTTGTAACGTCAGCTCTCTCGAGAGCATTCCTTAGAGCGGAGAATGTTTCAGTGGTAAATATTAGCTCTGTTGTAGGTCTTATGGGAAATCCTTCCCAAATTGCTTACGCGGCCTCGAAAGCCGGAATGCTAGGATTTACAAAGAGTTATGCTAAGGAACTAGCCTCTAGAAACGTAAGATGTAACGCAATATGTCCAGGTTTTATTGAAACAGATATGACCGAAGCACTTGATGAAAAGGTAAAAGAGGCGTATCTTGCTTCGATCCCGTTAAACCGCCTTGGTGATGTAAAAGAAGTGGCTAACCTAGTGAATTTTTTACTAAGTAGCGCCTCATCATATATTACAGGGGAAGTTATTAAGATTGACGGCGGATTATATATTTAAGTAAAGTATTCAAACACATATAAGGAGTAAACAATGGAAGAAAAAGTAATTAAACTTGTAAGTGATGCAACTAAGATTGATATTGCAAAAATCAACGCAGGAACTAGCTTCGTAGACGATCTTAACCTTGATTCACTAGACATCGTAGAGCTAATGATGAAAATGGAAGATGAGTTTGGAGTAGAAATTCCAGAAGAAGACGCAGAAGGTCTTAAGTCTGTATCTGACGTTGTTACTTACTTAGAAAAGAAACAATAAGAATTTAAATAAAATCAGATAAAAAAAAGGGAAGCAACTATAGGCTTCCCTTTTTTTTTACACTATATTTTATGTGTTGAAATTCAATATTAAAAATAGCTGAGGATCTACAAATGAATAGAGTTGTTATTACAGGAATGGGAGCCATCTGTGGTCTTGGTCATTCACTAGATGAAGTATGGGGAAATATCGTTGAAGGTAAGCCTGGTATTTCAAAAATTGAAAATACTCCAATCGAAAAACTCGCAGTGCAAATTGGCGGCGAAGTTAAGAACTTTGAAATCGATCCTGAAATCTTAGAAGCAAAAGAAGCTTCTAGATATGATAAATTCATTCACTTCGCTCTTCACTCAGGCTACGAAGCCTGGAGAGATGCAGGTCTTGAAAACCACACTTATAGTCCCGAAAAAATCGGATCTATCCTTGGTGTAGGAATGGGTGGTTTCCCAGAAATAGAAAGATCATACGAAACATTTATGGAAAAAGGTCCAAGAAGAATTTCTCCATTCTTTATTCCAGGAATTATTCCTAATATGGCCACAGGTCTTTTAAGTATTAAGCTTAACCTCCAAGGTGTGAACTACACGATTGCTTCGGCCTGTGCTTCGGCAGCTCACGCAATCTCTGCAGCAGCTTTTGAGATCATGGCCGGAAGACAAGATGTAATGATCACAGGTGGTGCAGAATCTGTTCTTTCCAACCTACCAATGGGTGGATTTATTTCAATGAAGGCACTTTCAAAAAGTATTGAAGAGCCAGAGAAGGCATCACGTCCTTTTGACGTTGATAGAAACGGATTTGTTATTGGTGAAGGTGCAGGAATTTTAGTTCTAGAAAATTACGAATCAGCAAAAGCTCGTGGAGCAAAAATTTATGCTGAAGTTGTGGGACATGGAACTTCAAGTGACGCTCACCATATTACAGCTCCTCATCCAGAAGGTGATGGTGCTTATAGATGTATGAAGATGTGTGTTGATTCAGCAGGTATTACTCCTGATAAAGTTGGCTATGTAAACGCTCACGGAACTTCAACACCACTTGGAGATCTTGGAGAAACTAAGGCAATTAAGAAAACTTTTGGAGATCATGCAAAGAATATGTATGTCTCTTCTACAAAGTCTATGATTGGCCACCTTCTAGGTGCTGCTGGTGGAGTCGAAAGTATTTTCTGCGCAATGGCGCTTTATAAAGGAATTCTTCCTCCAACAATTAACCTTGATAATCAAGACCCTGAATGTGATTTAGATTATGTTGCAAATAAGGCAAAAGAAGTTCAAGTTGAGTACGCACTTAATAACTCATTTGGTTTTGGTGGAACAAACTCATCACTTCTTCTTAAGAGATATACTGAATAAAAGGATTAAATATGTTTCATAAAGATGCAAATTCACTTAGCATAATGGACTCTGAGATTACAAAGCTAGTAGAACTAGAAAGAGTAAGACAAGAGGAAGGACTCGAACTTATTGCTTCAGAAAATTATACTTCTAAAGCAGTAATGGAGGCGCAAGGAACGATACTTACAAATAAGTATGCCGAAGGTCTTCCAGGTAAGAGATACTATGGTGGTTGTGAAGTTGTAGACTCTATTGAAACTCTAGCAATTGAAAGAGTTAAGGAATTATTCGGAGCAAAGTTTGCCAACGTTCAAGCTCACTCAGGATCAGGGGCCAATATGGCGGCCTACTTTTCACTCTTAGAAGTTGGCGATAAAGTTCTTGGAATGAATTTAGCAGAAGGAGGCCACCTTACTCACGGTTCGCCTGTTAATTTTTCAGGAAAGTTATTTGAAATTATCCCTTACGGACTTGATCTAGAGACTGAAACGATTGACTACCAAGCACTAAGAGAGCTTGCAATAAAAGAAAAACCAAAGATGATTATTGCTGGAGCTTCAGCATACCCTAGAACAATTGATTTTGAAAAATTTAGAACTATTGCCGATGAAGTTGGTGCATACCTCATGGTTGACATGGCCCATATTGCTGGTCTTGTTGCCGCAGGCCTCCATCCTAACCCGGTTCCTCACGCTCACGTTGTCACATCGACAACACATAAAACGCTTAGAGGACCAAGAGGTGGAATCATTTTAACTAATGACGAAGAACTAGCAAAGAAGATCAACTTCAATGTCTTCCCTGGAATTCAAGGTGGACCACTTGAGCATGTAATCGCAGCAAAAGCAGTCTCTTTCAAAGAAGCACTAGACCCTAGTTATAGAGAATATCAAAAACAAGTCATCACCAATGCAAAAGCTCTTGGAGAAAAACTTCAAAGCGAAGGGATTGAAATTGTTTCGGGGGGAACTGATAATCATCTTCTACTTTTAAAGACTGACTCTGTTAATCTATCAGGAAAGAAGGCCGAACACGCTCTTGAGGCTGCAGGAATCACTTGTAATAAGAATATGATTCCTGGAGATAAGAGGTCTCCATTCATTACTTCTGGTGTAAGAATTGGAACTCCGGCGATTACAACAAGAGGATTAACAGAAAAGCACATGGATCAACTTGGTGCTTGGATGTCTAAGGCATTAAAGAATCATGATAATGAGGAAGTGTTAAAAGAAGTTAGGGCCGAAGTCTTAGCTCTATGTAAAGAATTTCCTGTCTACTAAACTATTTCGCAATCAGACTAGAGGCAGCTCTTGCCTTTAGTCTCTGGATGCTTAGTGACTTCGAGAGTAACGTTATCAGGATTGCCAAAAGTTATGAACTGAATAGTTAAAGTCATTTTCTTAGAATCAAATGAAAATTTTCCAGAATCATCATCTCCAGAACATTTGTAACTACCCGAATCATTAGTACAGAAGAATATCTCTTCTCCTTTAAGAGACTCCACAGTGACAAAATTTTTCTTGGAACTATTCTTAATTTTAAGCTCTATATTATTTTGTTTTTCAAGTTTAAAACTATAGCAGAAGTCTTTAGCAAAAGATTTTGTAATCGCTAGACATAGGAATATCGCTAGAATTAATTTCATTTTCCTTTCCTAGGTCCACAGTTTTTTACGTCATCTATATCTTGCATACCGTCAGCATAATTAACAACCATTGAAGGCCCATTCTTCGCAAGCTCCTTAATCATCCAAGCATTACTTCCTGCAATTGAAGGACATCCATGACTTGATTGGTACGGAGAGACGTGCATATACTTATAATCTACAGCACTTCCATTATTTGTTGATTGTAGTCCAATTAAGGCAAGAGCATCGGCCTTATTATCTTTAGCTTTTCTTCGAATTTCTTTATAGCCAGACTTTTGGCTACTGAAATCAAACGTCTTCATTCCTGTAAGAAAGACACCTTTGACCGTAGACTTTTGACTTGAAACATTTTTGAATTTTGGACCTGTTCCCATATTGAAGTAAGACTTTACAACCTTTCCTTTACAGATATCGATGTAATACATTCTTCCTCTATAGGTACTCAATTTTTCTTTCGTATTATTGATAACGATTTGGCACTTATTTGGAATACCATTTTTAAGAGCTCCCTCAAACTTACCTCGTGTCATGCCGCCAATAGAATAGTGTCTTGTATCTCCTAACATATAACAATTCTTATTTTGGAAACTCTTTGAATTTTTTTTGAAAGCTTTTAAAGCGTAAGTTAGTGCATCTTTTGGAACTTCACCATCTGTGAATAATTTCTCACAGTTTTGAATCCACTTCTTTCCGAGTTCTGGATAATTACATAGTTCATTCTTTGAAGAAGCTCTTTTCGTTTTACTTGCCATAAACCTATCTTCAGCAACTGGGCATGATGCTCTGTTACCGCTCAACTTTTCATTAATATAATCATTCACATCATATGCTGATGGCATTTTTTCAAAGTTCTCTGTTAATTTCTTCGCATCTGAAGAAACATCTGGACTCAGACTCTGACCAATAGAACCCAAGTCACCCGTCTTTCGACAGGATGTTAAAACTAAAATTAATAGAACAAAGAAACTAGAATATTTCATTTATACACTCTCACTAAAAGCTTATCGGCTCTAAATGGATTAAACTTAAACAGAAGGCTTTTCAGCGAAAAATCTATTTGATATCAAATGGATAGATCTCTCCTAAATTTTTAACCTTAGTAGGTGAAATTCTTCTAAAAATATCTGATCTTTTCAACTTATTTGGGTGGTCCACTCCTGCACTTCCAAGAATTTCTCTAACTGAGTTAATAGTTTCTTGATGAAAATTATTAATACGAACCCCTTTATTTTCGACATCAAGGCCCCAAGATAAACTCTTATCCTGAGTCGCAATTCCCGCAGGACATTTATTTGTATTACAAATTAAGGCCTGAATACAACCGAGGGCCAACATCATTGCCCTTGCTGAGTAACAAGCATCTGCACCCAATGAAATTGCTCTTACCATATGAAAGCCTGTAATGATTTTTCCAGACACAAGAACTTTAATCTGATCTCTAAGTCCATACTTCTTTAACGTATCACAAGCAAGGACAAGTCCCTCCGTCATTGGCGTTCCAAGACTATCTGAAAATTCTAGAGGAGCGGCACCTGTTCCACCTTCTCCGCCATCGATAACAATATAGTCAGGATAATTATCCCTCTCTTTCATTCTTATACAAAGCTCTTCGAACTCATGTAATTTACCAAAGCAAAGCTTTATGCCTATAGGCTTTCCTCCACTCAGATCACGTAACTTTTGAATAAAGTCAATTAACCCATCACTATTATGAAATTCAGTGTGCCCTGGAGGTGATATTACTGCCACAAACGGTTTTACTCCACGAATTCTCGCAATCTCTGGTGTATTCTTCTTTGCAGGAAGAATTCCCCCGTGACCAGGCTTCGCCCCCTGAGAGAGTTTTATCTCAATCATCTTCACAGACTCTCTTGTTGCATTCTCAATATACTTTTCTTCAGAAAAATTTCCATCGTGATCTCTCGCTCCAAAGTATCCCGTTCCTATCTGCCAAATAATATGACCTTCATGTTTTAAGTGAAAATCACTGATACTTCCCTCGCCAGTATTTTGAGCAAATCCACCAAGACTTGCCCCTTTATTTAAGGCCTCAACAGCATTGCCACTTAGAGAGCCATAGCTCATAGCAGATATATTTAAAATACTTGCATTGTACTTCTTTGAGCAATGCTTAGAGCCTATTTCAACCCTTAGATTCTCTAAAGGAACTTCATGCTCACTTAGAGGATACATCGAATGATTAATCCACTCATAACCTGGTTCGTAAACATTCACTTGTGTTCCAAAAGGCTTTGTTCTTAGAACACGTTTTGCTCTTTGATAGACAACACTTCTGTTAATTCGATTTATAGGAGTTCCATCGGTGTCGCTTTCTACAAAGTACTGATAGATTTTTGGACGAAGCTCCTCCATTACATAGCGCAACCTTCCAAATAAAGGATAATTCTTCTTAATAGTATGCTTAGTTTGTGTAAGATCATAAATCCCAACCAACCATGACGGTAGGAGAATAATCAACCACAGTGACCACAACGGGTGTAGGTAAATCAGAAAAGACGCTACAGGAATTGTAACCACACAAAATACAATGAACCACTTTCTCATGAATTTCTCCCTTAACAACTCCCTAACGGGTAATTCACTGAAAATATTAAGAAAAGAATGGAGTCTCTTTATTAAAAGAAGAAACTCATAAGCGATTGAAATTATATGTATATTTTTCAGACATTTTAAATAATGCCTTGCCAATGAAGCCTCATATAACGTAAAAAACCTTTTAAATTATTAGGAATTACTATGCATTGCCCAATTTGCCACGTTACCGACACAAAAGTTGTAGACTCTCGCTTAATGCCAGAGGGTTTAAGTGTGCGCAGAAGAAGAAAATGTGAAGGTTGTGATAATAGATTTACGACCTACGAGAAAATTCAAATTCAAATGCCAGCCGTGCTCAAACATGATGGTAGACGTGAAAGCTATAACCGAGACAAGATTCTAAGTGGTCTCAAAAAAGCTTCTCAAAAAAGACCCGTTTCAACAGAAGACCTTGAAAAGCTAATGGAAAAAATTGAAAGGCATATGCTCGAACATTATCCAAAGGAAGTTCCTTCCAATGTTGTCGGTGAATTAACAATGAAAGAACTACTTCATCTTGACCCAGTTGCATATACAAGATTTGCTTCGTTCTATTGGGATTATAAAGATATTGAAGGATTTGTTTCTTCTTTACTTAAAAACCTTACAGCTTCAAAAGGAGTAGAACGTGAGCAACTTCAGCAATAAGACAATTGCCAGAGAATTTTCATTTAAACTAGTTTATAAAGTACTATGCTCAAACGAAAATCTTCTAGATCTCGTTCTAACCAAGAATCCAAAAGCTGAATATGAAAGGTTCATCGAAGAATTTATCAAGTCTTGTGTTGAACCAGATGAAGAGCATCCAAATAACCAACTACCTTCTGGTTCGCAAAACTTTGCGCTCTCTCTTTCTGGTGGTGTTTTTACAAGTAAATCAACTCTAGAGTCAGAAATTAGTAAGCACCTTCATAAGAGAAAGATTCATCAATTAGAAAAAATTGATTACGCTCTCTTAATGCTTGGTGCATATGAGATCCTCTATGTTAAGGCGACACCTAAGCCAGTCGTTATAGACGAAATGGTTAACTTGGCCAAGAAGTACGGAACTGCAGATTCTTATTCTTTTATAAATGGAACTCTAGACTCAATAGGAAAATAAGATGGATAAGGAATTATTAAACACAATTGATAATTCTATTAATTCCATTCTTTGGATCAGTGAAAAAGAGTTTCAAAATTCAAGTAGATACTTCCAAGAATTCAACTATCTCACAAGCGGAATTCTTGAGAAAAAAGAATCGAACCTCGTAGGTCTCTATCAAACACAAAGTTTTAATAATATTTTAAATATTGCCTTAATTAATAAGGCAGCAGATCAATCAACTCTCTTAGCAGTAGAGTCTACCCTATCAATACTAATTAAAGACTCTCCAAGTAAAATACTTATTGTCCACGAAGGTGTGGAAGATAAATTAGTCGAAAAGTTTTCAAAAAAATATAAGAAGCATACTTTCCTAGAATTTTCTCCAAAAGAGGATACTACAGATGAATAAGTTAATCCTACTTTCTCTCACTATGATTCTCTCACTCTCATCTCTTGCAGACTGTGAAAGAGAATACGACAAATTTAAATTAGTCGCCCTTACAGAGCCGGTAATCACTCCAATTAGAACAGGAGTGTACTTCTCAACAGGTGCAATTTCTTCTACAGGTGCGACTCTCGGAGGAACTCTCTCCTTAAATATAGAACTAAGTACTGCTGGAATTCTCTATGGTGCTGCCTTCACTTATGAAGGGACTTACTTTATTAAAGCAACTATTTCAAACTTCAAGAAGTTCAAAGGCAGAGCTTACGCTCAAAGGTTAATTATTGAATCTAAAGTTGGTCTCGGGGATACGCTAGAAGAATTCATTGACGATGTAAATGAAGGCCTCAATGACTATACTCAACTATCAAAAGAGCAAGTTATTGATGAAGTGCTACTTGGGAACTCCACTTTTGATTTCTGCCAAACGAGAGAGACTATGTTCACTCTTAATAATATAAAGAACCATATAATTAAGAAATATACACCACTTAATGATGTTGAACCTGATTATGACTATGATTTAGATATCGATATTATTGATGGTGGATACGAAAACTAAAAAACCGGCCTAAGCCGGTTTTTTTATTTTAAAGCACAAATATAAGTGACCCAAGATTCACAATTCTCTTCGACCTTGGCCGGATAGAAGTTTCCATCACCTCCACCGTCGCCATCCTCGCCTTCCCAGTATGGAATGACACTTGAGAATCCTGCTTCTTTCATAATATCCTGAAGCTCTGTTAGCCCCCACATTCTCCAATCATATGTAAAAACTTTTTCATGCTTCTTACCTTGATACTTAAAATGAATGTAGTACAAGACCTCTGAAGTTATTGGATTAAATTTATCGCAATCCCAGAAATATGTATGATCATCATGGTCCGTTTCCTCTACCATTTCT
This sequence comes from Halobacteriovorax sp. JY17, assembly GCF_002753895.1. Lineage (NCBI taxonomy): Bacteria > Pseudomonadati > Bdellovibrionota > Bacteriovoracia > Bacteriovoracales > Halobacteriovoraceae > Halobacteriovorax > Halobacteriovorax sp. JY17. Next base: position 1,475,581 of record NZ_NJER01000001.1, on the reverse strand, counting down.
TGGCAAGCATCTGTTCCACCAAATAGATCAATAAAGAATGCTCCATTATCATTTAGTCCCTCTCTGACTTTTTTAAAGTAATTAAGAAGGACTGCTCTTTCTTTAAAAATAAAATAAGAGAAATTAAATGCAACAACAATATCTGACTTGAATTCTCTGCTGTCTAAAACATTTCCTTCAATATAACTCATTCTTGATTTTTCAGCTTCGCTTAATCTTGAATAATGATTCTCTCTACCGTATTTAATTGGCTCAGAGTCTAAATCAACCCCCCAGGCCTTATGCTCTGAAGATTGCTTCACCCAATCACAGGCCATAGCAGCTGTACCACCAAAATCTTCTCTTAGTGTGAAGGGTTTCTTCTTAAAATACTTACGATACTCTTTATTGATAAATTCAATATCTGTTTCATGGTTTTGAACTGAAGATTCGTAAAGTTTATACTTATCTTCAATTGATAGCTTTGCCATCAAGGACTCCTCTAAAATATTTTTTAAAAAATGTACCATAGATCAATGAGAATGTTGAAGAGATAATAAAAGAAAACTAGTATTCTTCATAAGATTTTACTTCTTTCATAGAAGATCCGTACTTATTATTCACTTCATTCTTTACTGCAAAGCGCTGATCATTAGTTATATAAACTGAACGGGCCAAGCTTATGAATTGAGAAGAGAAGTCACTTCTCTTCTCACATTCACGAATATCGTCCTCTATTTCCCATAACTCCGTATTAATCTTTTGAAGCTTAGATAAGTAATTCTCAATTCCACTTAGACGTAATTCCTCAAGAGTTTTATTTAAAGCCTTATATTCAGACAATACTAAATCTGTTTTACTAGTATCTTTTATTTTCTCCATTTTAATTTTTAAAATAGAGATTTTATCTACTAATTCACCAAGAGAAACTTCACATTGTATATTCATAATATTTCCTTATATTCGACTTTTATAATTTCTAATTCAAACGTATTTCTAGGAGCTGTAATCGTAACTGAGTCTCCAACACTTTTTCCAAGAAGAGTCCTTCCAATTGGTGACTTCCAACTCACCCATCCCTTTGAAATATCTATTTCATCAATTCCAACTATTGTATAAATCCTTTCCTCTCCCTCTTCATTTTCAACTGTAACCGTTGCTGAGAATTGAATCTTTTCAGAATTCATATCTAGAGGATTTATAACAACCGAATCTTCAAGTCTCTTCTTTAAAAACCTGAGTCTTCGATCAATTTCTCTAAGTCTCTTCTTACCATAAATATAATCAGCATTTTCAGAACGATCTCCATTCCCTGCGGCCCAAGCAATCGTTCTTGTGGTCTCTGGTCTTTCAACTTTTATAAGTCTTTCCATTTCATCTGAAAGCTTCTTGAAGCAAGAAGGTGTCATGTAGTTACTTTTACTTTGTTGCAAACAAGAAATCCTTATTGATTCGTACAGATAAGTATTAATTCTAGCGACTTTTTCAAATTTATTCTATCATGGATTTACAGGAGTGATTATGGCGATAAAAGAATTAACTAGAATGGGAAACCCAGTACTTAGAGAAGTCGCTCAAGAGTATGATATTTCAGCTATTGGTTCTGAAGCTTTTAGCTCTCTTATTGATGACCTCGTTGATACAATGAACGAAAATGGTGGCATAGGTATAGCCGCACCACAGATTGGTATTTCTAGCCAAGTAGCGATTATAAAAATCCCTGGAGATTCAGAGAGATATCCAAATGCAGCAGAGAGCGAATTATTTATTATAGTGAACCCTATAATTGAAGTTCTCGATCAAGAACTTCAAGGTTTCTGGGAGGGGTGCTTGTCTGTTCCAGGGCTCAGAGGTTTTGTCCAAAGGCCTAGGAAAGTCAAAGTTACTTACTACAACCAAGACGCTAAAAAGTCAGAAATTGTCTTAGAAGACTTCTTAGCGACAGTTTTTCAACATGAGCTGGACCACCTTTTTGGAAAACTCTATATTGATAGGGTTAAGGACTTAAGCAAGCTAAGCTATGAAGATGAGTATGTACAATTTTGGTCAAACACATAAGCATTTGAAATGACTTGCTTAAGTTTAAATTGAGCTAAACAAAATCTCTCAAAATACCGATAAAAAATAGGATTTGAGGGAAGTAATTGAAATATTCACGACGTTACAAACACATTCTTATTTGGATACCGTTCTCCATTTTTATTTTACTAGTGGCGACTTATTCACTATCTAATTTCTATGGGCCTTATTATCAATATTGGGCCAATCAAATTCAATCTGTACAACAGGATAGATCCATTGCAAGCTCAATCGGAAGTCTTGAGTATGATGCCTATAAGGACTACTTCTACGGTAATGCCTTTAATAAATACCTAAACTATAAAATATCCTCTGAAGTATGGAGTAGTGGCACTACAACTAATTCTAATATCTTAACAGTGAAGGCATTCCAAGAAGCGATTCAAGTAACGCTTGAAGAAAATAAAACTAAGGGAAAGCCTATTGTAGAATTATTTCAAGAAAATATTCTCTCCTCATCAACCGAGAGGTTTATAAAGCTCTTGAAAGAAAGTGGTATGAAAGAAGGAAAATTTCAAGTTGATATTCACTTTCAACCTCAATTTGAACAAAGCTTAAGCTTTAAAAATGAACAATCTACTAATCAGCTCGTTAATATAAATCATTTAACTCTTAAGGAAGAATTAGAGAAATCAAATCCAACGATTACAGAGTCTGTCTTTAATTCGAAAATGTCCTCATCTCAGAAACGTTATCAATATAGCGGAGGAACAATAAGTGTCCTAATAGATCTTAAAAAAATCAAGAAAGAGGAACCAATCGCTCAAGTTCGCTTCAGAAGATACTTTCGCGCAGATGACCTTACTGAGCCAGACCTTGAAATTAGCTCCAATAACCTAAAAGTAAAAATGCTTCATCTCGTATCCCTCAAAAAAAGTAACCATAACTTTATTACTGTTGATCTATATAAAGATATATTACTTAGCTCAAAGAAGTCGAAAAGAGATAGACTTGAAATATTCTTTGGAAAGCTTGTTCCATCAATAAAGAAAGAGGGGAAATGGTTAAAGTCTAACTTTAGCCAAATTAATAATGCCTCTATAACTACTGGAGACTTCTTTCTACATGGAAGATATACAGCTTCAACAATAAAACTAAAAACTAAAATCAAAGTCGAAAAGTTGGTCTACTCCTTTGAAGAAAAGAAGTTTACTAAAGACTCTTTGATTTACGTTCAATTAAATGGTCGTGTTCCCGCATCAATTGATAAACTAAGAGAGAGTTTTCTCATAAAAAATATTTTTCGAGAAAATATTGCAGAGAAATTAATTCGATCATTAGAATTAGATAACTTTCTATATGTTAGTGACGAAAACTCAGTAGGTAGTCTATGAAGAACCTACTCTCTATTTTCATCCTTCAATTTTCCCTATATTCACAAGGAAGTAACTTTAATTTACAAGAAAGAATAGAGATCAGCAGCTACTATAAAGATTCATATGCTATAGTATATGGAGACTCTTCTTATTCTGATTTAGGAGAATTTAAAAAGTCTATTCAAAAGCTTGACCGAGAAAAAAAGAAAGAAGCCAAGGCCTTAGTGGATGAGCTCTCAAGTATAATTCCCACAGACTTCCTAAGACCAATTATTTACTGGAAAGTAATTTCTCCAAACCAGAGAAACCTTAGTCAGACTCTTGCTTATATCATGACTTATAAGGCAAATATTCTTCGTGATAGTTATCAGTCTCCACTAGTGAGTTCCGAAGAAAAAGAGAAAGTAAAAAAGATAATTACTAAGATTTATCATAGAAAAGATATCACTGAAAATAACTTCTACGACTCTTTAATCAATGACTTTAGACAGAAGTCTAATCTAATTTCTAGTTTTTCTGATCTTAAGAATTTTATCTTGGCCATAAAAGAAACGAAGCCGATCTCCTATTCCTTGCAAGAAGGGCTGAAAATATCTCCCTATACTTTAAGTTTTTCAGGTTTGATACCAGGTAATCAAGTTGAAATATTCAACAAGAATGCCACTGATAAAGAAAGAATTGATTGGTATTTAAACCAAGAGAATAAAGACCTTACAGAAATGCCTAAGACAAAGCATGGGCAAGGTCATATTGCATTTAAAACAGACCCTATTTTCATCAAAGTAAAAGAGATGATTGTAGAAGCTAAAGAATCTATTTTCATAAGTGTAAGAATTATAGATGGAACTCTTGGCATGACTGTCATGAAATACCTTTTAAGAGAAACTGAGAAGAAACTCTCTAAGAACTCAAACTTCAAAGTATTTATTCTCGTTCAAGAAGAGACTCAGACTTTAGAGTACTTAAAATTGGAAACGAATTTAAGGGTTAAGCTAAGAAATAATGTTTTCTTAGTGAAGACATTTGATGAAGAAAGAGAGAATAATTCAAAATTAATTGTTATAGATGCTAATACTGAAGAGCCTCAGGCCCTTGTTGGATCTAAGAATTGGAGTGATCACTCTGGAGGATATTTCTTTGATAACGATATTTGGATCAAAGGTCCTGCCGCTGCACTCTTGCAAAGCAACTTCTACAGCGATTTTGAAACTGCCCTCCTAAAGAGTTCTCAGTACTTAAATAATTCCAAAAATATTTTAGATACTTTTAAAATAAGAAGAGATTCTTATCCTCTTTTAGGTGATGAAGTCGTTCGTCTCGCGGAATCGTCTTTAGACGGAAAGATTAAGAATACAAGAAATATAGTCATAGACATGATTAGAAATGCCAAATCCCATATCTACATGGAGCAACTCTATCTCTATGACTCCTATATTATAAATGCTCTTATTAAGAGAAAGCTTGAAGTGCCAAAGCTTGATATTAGGATACTAGCTGATCACAATAGTAACGTTGGCCTAAATGGTCTTCCTAACACGATCTACTTAAGAGAGCTCAACTTATATAATATTGAAGTCAAAGCGAGAAAGACAACTTCTAGCGCAAAGAATCTTCCAAATGGTGAACTGCAAATTTATCATCAAGAAAATCACAGAAATACTCTCTCTATTGATGGAAAAACTCTACTTACAGGTTCCGCCTCTCTTTCTCCAAATTCACAAGAGGGAAATACAAGAGAGATCGGTGTTCAAATATTTGATAAGAAATCAATTCGAAATTTTGAAAATAATTTTCTACTGACATGGAATGATCGAAATAAAGTGATGGATTTAGATATTCAAAACTTTCGTGCAACTATCGACAATTCGAGTCTCTCAAAAGAGATCTCTTCACTGATTAACGCCATTGCATCTAGCCTGATAAAAGCAAAAGATGAGCTTAAAAAGAAATTCTAATCTTCTTTATTTAACTGCGAAATATCACAACCAGTATCACCACCTTGAAGCTTAAAGGCCTCTTGTTTTGGTTTTACAAGCTTTTCTTTAATTTCCTCTTCCGTATCGCAAGATTCATCTACTTTCTTTTTTAAATCAGAGAAATCGTCCTTAACTGAAACGGAATTAGCGTTCTTTGAAAAGTCATAATGAGGCTGAGGTTTCGAAGTCTCTAAAACCTTTGTTTCTTCCTTATTACAACTGATGAGAATTAATAGTGATATAAGAATCGTTTTTTTCATAACAGTACCTACTTACTATAATTTGCAATCGGCATTTGCATAAATGCTCTATACATCCACCTTGGTAGTCTCTCTAGTATAAACATTACTGTTTTCATTTGCCATGGAAAAACGAAGAGAACCTTCTTTCTGTCTAAGGCCTTTCTAATTTTCTTAGCGGCCTTCTCAGAACTCATAAGCCACGGCATTCCGTGATCATTTTTCTGAGTTAAAGGAGTATCAACAAATCCCGGAGCAATACAAGTTACGTCTATATTAAATGATTTCAAATCCATTGAGTAAGACTCACAGAGTTTTAACACTGCTGCTTTAGAGGCTGAGTATGATGATGCTCCAGGAAGCCCTACCATTCCAGCAACACTTGCAACCGCGGCGAGGTGACCTTTCTTATTTGGAAGCATATTCTTAAGTGCAGCTTCAAAAGTATTTAAGACACCTAAGACGTTAATATTAATTACATCTCTAGAGGCTACGAAGTCGGGTTCCTTAGTTTTACTACCAACACTTCGACCGGCACTCGCAATCATTAGATCGAGAGAGCCTTCACTAAATTCATCTACTGCTGCAATTAACTCTTCTCTATTTGTGACATCGACTTTATAGGTCTTTAAGTTCTTAAACTTTTCAAGAGCGCCGGTTTCAATTCGAGATAAATCTCTGCCACAGATCCCAACAATATGATCATCCTCTAAATATTCTTTTGCTAGCGACCAACCAATTCCAGTTGTCCCACCCGTAATAAAAATTTTCATAAATTATCCTTTTGTCTATTCTATCTAAGGAAATGAATGTGGCAACTGTACATCTCCTATTTGCCTCTATAAACTCTAATCATGATACTTTTAGGACTTGTAATTACTGGTATTTTCGTAGGACTACTCTCCACTTTCTTTGGAGTTGGCGGAGGAATTCTGATCGTTCCTACCCTCTACACGTTCTTCTCTTACCTCCCCCCTCAAGTAGTCATTGCAACATCGCTCACGCTTATCTTCTTCAATTCTTTTAAGAATGTTTTCTTTTTTATAAAGGCGGGAGTTAAGCCAAATTTTAAATATCTTGCTCCCATTGCTCTCTCCATGCTTACAGGTGTGATTATTGGTGGAAAGCTCACGCTGCTTATGGATGGAAAAACTATTAAACTAATCTTTAGCATCTTTGTTTTTCTCATCGCCCTTAGAACTATTTTAAATAAGAAAGAAACTAATAACGAAGAAAAGTGGGCCCCTGAACTCAATATGAAAACAATCCTGCTTGGTATACTCACAGGTCTCATAGGAGGTCTTATTTCGGGAATGACAGGCCTTGGAGGCGGGGCTATCCTCGTTCCACTATTTATAGTTATTCTAAATATTCCCTTTAAGCTCCTCTCAGTTAATAGTAACACCTGCATGGTAGTTGGAACTTTCACAGGAATGCTCACATACCTACTACAACCAACTCCAACTTTTGTTTTCAACTATAGATTTCTAGAAATGGGACAGGTGGGATATGTAAATTTCTCAGTGGTGATCGCACTCTTCATCGGTTCGTCTCTTTCTTCTAAGCTTGGAGTAAGTTGGACACAGAGAGTTAGCCCAAAGCTCGCCAATAGATTATTCTCGGTACTGCTACTGGTCATTTCAATAAAAACTTTTGTCTCTTCACAATTTTATTAAAAAAGACCAATTTCTCTATTGACTCTACACCTATAAATCCTTATATTTAATCTCACGAAATGCGGGGGAGTAGTTAAGTTGGTTATAACGTCGCCCTGTCACGGCGAAGGCCGCGGGTTCGAGTCCCGTCTCTCCCGCCATTTTTAGTACATAAAAAAGCCCGTCTCTGATGGGCTTTTTTAATTCCCTAAAATCACACGGAAGACCTTTCAATAGTTTAAATAATTCAGTTTTTAACAAAATCACAGTAGATCACAAAAAGTCACGATCGTTGCCTAAATTTTGCCTACAATTTGCCTACGACTAATTCAGTCACAATTTTCATCCATATTTTTACCCTAACCAACTTATAGAAAATGGGAATTCATAATCAATTTCCATCACTTCTAGATATTAAGTTGGTTATAGAATTATCAAAGAGCGATTCACAATCTAACAAAAGGAGAAGAACGTGAATTTAGCTTTACAGGAATGCGAGAAGCTTCCAACAGCACAAGTTTTTAGACATCTGCGCATCTCAGCTGGAATGAGAATAAGGGACTTAGCGAAGCTTCTAGGAGTTAGTCACACCCTTATTTGCCACTACGAGCAATCAAGACAACCGATACCGTCAGACAGGATAAAGGATATGTGTCGAATTTTTAATCTCACCCTTGATGACTTGAATAAGTTACTAAAAAGCGGAGATATACCCATAAACCATAAAGATGAGTGTCACCTTTTAATATCCAAAATGGATAACGAAAAGCTCAAGACTGTATACCAAGTTTTAAAATCAATGGCATCTTAACCATAAAAGGAAATTAACATGAACGGTAAAAAGCAAACACAAATAGTAAGTACAATTGGCAACAGAACAACATTACCAATAAAACGAAAGACAAAAGAGCTAACAGACAAACTTTTGAAGAAGTTAAACAAGACCAAGCTTGGAAGTAAAATTTATCCTGATGATTTAGTTCAATTTTGGGTTAGCAAGATGAATGATGATCTATGTAAAGAATTACAACAATCTAAAATCACAATTGTTGATGAAATGCCAAGAATAAGAAAACTATGGGAAGACAAAAATATAAAAATATCTGATGAGAAATGGGAGCTAATGAAGATAACTGGTGAACTAACAGACTTTTTTAGACAGCACTCTATGATCAAGTTGCAATAACAATTTACAATAAGCTAGGACATTTTTTGGGATGTCCTAGCTATTACAAAGGAGTGCTCATACGTGAGCAATATGAAAAAAATCAATTAGCATCCGTGCATACTTAATTATGAATTATAAAAATGAATCTGGGAAATATACAAAATAAAGAAGTGGCCTAAGCCGCTTCTTCTGGTACACTTTCTTTAATATATTGTTCTAGATCATGTAGCCAATAGTTTGGAGCGACACGAGACTATATTCGAATCTTCTCTTAGTATTTCAAAATTTTTTACAAAAATATCTTTACCAAACTCATTCTTTATATTTTCAAGCTCTTGCATACGATTTAACTGCCGACAAGTTTTATTTATTTTGAAAGTAATCAATAAAAACAACACTCTAGGTGTAATGAAGCGATATATTCACGTAATTACATTATTATTTAGTTGCATTTGCAATTACTTACACCTATAACTATACACCCGTATAGTTATAGGTCTCATAAAAAAATAGGTCAAAAAAGGATAAAAATGAATAAATTAATCTGTATCGTTTTAGTAATTACATTAAATACTGCTTTTTCTAATGAGCACAATCACAGCAAAGATTCAAAAGAACATGATCATTCTATATCCTCTGGTAAAGTAAAAGATCTTGGTGCTAAGAAGTTTATACCAACTGAAGATTTAAAAATTCGAATGGAAAAAATACTCAATCTTGTTAAAAAGAATAAAAAAAATAAAGATAATAAAACAGAAGTTAAAAAGGTGGGTAAAGCTATTTCTCTGGTAATAAGTGATATCTTCAAGACTTGTAAACTAGAGCCTGATGCGGATGAGGCTATTCACCCTGTACTTGCCGGAATTTTGACAGGATCTTCAGCTTTTGAGAAAGGGGACTATAAGACTGGCTTAAGTAGAATTCATGAAAGTTTACTAGATTATGAAAAACTTTTCTCACATGAAGAGTGGAAGCATTAATGTCTAGAAAATCAACAAATACTGATAAAAAGCTCTTGGTTGAGGGACGAAAGTTATTAATAAAGAAAGGTGCATCGAATTTAAGCATAAGAGAAGTCTCAACAGCAGCAAAAGTAAACTTAGGAATGTTTAGTTATCACTTTGGTAATAAAGACAAGTTTATTAAGTTGATACTAAGTGAAGTATATGAAGATTTTTTTGTGGATTTTGAATTAATTGAAAAAGAAGATAATCTCGCAACCCTTGAAAGCCAATTATTATCAATGGCAAAATTTGCTAGAGATAATCGTCATCTAATCCTTGTCCTTTTAAACGATATTCTAAATGGAGAAGAAGCTGTTCGAAAATTTGCTCGATTAAAAATGAGAAAGCATTTTATGATACTCGCAAAAACTATAAAGGATTGTCAGAAAAATAAAATTCTAATAGAAGCTCCCCTACCTCTTATTCTGACTCAAATTGCCGGTAGTATTGGACTTTCAAATTTAATACCAGGCTTACTCAAGAATTTAGGTGTAAATAAGGTTTTTGATCTAGGCGTGAGTGCCGTCAGTAAAAAACTGATGACGGATGAAGCAATCAAAATGAGAGTTGATATAGTTATTAAAGGACTCAGAAGAGAGTAAATAAGGATATTATGAAAAGCGTAACATTATATTTTATTAGAAGGCCTATACTTGTTAATTTTATTTTAGCTTTAAACTTTATACTCGGTGGATATTTCATTTACAAAGTCCCAAAAGAGGCATTCCCTGGAGTTTCGATGAATCAAATTGTCATTGTAACTAAATATCCGGGAGCTTCTTCAAAAGATGTTGAATTAAATGTTACTGGAAAAATCGAAGACAAAATTGCTGAGATTGGCAATATCAAGGAATTTCGATCTAGCTCTATTGAAAGTGTATCGAGAATAACAATTTTTGCTGATGATGATTTAAATGATTTTCAATTTAAAGATTTACTAGCAGATGTGCAGTCTGAGATTGATAAAATAGATGATTTTCCTTCCGACATAGAGGGGCAACCCGTTATTACCAGTGTAACGACCGAAGATAGACCCATTATGGAAATAGCATTTTCAGGTTCATATGATCTTTTGAAAAACAAATTACCTCAAATCGAGGATGACTTAAGAAAAGTTTCTGGCGTATCAAGTGTAACAACGGTCGGGTTACCTGACGAAGAAATCCATATCGAAGTGGATGCTAAAAAGGCCTTTGATAGGGATATTGATTTAAATTCAGTTTACTACGCAATTAACTCAAGAAATCAGGTGGGAACTGGGGGGACGTTAGAATCCTTTATCGCTCAAAAGAAGATTGTATCTTTCAATAAATACGAAAAAGCTGAAGACGTTTTAAATACAGTCATTAGGATGTCTCCAGACGGCCAAGGGGTCTATCTTGGTGATGTCGCGAATATAATTTATCGACCGAAAGACGATAAACTTATAGTCAGAAATAATGGTATGCGTGGTGCAACCATTTTGGTGGCCATTCGCAGTGGTGTTGATCAACTTAAGGTGTCGGACAAAATAAAAGAACTCCTTAAGCTAGAAGAGCTTCCTACCGGAACAAGTTACAAACTCAATAACGATGTTTCAGATAATGCTAGAAGCAAATTTACCTTATTGAAAAATAATGGGCTAATCGGCTTTGTACTCGTCCTTATATTACTATTTTATTTTTTAGGAGGTAAACCGGCTTTTTGGACTGCCTTTGGAATTCCGTTTACTGTATTTGGAAGCATGATTTTGTTTGTGCCAATGGGACTGACTCTAAATTCAGTTTCAATGGGAGCATTTGTCATTGTTTTAGGAATGATTGTTGATGATGCGATGGTTATCAGTGAGCGATTTGATGTAAATATAGAAAATGGTGAAAGTCCAGAGGAAGCAGCAAGCAATTCGGTTGGAAGGCTATGGAGGCCTGTTCTAGCAGCTTCATTAACAACAATTACAGCATTTTTACCATTATTGGCACTGGGAGGTTTGCCCGGAAAATTTATATGGCAAATGCCAACAGTTGTAATGATCGCATTATTTGTATCATTGATAGATTGCTATTTGCTGTTACCGGCCCACTTAGCACATGGATCAATAAAGAAAGGTGGCTATAAAAAGAATAGTGTTGTTATATTTTGGGAAAATCTTTATGAAAAAATACTTACCAAAGTTCTAAAATTTCGCTATCTCGCAATACTAGGGTTTCTTGGATTATTTGTGTTCAGTGTATTCATTGGAGCTACTAAGGTTCGGAAAGACTCCTTTCCTCAAGAAGCGTCAGAAGGATTTTCTCTAAAAATTACTTTAGAAAAAGGATACGCTCCAGAAAAGGTAGAAGCAATAATAAAGGATGTTGAAAATAGCATTGGAAATTTAAAAGAGAATGAACTTGTTGGGTATACCACACGAATAGGAACTCATAGTTTAAGTTCTCTTACAAATTTTGGAACTGAGGAAAATTTAGTCTCATTCTTAGTGTATCTGACTCCATATAGCGATAGAGAAAGAACCGCTCAAGATTTAATAAATGAAATAAATAGTAAACATTCAGAGACATTTAAATCTAAAGGGTATGATTTAGAGTTTGATCTAATGAGGATCGGGCCACCTTTAGGTGAACCTTTTGAAATTATTATGTCTTCTAATAAAAACGAAGATAGAAAGGAATCGTCTGATAAAGTTATTAGTTTTTTGAAAAAAATCAAAGGTATCTCTGATGTTAAAGATGATTTCATTCCGGGAAAAGATGAAATTAATCTTAAATTAAACTACAAGAAAGTTGCTCAGGCAGGATTAACGCCTGTAGATATTATAAGAACCTTGAGAATTGCTTTTGATGGACAGGTCGTAACGGATTACTCCTCTATAAATAAGTCCTATGATTTTAGATTAAGGCTGGACAAAAAATCGAGAGGTGACTTTGATTTTATTTCCAAGCTTCCTATCGCAAATAAGCGTGGTCAACTAATTAAGCTTGATACGATGATTGACTATGAAGAAAGACCTTCTTACGCTGAGATTAAGCATTATAATGGTCTACGCTCAACTTCTGTTACAGGGAACATTAATACCAAAGAGATAACCGCAGTGGAAATGCTTGATGTATTTAAGTCAAAGTTCGTTAAAGAAAAAAATATTAAATATACGATTAGTGGAAGACCTGTAGAAGAGGCAAAGATTTTCTCAGGACTAATAATAGCAGCAGGTTTGGCCATTGTTGGGATATATTTTATTTTAAGCTTAATGTTTGATTCATACGCAAAACCCTTTTTGATATTAACGGTAATTCCTTTTGGAGTTGTGGGAATATTCTTGTCTTTTTATCTTCACAATTTACCTATTTCAATGTTTGCTGGAATTGGACTCATTGGGCTTGCTGGAATAGTAGTAAATGATTCAATCGTTCTAGTGGATCATATAAATCAGCTTATGAAAGATAATGGTGGCTTTTCTAAAGAGCTACTTATTCAGGGAGCCAAAGAAAGATTAAGGCCAATTTCACTGACAACAATTAGTACTGTGCTGGCCGTCGCTCCTACTGCTTACGCTATTGGTGGGTATGACCCTTTATTGTCTCCTTTGTCTTTAGCAATTCTTTACGGACTTCTATTTGGTACTACCGTTGTTCTACTTTTTATGCCCACATTATATTTAATTGGAAATGACTTAGGGGATAAGTTTAAAAAATATAGAGGTGCTAAAATGAACAATATAGCAATGCTACTTATTTTTTCAGTGGTGGGAGGGTTTTTACCTGAAAATGCTATTGCACAGGAGAAATTGAATATTTCCTCAATAGTAAAAATATTAGAAGAATCGAATGAATTTAAAATACAAGATGAAAACGCAGTTCAAGCTGAATATCAAGAGAGTGGAGTTGACGGTATGCTTGATGGGAAGTTATCAGCAAAGCTATTTAAGTATACATCCGAAAACTATCCAAATCCTCCAATTACATTAGATTCAAAGAAAGAGGGTTATGGGCTTTCTTTAGATTACGAGAAGCTGACTTCTTATGGTTTTAAATTTGGGTTAGGTGTTGGTTTTGAAGACAAAGAAATGGGAACGATCCCAAGTAACAATCAATTCTCCTTGGATGCCATGGATAGTGTTTATAAGACATCAATCGCAATTCCATTGTGGAGAAATTTTGGCAGCCGAGAATACCACTTTAAGAAAAAGGCAGTATCGCTACAAAGGAAAGGTATTGAATATAGGACACAAGCTGAGAAGGATAAGGTTGCTCGTGATGCCATTGTCATTTATTGGAATTTAGTTAAATTAGTTAGAGAAAAAGAAATTGCTCAAAGTTCTTTAGATAGATTCAAGGGACTCCATAAGCATAATTTAGTAAAAAGAAAATCAGGCATTATTAGTAAATCAGAACTTCTTACCTCAGAAGTTGAAATAACTAACCGACAAAAAAATCTAGCAGAAATTAATTCAAAAATAGAGATTGAGAGCATAAAGCTAAAATCTATTTTAGAAATTGGATACAACCCAAAAATATCCATAGAGCAAATGAAGATTTCAAAATCTTTACTGAGTCTTTCAGATAACGAGGTTGTAAATATAATTAAAGAAGGTCTGGTGAGTTCTCAAATAAAAACAAGGAAAGAAATTTCTGAAAGCTTACTGAGAATTGAAAACGAGGCCGCAAAGTCAAATGTTGACTTATTTGTTTCACTAAAGAGCTTTGGCCGAGGAGGTGGGATTAGTGAATCCATTGAGGAGAACTCTCAAGACAAATACGAAGTATATGCAGGCATAAGTTGGGACTTTGATTTAGGAGGAAAGAAAAGCTCAAGTAATATTAATATGGCCCTGAGCCAGAAACGACAAGCTGAATTTAGAGAGAGACAAGTAGAATTAAATTTGAATAATGGCTTTGGAGAAATTAAGGGTAGAGTTCAATCAAATACAGAACAAATAACTTATTTAAAGAAAATAATAGTTCAGCAGAAAGAAATTTTAAAAGCTGAAAAAAAACGATTTAAAAATGGTAAAATTACAACTCTTGATTATGTCAAATTACAAGAAGCATATGACCGAAGCTCACTTCAAATTATTGGGTTAGAGTTTTTAAATGAAGTAACATCTCTTAACCTTTTTAATACCATTGGAAAAATGGAGATATATTTAACTAAATATAAAAATGGAGAAACCCTATGAAAATCAATAGTAAAAAAGACAAGATGATTATTGGAATTCTAGGCTTGCTTGCGATTGGATTTGGGATTATGACAATAAAGTCTGGTGGCTTTGCCCTATTTGGTGGTGAAGCAGGCAAGCAATTTGCTGGTAAATTCGTTCCATTTGTCCTCTGGTTTAACTTTATTGGTGGTTTTTTCTATGTAATTTTCGGAATTGGCATATTTCTAAAAAAGAAATGGGCTTTTTCTCTAGCGATAACTTTAGCCATCACGACCCTACTTGTCTTTATTGGTTTTGGTATTCATGTGTATTCAGGTAAAAGTTATGAGATAAGAACGGTTGGTGCCATGACACTGAGGTCAATCTTTTGGATTCTAATCTCTATTTTATCAAGAAATCGATTCCTAGTTCAGACTTCCACTTGAGTGAAACTGGCTGAAATAAATAGTGTATCCTAATTGACATAGCTATCTTGAAAAATGGAGATGAAGAAACATCAAAAAGAGTGGTTTCTCACTTTTCCTGACGCACCTCAGAGTGTATAATTTTTTAAATAAAAACAATAAATGGAGACGGTATTAGTTTAGATTGTACCGAAGATATATGGAAGATATAATTTTTTATGATAGGCTTCAGTTTGCCTTTACCATAACATTTCACTACATTTTTCCTCAACTAACGATGGGACTCTCACTCATAATAGTTTACTTCAAATGGAAATTCTTAAAGACTCAAAACGTTAGATTTAATAACGCAGCTAAATTCTTCATGAAAATTTTTGCTATCAACTTTACTATGGGGATTGTAACTGGGATTCCAATGGAGTTTCAGTTTGGAACTAACTGGGCAAAGTTCTCTGAACTTACAGGCTCTATAATTGGGCAAACCTTAGCAATGGAGGGAATGTTCTCATTTTTTCTAGAGTCGTCTTTCTTAGCTCTGTTTATATTTGGTGAAAAACTCATGAGCCAAAGGATGCATTTGCTTGTTGGGTTTCTCGTCTTTCTCGGCTCATGGCTTAGTGGCTGGTTTATACTTGCAACAAATGCATGGATGCAGCATCCAGTGGGATATGAAATTTTAGAAAATGGAAAATTTGTACTCACTAACTTTTCAGAGTTATTCACTAATCCTTGGCTATTACCAGCATTTCTTCATAACCAAATGGCTTCAATGGTGACCTCCTCAGTAGTCGTCGCAAGTATAGGTGCATTTTATCTACTAACTAATAGACATATTGAGGATGGAAAGCTTTTTCTTAAGACAGGTGTAATATTTGGATTGATATCAAGCTTTCTTGTAGCAATGCCAACAGGTGATATGAACGCTAAAAATGTTGTTAAATACCAGCCTGCAACCTTTGCTGCAATGGAAGGGATTTTTGAGACTGAAGAAGCTGGCTCGGAAATTATTTTAATTGGTCAACCCAACATGGTTACAAAACGAATTGACAACAAGATCGCTGTTCCTAATATCTTAAGTTTATTAACTTATTCTTCGTGGGACATACCCGTCAAAGGTATGAATGAATTTAAAGAAGAAGATCTTCCGACGAATATACCAGCTCTTTACTATAGTTATCATATAATGGTGGGGCTTGGGACGATCTTTATAGCTGTTTTAGCTCTTGCATGCTTAATGATGTGGAGGAAAGCTCTATATGTCTCTAAACCAATTCTTTGGGTCATAATGCTTTTATTTCCCTTCCCGTACATTGCCAATATCACGGGGTGGTATACAGCTGAACTTGGACGCCAACCCTATTTAGTGTACGGGCTTCTTAAAACTGCAGATGGAGTTTCTCCAACAGTGTCAGCAGGGAATACAATTTTTACACTTTTAGGTTTTGTAGGTCTTTACATGGTTCTAGGATTATTATTTTTATTATTAGTTGGTAAAGTTATACATCATGGACCTAAATATATGGAAGATGAATAATGGAAGTTTTTTGGTTTATTATTATTGCATTAGTACTTGTGATGTTTTTCATACTCGATGGATATGATTTTGGAGCTGGTATCATTCATCTTTTTTTTGCAAAAGAAGAAAAAGATAAGCTAGTTATTGCAAAGTCAGCAGGACTTTTTTGGGATTCAAATGAAGTTTGGCTAGTTGCCGCCGGAGGACTCCTCTTCATGGCATTTCCAACATTTTATGCATCTGTATTTAGTGGATTCTACCTTCCATTAATGATTGCCCTATGGCTTATTATTTTTAGAGCAACTGGACTTGAATTCCGAAATCAATTTAAGCTTCAGGTATGGAAAGACTTTTGGGATAAAGCATTTGGAGTGTCGAGTCTTTTATTATCTTTAATATTCGGCGTTGGGCTTGGGAATATTGTAAGAGGAGTAAACTTTGGTGGAGTTATAGATGGTGTTTCATCTCATGAACCACAATATTTCTTTTTACCATTTTTTAACTCTAGCTTCAGTCCTCTATCAACTGAACCCGGGATTTTTGATTGGTTTACAATCATGATTGGATTTATTTCTACAATAACCTTAGCTATTCATGGAGCAAACTGGATAATTCTAAAAACACGTTCATCTATTAATCAAAAACTTAAAAGTATCATCATAAAGTTAAATATTGTGCTGTTAGTTCTCTCTGTAGCGGCACTTCTAACACTTAGCTCTATTAAGTCTTTACCCATCGAAAATTTCACAAGCTATCCCATTCTTTGTATATTTCCACTTATTTATATTGGTACTTTGGTTGGCCTGTTTTTTACTAAAAAGTTCAAAAAAGAAACAACAGCTTTTATATTATCCTCTTTAATGATTTTCTCGGGTTTATCGACAACTCTACTTTCACATTTCCCAACACTTTTACCTTCAACAAATGAGCATAACCCTCCCCTAACCATTTATAATACATCTACTACGCAATATCCTTTATCTGTGGCTATATATTGGGGAATCATTGGAATAATCTTAATGGGTATTTATATGCTTATTCAAAAGAGATTACTTACTGGAAAAATTGATGATTTTAATTATGATCACTAGGATTGGATATGCTTGAGTCCTTAATATCTTTATTTAGTATTTTTATTGGCGTAGCAGCTTCAAATATTACAGGTCTCTTTTTAGAAAAAAAATGGATGACAACAAGTAATTCAATTGCTGGGGTTTTTGGAAGTATTTTCTTAATTAAAGCTTTTTCTCGGCTAGGATTTGCCCCTCAACATATTGTGGGCTTTCAAAGTATTAATTACTTACTTTTTAGTATACATATACTGATGTCTATTACAGGTGGTAGTCTTATGGCCTTACTTTATTACAAGTTACTCAAAGAAAAAAAGAAATTCGAGGCACTTTAAATTATTTTTTCGCCTTTACAATAATTTTGGGAACTAAGATAAATTCAGTATTCATAGACCTTGTTACCAAACAAGTTTTTTTAACCTTATCTAGTACTTCCAAATATTTGTCTACATTACTTTTACAGCAAATAATTAATCGAGGAAAAATAGTAGCTTTTGTAAATCGATAACCAGAATCAGTTTTTTCCAGCTGAGCTTCAACCTTGACTTCTATACTCTCCCAGTCCATTTTTTTAAACTTAGCGATTCCTTTAAATGTCAGAATATAACAACTGGAAATACTCGCTGAAAACAAATCTTCAGGTGTCCAAAATCCCTCTGGCCCTTTGAATTCAGGAGGAGGCGTCACAATGAGATCGTCTTTCCCATCAGAAGACGTTCGCAATTCAACTGAATCAGGTACCGCTACAGACTTTGTTGTATACATTGACATATATTGTTCCTCGTACTTTCTAAGCTATTCAAATATTTATAAATTAGCCACCAACAACTTTGAAATGCAGCCATTGGTGGCGAATTCTTTATACGTTAGTATATCTTAAGTATGATCTAACTTCCTCAAAACCTTGAGGAAATTTTTTCTTAGCTTCATCATTTGTTACACTTGGTGGAATAATTACCTTGTCACCAACTTGCCAGTCAGCTGGGGTTGCGACACCAAACTTATCTGTTGTTTGAAGCGCATCTACAACTCTTAAGATTTCATCAAAATTTCGACCAACACTCATAGGATAGGTCATAGTAAGTCTAATCTTTTTATTTGGATCAATGATAAAAACAGACCTTACAGCTGCTGTTGCACTTTGGTCAGGGTGAATCATTTCGTAAAGCTTAGCTACTTTTTGATCAAGATCGGCAACGATTGGAAATTGAAGATCAGTATTTTGAGTATCATTCACATCTGAAATCCACTTATTATGCTCTTCCACTGAATCGGTTGATAAACCAAGTGGCTTAACATTTCTCTTTTCAAACTCTGATGCTAGTTGTGCTGTTCTTCCCATTTCAGTTGTACAAACAGGTGTAAAATCAGCTGGATGACTAAAAAAGAAACACCACGAGTTTCCAATAAATTCATGTAAGTCGATTTTTCCTTTTTGTGAATCAATTTGAAAGTTAGGGGCAGTATCGCCCAATAGTAATGACATATAAACTCCTTTGTAAGTGTTATACATAAACAAGTATAACTTTATATTATTAATAATCGAACTACGTATCAATATAGCATTATGATATCATAAATAAATATCCAATTAATGCTGTAAATCCCATTGCTGCAGCTCCCCAAAAAGCAACTCGAATTGAACCAATCCATAGTTTTGCGCCACCACTTTTGGCGGCAACTCCTCCCATTACAAGTAATGCAAGAATAGTAACAAATACTTCTGAAAAAACTAAATTTTCTATATCAACAATAAGAATTACTAAAATTGGCAGAATTGCTCCAGCTATAAAAGTGAATGCGGATACTAATGCCGCTTGCAGGGGTTTTGCTTTATGTTCATTTACAATACCAAGTTCATCTCTAAGGTGTGCATCTAATGCATTATGATTTGTTAGTTCATGAGCAACTTCAAGAGCTAATTTTTCACTTAAACCTCTTTTTAAGTAGATATTTTTAAGCTCAATCAATTCTGCTTCTGGCTCATTTTCGAGTTCCCACTTTTCTTTTTTTATATCTGCTTTTTCAGTATCGGCTTGAGAGCTGACAGAAACGAATTCACCCGCAGCCATCGACATTGCACCAGCAATGAGTGCTGCGATAGAAGTAGTAAGTATTTCTTTTTCAGAAAGACCCGAACTTGTAACACCCACGATTAGGCTAGACGTAGAGATAATCCCATCATTCGCTCCTAGTACAGCAGCTCTTAAAAAACCAACATTCGTTATTTTATGTAATTCTCTTTGATTGTGTCTCATTTATTTCCTTAAAACAATCTAACTAGGATTAGTTTACTTATAGAATTCGACATAGAACTCTACCTCTCCTTGCGCTTTCACATGGTGGGAAACTTGAGGCTCTACAACACCAAATTTCTGAATGCTTAACTCAATAATTTCTTCGGGATCATTCTCAATAACATAAATTAATGTTCCTTTTAGAATACAAATTTTCCCCCATGTCCCCTCTTTTGTAAGATGACCACTTGAAAGAGTATTAGGAATAGAATTTTCATTGTAGCTAGGAGTTTTTTTATAAGCTGTAACGTTTTTTGGTAAATCTTTCATAAAACCTCTCTTTAGTTATTTTCAAAATATTTTTTTAGTTTATTAATAGCTTCTGGCTTATTTAATCCATGAGCTTTAGCCGTATTTATTGATTCTTTTTTTGAGAAACCATGATCTTTATAAAAATGAGCACCAACCCAAATACCGACTCTGTTTCCACTACTACAATGAATAAGTATTTTACCTTTATCCTTGTTTTTCATTACTTCTTTCGTGACTTTTGAAACATAGTTATTGTCTAGTTTCATTTTTTTTGGGAATGGAATATTAACATAAGTCATTCCTGATTTTACTATTAACTTTCTTTCATTTTTCTCATCATGTTCGCTTGGTTCTCTTAAATTGATAATTGTTTCAAAGCCTTGTTCTTTTAGTTTAGCCCAATCTTTATCATCAGGTTGTTTAGAAAAATATATGGTTCCATATCTATTTGATTGTAAATTTTCTCCTATTCTAATATCACTTTCACTCTTACCTTTTTTATGAGCACAAGCATTAAGTACAAATACACCTATTATCAATAATATTATTCTTCTCATCTTTTATCTCCTTTGAAAATTTTTTCATAAACTTGATTTTTTGTTGATTCATTTATCATCCCAATTCTGACACCAAAACCAAACGCTCTTTGCCTTGGATGACCACAAACCATCGAGGCATGAAGTGCCATTAATGCTCCAACTCTGTTCCCAGAAGCACAGTATACTATTTTCGGTGATTCATTTTCATTAAGAATTTCACTAAACTCTTGTACCTGATCAAAGGTTAAGCTAGAAATATCTGTTATTGGAAAATGAATATACTTTATTCCCTTTATTTCAAATTGCTCCTTATCATTAAATAGCGTTTCATTATTTCCCTTTAAATCAATTGCAACTTTAATTCCTAATGAATTCAAATAGTCTACTTGTTCATCAGATATTACCTTTGATGCAATATATATATTATCAACTCGAATAAAATGATCAAAAAGGATTGATTCTTTCTTATCTTCAATATCTGTTAAATTAAAACATTTCATAATTCCTCACTTCTCATAAACTTTATATGCTCCCATTCCAACGAGCATAGCTAATATAAAAATGATAATACTTGAATTAAGGGTTACTAAGTTTACTATCGCTGGCCCGGGACAAATACCAAGAAGGCCCCATCCCGCACCAAATAAAACTGCTCCTGATATAAGTTGTTTATCAACCTTGCTTGATTTTGGAAGAAAATGTGTATCTGCACATATCGGCTTCTTTGTTTT
Organism: Halobacteriovorax sp. JY17; assembly: GCF_002753895.1. Taxonomy (NCBI): domain Bacteria; kingdom Pseudomonadati; phylum Bdellovibrionota; class Bacteriovoracia; order Bacteriovoracales; family Halobacteriovoraceae; genus Halobacteriovorax; species Halobacteriovorax sp. JY17. Next base: position 1,454,222 of record NZ_NJER01000001.1, on the reverse strand, counting down.
TAAATATTTAAATGAAAAATAATTAAAACTAACAGCACCAAGCATAACGAATACAAGAGAGTAATCCCAGTCGCCTAATATATCTAAAAAACCTCTCACCTTTTCAGGGTTTATCATTCCTGAAATCGACAGTCCAATGGCAAAGAGAATACCCGAAACTAAACTTATTATTTGCGCTTTCATTTTATAAGCCCCTCTATAGTTACAGTTATCATTCCTACTAATATAAAAGTAATAGTTGCTATAATTGATCTTTTTGCCATTCGAGACATGCCACAAACCCCATGACCGGACGTACAACCGTTTCCAAGCCTTGTACCAAACCCCACAAGTAATCCTGCAATGATGACTTTGATTAAATTATCATTAACTGAATAATTAAAAAGTTGAGGCGATGAAACATAAGTCATTCCCCCTCCAATAAGAAGTCCCAGTAGGAAATTATATTTCCAAAAATGTTCTTTTGCTGGTCTTGAAATAACTGAAGATAAAATTCCACTTATCCCAGAAATTCGACCGATACCTGCAAGTAAAATAGTACTAGAGATACCAATTAATATTCCACCACCCAATGGGTATAATATATTTTCCATTTGCAATCTCCTATTTCCTTAGAGGAATTTTTAAGTAGTGACTTTCGTTGTCTTCAGCTTTTGGAAGCTCTCCTGCACTAATGTTTAATTGAATACTTGGCAATAAAAGTCGTGGTGCAGTTAAAGTTGAATCTCTTTCATTTCTAAATCGAATAAATTCTTCCTCTGTTGTTGATGCTTTTAACTGGATATTTCGACTTTTATGCTCACCAATTGTTGATTTATACTGAAGCTCACGTCCATTGGGTTGATAATCATGTGCAGTAAATGTTCTAGTATCATCTGGCAATTTATATAGTTTTTCATGAACTGAATGATAAAGTTCTTTCGCACTTCCTCCGGGAAAGTCGCATCTGGCAGTACCGAAGTCAGGCATAAAAAGTGCATCTCCAGTAAAGAGCATATCATCAATTAAGTACGACGAGCATGCTGGAGTATGTCCCGGAGTAAAAATTGTTTTAATCTCAATCGTTCCTGCCTTTAAAGGCTTATTTTCCTCCAATAGAACATCAAATTGGACTCCATTAGTATTAAGATCTTTAAGATTATAAATATTTCCAAAAACTTCTTGAACTTTTGTTATATTTTTTCCAATACCAATTTTTATACTTGGAATCCTTTTTTTAATTTCAGAAGCTCCTGTTAAATGATCTGCATGAGCATGAGTCTCAAGTACATAGTGAACTTTAAGGCTCATCTCCTCAACGAAGTCGAGAACTTGATCTATTGACGCATAGGTCAATCGAGAGGCAGCAGGATCATAGTTAAGCACCGAGTCAATTAATACTGAATCCTTAGTTTTTTCGTCATAAACTATATATGTTAACGTACTAGTATCCTTATCAAAGAAGGCTTTTAATTTGTGTGACATATCTATCTCCTAGGTTATTATTTAATTAATATAACTATAGAGTGCTTTAAAAGAAAATACTTTGATGGGGCTCAAACTATATATTTATGGGTGAAAAATGTTTTATATTAACGTAAAACCACATATTAAACACAAAACTGAGCATACCTACAAGCGTGGCCAAATCATTTATAATGAGGGTGACTTTCCTCAAAATTTATACTTTATAGAGTCAGGAATGATTGGACTCTTTTATATCTCAGAGTCAGGCAAAGAAACATTTTTTCGAGTTTTTGGAAAAAATGATATTTTGGGGCACCGTTCTTTTTTTGCAGAAGAAGCATATCATGCATCTACAATAGCGCTTAGCCAGACAAGTGTAGTGAGAATATCAAAAGAAGAGTGTTCAAGGATTTGTTCAGAAAATCCATTACTACTTCGTGATCTTGTTAAGTCAATATCAAAAGATCTTGGTAAAGTAGAATTAAGGATGGCAGGGTTATTAGATAAAAGTACACACAAGAGAATATCGGAGTCTTTAGTTTTTTTGAAACTAAAGTATCCTGAGTATGTATGGACAAGAAAAGAAATTGCCGAATACTCAGGAAGTACTTTTGAAACAGTTGCTCGTGTAATGACTATTTTAGAAAAAAATAGTTATATTGAAAAGGATGGTCGAGACTTTAAAATTCTCGACCATGAAAAACTTATTTCCATTCCCCCTAATGATCTTCTTTAGCCTAATAAGCTTTTAAGCATCCAAGCAGTTTTTTCATGATACTCAATCCTTCCACCAAGAAGACTATTCGTCCCTTCATCATTGGCATTCTCCAATAAAGGTAAAATCTCTTTAGCAGTTCTTACTACCTGCTCATGGTCTGAAAGCAGATTCACTATCATTTCATTAGAGTTACGATCTAATTGTTCATCTTCTTTAACGGAGCTAAGCTTTGAATATTCAGTGTACGAACCAGGAGCTTTAAAATCTAAAACTCGAATTCTTTCAGCAATTTCATCTACAGCAAGGGCAAGCTCTGTATACTGCACTTCAAACATCGTATGAAGACTTTGAAACATTGGCCCTGTAACATTCCAATGATATTTGTGTGTCTTTAAGTAAAGCGTATATGTCTCAGCTAGTAATTTAGACAACCCAGCTGCAATATCATTTTTTTTACTTTCATTAATACCAGTTTTAATACTCATAACGGATCTTCTTTATAGTTGTTATCAAATAAATTATAATACATTAAACAAAACAACCTTGATGGGGCTCAAAGTTATTTATTTTTTTTCATTATAGTATTTTTAAATAGGAATTTATAGTTAGATTGTCTCATATAATTTATTAAAATACTTTATCTGGAAGTAAAAACAGTAAGTTAAACAAGTAAGAGAAATGATGATTTTATAAAAGCAACTTTGGAGTAATAAATGATTGGATACATACTTGCTATACTCATAGGATTAAGCTTAGGCCTACTCGGCGGAGGAGGTTCAATTTTAACTGTGCCAATACTTGTCTATGTCATGAAGATGGATGCAAAGTTAGCTATTGCTCTAAGTCTAGCAATTGTTGGGATGACAAGTTTAATCGGAGTTATACCTCACTTTAAAAATAAGAATGTAGATTTAAAAATGGTACTAATCTTTGGCCCATTTGCCATGGTTGGAACATTTGGTGGGGCCAAAATCAGCCAGTTTATTTCAGGTCAATCACAACTAATCTTTTTTGCAATTATAATGATTATCGCCGCATTTTTTATGTTTAGAGGGAGAGAGGAAGTAGAAAGAGCTACCTTAGAAAAAAATAGTAGTAAAAAAGACCTTTTCTTTCTTGCTCTTCAGGGTATTTTTGTTGGGATCATTACAGGGGTCGTTGGTGTAGGTGGTGGATTCCTTATAGTTCCCGCACTAGTATTACTAGCAAAATCACCAATGAAGAAAGCAGTTGGAACATCTTTATTACTCATCGCTCTAAATTCACTGACAGGATTTATGGGTTATCTTGATCAAGTAACTGTACCTTGGGAGTTTCTTTTTAAATTTAGTTCGTGTTCAATTGTGGGAATATTCATAGGTTCTTACCTTGTAAGATTTATTAGTCAAAATACTTTAAAAAAAGGATTTGCTATATTTCTCATTCTCATGGGATTGTTTATACTATATAAAAATAAAGAGACGCTAATAAGTAAATCTTCAATGTTCACCGTAAAAGTGCAAGGAATCTACGCATGAAACTAATAATTCTATTCACGACATTTCTTTTATCTCATTCTAGTTTTGCTGAAAACAAAGAAGATATTTTGTCAAAAATAAAAATTTTCCAAACAGCACTTAAAGTTGAATTACAAAAAGGCATGAAGAAATCTCCACTAGAGGCTGTTACAATTTGTAATGTAAAGGCTCCTGAAATAAAAAAGAGCTTATCAAGTCCAAACACTCAATTTGGAAGAGTCAGCTTAAAAAATAGAAATCCTTCCAATTATCCAAAAGAATGGATGCTTAAATATATTGAAGAGTTTCATAACAAAGAAACTAAAGAACCTTATACTGTAGTTAAATTACAAGATGGAAAACAAGGACTCTTAAAACCAATTATTACGATGCCTCTATGTTTAAAATGTCATGGAACAAATATTAAAGCTGATTTACAAGAAAAAATTTCTAAATTATATCCAAAGGATAAAGCTGTAGGTTACAAGGTTGGTCAAATCAGAGGTTTTTTCTGGTCTGAATTTTAAAACATCTTTTCAATTATGTAACTGAAAAATAAATGATTAAATATGACTACAGAGAATAAAAGCATTCAAAAATTTTGGGATGACAGATATAGCAGCGATGAATATTGTTACGGCAAAGAACCTAACAGTTTTCTATTAGAGCATTACTTTAGGCTAAAGAAAGGTGGTAATATTTTATGCTTATCTGAAGGAGAAGGTAGAAATGCGATTTTCCTTGCTTCAAAAGGGTTTAATGTTACTGCTGTTGACCTGTCCTCAAAAGGAAAAGAAAAAGCACTTAAATTTGCAAAGGAACATAAGCTCCATATTACGTATGATATTGCTGATTTAAAAGACTATAATTTGGGTGAGTTTAAATGGGACGCTATCATTTCGATTTCAGCACATCTTCCTTCAACTATTAGAGTTCCTTTACATTTATCAATAAAAAAAGGACTCACAAATAACGGCATATTTCTTCTTGAAGGATACAATATAAATCAGATTGATCTCAAGAGTGGTGGCCCAAAAGACAAAGATATGCTTTTTTCAAAGGCACAATTAGAACACGACTTCAACGGCTTCTCAATAGAGCTATCACGAGATATTATTCGCAATTTTAGTGAAGGAAAGTTTCATAAAGGAGATGCTTCTGTTACCCAGTTTATTGCTAAAAAAACTAATTACTAAAACTGCGATTCAACTGTTATAGTCCTTTCAGAGTCTGCTTGTAATGCTTCAATCTCTTATCAGGGACAATTATTATTTTATCTTTAGCAGATATATGACCGCCATAAACAATATCGTAATCAAGTGAGAATATATGTTTAATGCTCGTATGATTCGCCATATTCAAAATCATTGCATCAGAATACCCCATAGCGGTTTCTGCACATATTTGAGTGGCCATACGCCATTGTACTTCACCCTCTGTAAAAAACTTCTTAGACTCAATATCTCTTGTCGTTAAGTAGTGACACATATCATCTAAGATTTGTTCATATTTTTCGAGTCGTGGTAAAAGTGTATCCTCGCACAGCTTAATCCAGCCAAGTTCATTTTCAATTGTTCTGGCCCTAAAGGCTTTTTTTATATTTTTGATTTCGGAGTCTTTGAAGTAATTTGCATCAATAGAAAATTCTTTAATATCATACTCTAAAGTATCAAAACCTTCTGCTTCTAATTTCTTTTCTAATTGTTCTTGTTTTTGAACTTCTTTATTTTGTCTATAATTTCTAGCTCTAATTTGACTTTGAATTTCTTGATGACATTTTGATGTTAGAATTTGCTCTTCATTGTGTGAGTTATATGCACTTATGATCGCTTTGGTAATGATCATACGTCTACAGTATTCTAGAAATTCGGCTTTTGTAGTGACAGTTGTAAATAAAGTATAACTTTGAGTTTTATTTTTTAGATCATTAAAGAACTCTCTTACAAGTGAATGATCCTTATGGTTCTTATCTTTAGCTGCAATAATTACATTTGCATCTATTATTAGATCAACATGGCCTGACGTCCCTATTGATTTGAAAAAGTTTCTAAATCCTATCCTGTTTGCTTTGCTCAACACTCGCTTTCCTTATCTTATCAACTGAAGAAGCTGAAATTTCAGTACTTTCATTTTCTTCAAAAATCTCATCTTTGTAGATTTCATATAATTCATCTTTTAATTTATCCGAAATAACGACATCATCTAACTTGTCCATTTCTTCCATTGCTTCATTAAAATCTTTCTTTTTAGTCATAACTTGCTCCATTGGTTAAGAACAATATAACATATTCCCAACTGCCCGTAACTCTCCGAAATTACTGACTTTCTTTCACACCTAACCAAGATGAATCATATCAAATAAATTAAATATTGTCATTTTAGACCATTAACTTGGTTAAAACTCCAAAGCATTTATAGACCTAAAAATGCTCGACCGTGGATCGCCCCGCCATTTTATATTTGATCAGATACCAACTATCTTGATCATAAAAAAGCCCAGTTTAACGACTGGGCTTTTTTGTTTCTGGGGTAGTAGAGACCAGGATCCCAAAATATTTCCAAGCCCAAATTTCAAGCTCTTATTTTCACTACCAGTTAGTAAAATTATTACAATCGAAATTTGAAAAATTCATATTTATGCTAGGTTAGCAAAAAAATCAGGACATCATATGAACCATATTAAAACACTAGATAATGTTAGTATTTCGCAAGGAATTTGCGAGTACTGGGATATTCGAATTGAAGAAACGATTAAGACAGAAATCATTTATCAAGATTATGAACTAACGGTTATCCTCGGGCGGCAGTGGAAAGAGCTCAAAACCTTCGATCAAGATTATGCTTAGACCATTCCTAAATGATAAAATTCTTCCTTTATTAATCTAACTATCGGTTTTCTTATTCAAATATTTGAGTTTTATTTATAGCTTCTCCCAAACATTATAAAATGAGTCCTTAAAAATAAAATGAGAAACTTAAAACTATCTACAATCGTAAATTAAACGAAGCCTATAGTTTTCAAAATTTCTATACCCGTAGGCCTTTCTCTGTATTAGTTTGGCCTTACGATTATACCCTTCAGTCCGTCCATTAGTGAGTCTAGTCCTAAAATAATTTAATATTTCTCGTCGCCATTTCACTACTGTTTTTCGAAGGGATTGAACAATCTTTCTTCCACTTTGTGCCATCTCATCTGTAAGCTTTGTCATCGCTTTACGTGCTCTTTTGAAACCTTTAATATTATAAATAAACAGCATCCTCTCTTTGAACTTATACATCTCTTTAAGCTCTGGAAAAAGGCTATTAATATGTCTTACAACATGTCTTTCTGAGAAGCTTAAGCGCTCATGGTTTTTTAGATAAAGTCTTCGAACAGGGCTGTTCCTAGATTTTAAAAAATATGGATGTTTCATCACTTCAATTCTTATTCTATTTAAAGCATGATTGAAAAGTTTAACGACATGAAATTTATCACAAGTAATAATTGCATTTGGAAAGTGCTTAGTTACAAATTTCTTATATGATCCAGACATGTCCATGACGACATTTTTTACATTCTCTCGCCCTTTGATATCCATAATCCTCGAGTTCTCTAAATCATCCATAGATCTTCCTAGAATAGCTTCCCGGACACGATTATTATTATAATCAACAAATATAGATGTAAATTCTGTGGAGTGACTTTTTGAGTTTCTTAGAAAGGAATGTTCATCAACACCAACTGTTGAAGACCATTCATTTTGCCACTTTTTATTTTCTAACTTTAACTGTTCATAGAAAGCAGTGTAGACAAGCCATGATGAGCATTGAAGTTGTTTTGTAACTCTTTTTAAATCTGAAAAGTTTGAAGCACACCAACGAATGTGAGATCTAAATCGTTGAGTAGTTTTAAATCCTTTTTTTATTCCAGGAATTGGTTCTCTAAAAACAGACTTACAGTTGGGACACTTGAATCTTCTCTTTTTAATCTTTAAGAAAATGAGCTTGTTTCTAATTGGAATATCTTTGATGTGAACAAAAACACGATCATGAACTTTATAAGATTTTGTTGCACATTTAGGGCAGACTTCAAACTCATTAGTTTTGTAGCATTCAAATTCAATAACGTAATTCTTAAGATTTCTTTTTTTGGTAAATTTTAGTTCAGGTAAGGATAAAAATTTGTTAATCTGAGACTCAAGCACGGGTAATTCTCCTTTTAAATTTGTTTGTTGCAGAAGAATTTTATCAGATTGAAATATCCGTGCTTATCTTGATCTTTTTAGTCTTGATTCATCGTGTTCCACTGTCTAACGAGAAGAGCCGTTATCTTTAAAATTGAGGCAACTGATTCTCAGCATATAGAGATTGAAAGCTTCTTTGATGGACTTCTCTATTCTTAGAAATGTAGGCGAAGACTATATTGGCTCGTTCGACTAATAGTCTCTTATAATATTGATGAATTCAGGATTTGTAATGAAGGGATTAGAGTTTCCTTGAATTGCTCTGATTATTTCATTTCTCTCAAGCTCTCTATTATCAACAGGATCTAATTTATGCCAAGCCCTTAGTGTTACTTCCTGATCTTCATCGATTGGGAGATTATATCTAATAGAGAAGTAGAACATAGCTCTAGCTACATTTCCTTTGTGAAGGTCTTGTGGCTCAAAGCAGTCCTGTGAAAATTGATCAAAGCCGTAAATACTTCCATCCATTTGCCAGTAATCATATTCAGCATTACAAAAAGGAAGGTTTGCTCTTTTACTATTTGATTCCTTGCTGGTCACAAAGAGGTGGTGCATATCGCTATTGGCCGGAAGCTCTTTTGCTCCCTTTGATTGAGGCCATGTATGTTCAATATTTAAGTTAAAACCTTGCTCGGCCCTTTTGATTTCTAATTCTGTTGGGTCTTTATAATATCTCTTCTGGCACTGACTTGGTGTATAGACACTACAAACAACTCCATCAATATTTTCAACAGTTGAAAAGAGTACTTTTTTTACATCTTGGTAAGAAAGAGCAACATGATTTCTCTTGGCCATTTCTGTAATCGTCGCGCGAGATACTTCTTGCGCTAATGTTGATAGAGAGAAGAGTATAATGAACAGAGATATGATATTTTTCATAACGACTAAATATGTTAAAAAGGGTGAAATGTCTAAAGCTATGGGTATTTTTTCTTAGATTTGCAGCCTATGATTTCTAACTTATTAATATCCCATTTAATGAGAACTTCTCTCTTTTCTTTTACTGAGATATTTAGGCATTTTATAAACTTAGAAGAACTCTTATAGATTGCGGCCTTCTCTTTAAAGAGAATATGATATTGTGACTTGGACACTTTCTTAATAGAAGCGACGTTCACTTTTCCAGTTAGCTCTTTTGAGTTGGCACTAATTGAAAGCACAAAGAATGTAATGATAAATAATTTCATTCTTACTCCCATCGTTCCCACTCTTCATCAGATGAAGGAGCGCCACCATACTCTAGCATGGTTTGAGCGGCCATACTCATTTTGTCAGATTCTGAAAGCCTCTTATTATATTCTGGCCAGTAGGGAGTTGAATTTGTCACACTATAACTGGTCTTATTATAGAAAGCCGTATTTGTTGGAGTCGGAAATGAAACTTGCTCGGTTTCATCAAAGTTAACTTCCATTGTCTTGGCCCACTCTTTTGGTGTTATTGGTTTCTTTGAAATAGAAGGATCAATAATCATCTCTTGAACTTCTCCGTTCTCTCCCTTGACATAGACAAGAGGAGCAACGTGGTAGCCCCAATTCATACCCTTTGGTTGCCCCGGAATTCTAAGCGAGCCCCTAAGCCATGCCTTGTCTACATGAATGCCTTCTGCTTCAAACATTCTCGCCATAAGGTGGGCCCGAGCGTAGCAACCATCATAAGTGTAGCTCCAAGGAATATCACTTCTATTGAGTGCCTGATCAAGTAATTCCTGTGCTCTTTCTAGGGATATGGTCTTCTTGCTCATGACTTCAAGTTCAAGGGCGCGCTGGTAACCTTCTGGCGCGTAGTATGCCCCTTTGTAATAGCAAGCGTTCCCCGGAATAGAATCTTTATTTATATAGTTACTTTCTAATATTCCTTTTGCTAGATCAATATATTGAAGCATTGATGTATTTTGTAAATCTCTTTGAGTTTTTTCAAAGATATCAGAAAAAACTTTCAATGTTTTTGGTCCACAAGACTTCAGTTGGGAAGACAAGAAGCTCATATAAGATGGCTCTTTTAAACTCTTAAATAGTCTTGGGTTATTTTTAAAGTTTGAAGGCACTAGCATACTAGATTTGAATACGCCCTCTGGATTTTTTGCATAAGTAATTAATTCATTTCCATTTTCATCATAGAGGCCAAGCATAGTGTTTTCTGGTACAGAGAAATTACTACCTTTAAATCCAAAGGATTCCATATTAACCATAAAGGAGTTTTGACTTCGAAGAATAATTCTTTCAAAACCTTCTGAGTCTTTCTCGCAGTTGAGTAGGGGACAATTCTCTTGGGGACTTTTTGAGCACTTAACTTCTTGTCCATCACTAAGTTTGATTTTGAAGTTCTTGATTTTTAAACTTTCTTCAACTTTTTCTTTCTTATCTTCTATTTCAAATTTTGCTTTCTTGTAAAAGTCAGCAAGCTCTTTATTGTCAGTATCAATTTCTTGTTCAGTATTATTTTTGAAAAAATCTGAATAGAGGTATCTTTCATTATTTATATAATCATTTATTGGGCCTTGATATTTAGGAAGTTCTTCTTCGGTATAGAAGCTTTGGCTATCAAAGCTCGCCGCATAGACAAAACCTCCGTCTTTGTCTGAAATATTATAGACATCAACAGAGCTGTATTTTCCAGAAGAGTCTCTCTTTAAAGCGACATAATCCCAGTCTTTACTTTTTATAAGGAACTCTTCACCTTTTGAATTTTGACAGTGAAATAACTCTTTAGGACCATCGGTTGAGCAGTTTCTTAATTCACCTTCTCCTTCAATACTTACATTGTAGGCGAGAGTCGAAGTCGTACTTATAAATAGTAGAAGTAGTAGTTTTAGCACTTTAGTTTATCGGTATAAACCTGAGTATTGCTTAGAGAAAAGTGGTAAGTAGCAGAATATACAGAAATGGGAGCTACTGACTAAGCAAGATCAAGAGAAAGCTCACCACTTGAAGCCTCTACTTCATGTTCAGCTGTTGAGTCATCATCTCCAGCTGAAGAAGACTCTTCTTTCTTTTCTTCTTGCTCTTCTTTGTCATTTTCATTGTCTCCGAACTCTAGATTTCTTTCAAAGTTAGTAGGAGAGGATGCAGCGCCACTGGCAACATCAAATGTAATGCTCTTGGCCCTATAAAGCTGGGTTAAATGCTGATCAAAAGACTGCATTTTTCCTTTGGACTTTTCAATTGTAATATACATCTTTGAGAGGTCTTCTTTTCCACTAATGCAGTCTTGAATACCTACTGTGTTTACCATAATCTCTTGGGCACAAATTCTTCCTTTACCATCTAGTGTTGGAAGGAGACGCTGGCTAATGGAACCGAAGAGACATTCAGAAAGTCTAAGTTTAACATTATCTTGCTCTTCAGGTGGAAACATGGACACAATTCTATTGATAGTAGATGGGGCATTTGTCGTATGAACAGTCGCAAAGACTAAATGACCTGTTTCTGCAGCCTTCATTGAAATTTGAATTGTCTCAGCATCTCTAAGTTCACCAATAACGATAATATCTGGATCTTGTCTTAGAGCACCTCTTAGAGCGTCCTTAAAACTATCAGTGTCTTCGCCAAGTTCCCTTTGAGTAATCCTCGATTTTTCAGATGTGAAGATAAATTCAATTGGATCTTCAATTGTTAAAATATGCTCTTCTCTTGTTCTATTTATTTCTTGGATTATAGAAGCTAAAGTCGAACTCTTTCCTGATCCTGTAACACCTGTCACTAGAACGAGCCCACGTTTTGCGTTAACAAAACCTTGAAGAGCAGGAGGAAGTCCAAGCTCTGCCATAGTCGGAACTTTAATATTAATAACTCTCATAATGATAGCTATTCGACCTTGAAATTTTAGAAGACTAATTCGAACTCTACAAATGGTTCCAAGCTGATAGGAGCCATCATATTCTTTTATTGTTTCTAAGTTTTTTAATATATTCTTATCTTGAATTATTGTGTGACAAATTGTGAGCATATCTTCTTTCGTTAGAATATCGCCTTTTATTTTTTTGAGACCACCCTTCATTCTAAAATAAGGATTTTCTCCCTCTCTAAGGTGAATATCACTGACCCCATTGGCCGTGGCTAACTTTAAAAGCTTATGAAAGGATTCTTTACTCATTGACATGAAAGCTATTCGGAATGTTTGGGAGAAAATGAATAAGTTTTTTCTCTTAAAATACTGAAACAATTTAAATTATTTAACAAATGATCCATCATAAAGATTTTCACCTTGATCTAGCAGAGTTAAATATAAGCGTAGATCAAATTCAACTTGATGATAATCTGGTTGCATATGAATACATAATTTATAAAAGGCCTTATTGTGGTCTTTTTCTTTGAAGTGAGCGAGTTCGTGGACGACTAGCATTTCAAGCATCTCTTTTGGTGCATCTTTTAAACTTTGAGCAATTCTAATCTCATGTTTACTCTTAAGTTTTCCTCCATGATTGCGACTGACAAAGGTATGGGTTCCAAGTGCATCTTTGATTATATCTCTCTGCTTTTGATAAATGACCTTACTAAGTTGAGGAACATTTTTCATGTACAAATCTTTCAATTCATTTACGTACTCATAGAGTTGTTTGTCTGAATTTATGCTATGTTGATTAGGATACTTCTTAAGAAGGTACGACTTTAAATTGCCACTTGAAATTAGGTCTTCTATTTGCTTCTTTAAAGCATCAGGATAATTTTTAAAATACTTCGCAATAGGCATTAGACTTCTCCTAGAGAATTAAAAGAAGCTGGAAATATAATGACGACAACTTTTAGCCGGCTTAAGGTAGTTTTGCGCATTGGAGAGAATTTCTCGCGATCGATAATTAATGAGTCCATAATCATTCTTGAGGTTTTCGGTAATTTTAAGCGATGCAGAGTCATTTGTCGTATTAGATAGTATCCGTTCTAGATTTCTTGCGATTGCTCCCGCAACATCATCTTCTAGTTCTTCGTCTAATCCAATTGTATTTATTCTCTGGTATAAGTACATGAAAGTATCAAGGTTATTAATACTTCCTAATATTTTTTCAGTAAACATAGAGAAGTAGTAGGGAGTAAATTTTCCTAAGCGCTCTAGCAGTAATTCAAGCTCTGGTAGTTTGATTATACCTTCTGGAAATTTTGAAAGTTGGTTATCAATAAAGTCTTTCTGGAGCATTGTGAAAAAAGAGGCCATGTGAGTAGTTCTCAAATCATTATAAACTTTCAGTACTTCAGTGTGACTTGATAATTCACTTAATTTTACTTTCAGGTCATCAAGTTTAACTTTATCAATTGCTGCTTGTTCTAGTCTTTGGGCTTCAACCTCTTCTTTTACTAATTGAAATATTTCTCTTTCAAATTCGCTGATTTCTCTAGGTATATTTATTCTTTGACCGTTTTCGATTTTGAAGATTTCCTCCCCATTCTCATCTAGAGCAACATTATTACTCATAAATAAGTCGCTTCTAAAAATTATTTGTGAAGAAGGAAGCCTTGCAAGTTGATGACCTGAACTCCAATCTAAGAGAGACCACTTGTTTTTTTCAATAGAGTAGACTAATTGTTCTAAGTGAAAATCTCCAATTGATTCGTATATTGCAGTCTTTCTTGAGAAATCTAGAAGTGAATTAACAATACGTTTTTTTTCAATCTCATCAATGAATTCATTTCTCGCAAGAAATGTTTTTAGATTGAAATCGTGCTCGACTAGATCAACTAATAAGTATGAATCTTTATAGTAGTCATATATTCTTGGGATAGGGAGCTTTGAGTCCATCAACTCCTGATAGCCATTGTAAGTGTGATTTATAAATCTCTTTCCATCACTTATAGTGTATCTTTTCTCTTCATTTCCGTGTGGAAGTCGTAGAGCAAATTCTTTATTTACTTCTTCGTCGAGAACTCTAAGAATTATAGTTGTATTTCCACTCCCGAGAACGTCCTTATAAACAAAACTCTTATTTTTTAGATGTATTCTTTCGCCGGCTTTTAAATCACCTGAGAGGATACTTCTTGAGAAGTCATCATTAAAAGAACCCTCTTCTTGAAAGAGGTTAAGATCAGCAGACCAAGTTGAGAGACTAAATAGATAGAGTAGAATAAATATTTTCATTACTCCTATATATAGCAATTCATATGCCAAAATATAACGTCCCTTAGGTAAGTGAGATCTTAGAATTGTCTATTTATTAGACAATTTGTAGTATTTGGAGACAATTAGAGAAGGGTTGCGTATTGAGATAATCCGCCAACAACTGACTGGTAAATGTCATGTTCGACAAGTTTTTCACTCCCAAAAACTTCCTTCAAGCGATTTTGAATTTGAGTGAATTGAGCTGTTCCACCCGTAAGGACAACTTCATCAACTTGAGATGGGTTGAGACCTGATTGAGTGAATACTTCCATCATTGCATTGATAATTTCTTCAACGACTGGTTCCATGGCCTCTACGTATTTTTCTTTCTGAATTTCCTCTTTGACATCTATATCGCCATAGGAAAAAAGAAAGGTATGAAGATCTATATCATTAGAGCAAATTGTTATTTTTGATTTCTCTATTTCTTGAAAAACCGTATAGCCTAGTTGGTAGTCAACGAGGGAGAAGAGTTGATCAAGGTGGCGCTTATTTTCCTGATCCTTTGCAAATGGATGAATAGTCTTTAAGTATTCCCATGTCTCTTTTTCTCGAAGCTGAGTGATGAGGGCAGGAGAGCATATTTTCTTTAGAAGAGCTCTCGGGAATGTTAGAGTTTGATTTCCCATTGGGAGTGTAAAGCTAAACTTCGCACCAAAGTGCTTCGCTATAAACTTTCGCATCATCTCACCATCAAGAGAGTCTCCAGCTCTGTAGACTCCAGAAAGGCCTAGGATATCATCTTGGGTATATTGACCCGTATGTAATTGCATTAGAGTGAAGTCAGAAGTCCCTCCTCCAAAGTCAGCAATTAGAACAATCTTTTTTTCTACATTATCTTTATCAAAATCTAGTCCAGCGGCGAGAGGTTCTGGACAAAAATGAATATTAGTAAAACCTGCAAGTTCACAGGCCTTTCGCATTCTATCTTCAGCAAGTTGATCGTTTTCTTTAGATAGTGAGTATTTTGCAGGCCGACCCATAACAACATTTTCAACTTTCATACCAGTAAAAAGGTCTGCGCGCTCTTTCATTTCTCGTAGAAATATAGCGATGATTGCTTCAATCGAGTACTTCTTATTGTGGATCTCTGTCCCCTTAAAGTGTGGGTCAGCAAGAAACTTCTTTAAGGACCTAAAGAATCGTCCTTCACCATTATTTTCAGTATACTCAGCGATTGCTTCTTCACCAAAGAACCACTCTCTTTGACTCATTGTAAAAATTAAGGATCTAAGGATAAAATTACTATCCCCTTCCATTGGAATCGGTGTAATCTCATTAGAGTCTGAGATATGGTTAATAAGTGAGTTGGATGTTCCAAAGTCTATAGCGTAGTAGTTCATAGCGCTTTCTACTTTAACACTTCATCTTAAACCATTCAATCGAAGATTATTATTTATAGCTAAGGATTAATGATGACTAATGAAATTAAAAAAGAAGAAGCAAAGGAAGAAGTGGGACATGTTCACGGTCCAAATTGTAATCATGGGCATGATCATCATCATGAACAGTTGAGGCCAATTGTAAGATCAAGCGCAAAAATTGGTCGTAATGATCCTTGTTCATGTGGAAGCACGAAGAAATTTAAAAAGTGTTGTGGAAAGTAAAGTCATTGATAACTTTTAAGAATAGGAATACTTATGAGCTATGAGATGATAGTTGGTTTACAAGTGAAGAATGACGAGCAGTACGATCTCTATCGCCAAGCAATGACTCCTTTGTTAGAGAATTATGGGGGAGGCTTTCGTTATGATTTTAGAATTTCTGAAGTATTGAAAAATGAAGAAGGGCGACCAATTAACCGCGTTTTTGCCATCTTCTTTGAAGATAAGAAAAGTATGGGCTCTTTCTTTGCCAATGATAAATATCTCGCAATTAAGGCGGAGTTCTTCGAGGGTTCTGTTGAGGCAACAACAATAATCTCTGAGTATGTGAGAAGTTGATCGTATAAAGTTCACGAAGACCACCAGGAGAACTTTCCAGTAAGAAAGAAGCTTGAGAATATACTTGCATGCTTTGATTTGGAGATAAGTTCAACTTTTGAAATTGCTTTATAGCGCTCGACAAGTTTTCTCAATTCTTTGTTAAACTCTTGCTGAGAGTTTTCATCTAAAAGAATTTCAGTAATAATCAAATTATTCTTTGAGTCGGAACTGAGATCATTGAGTTGCGCCTCTTTTGTTTCTTGCGTAACTCGTTCTAAAATATGGCCAGAGTATTTCTTCTGCAGTGATCCATTTGGAATCCACTTAAAAGGGAAGTCCGCTAATAGTTTTATTTTGTCATATTGCCATCTTTCAATGAGTTCAAGATTTTCAAGAGTCTTTAAAATCTTATTACTTTGTTGTTCTGTTATTGCTAACTTCTCAATAATATTTGAGACACTTTCTTTAAGAACTAGTAAACGAAAATATCGAAAGTTTTTTAAGTCTTTTGCTAAAAAGAGCTCTTGCTGTTTTGAGAAGTGGTAGACCTTACTTCTTTGGTGAGATGCTCTTTCACTTACTTCGAAGAAATCTAGGCCTATACTATGACATAATTCTATGAGTTTACTTAGGGATACATCATCATTGTTTAAGAGTCTTTTGACTGTCGCTTGAGAAATATTCATTTCCTTTGAAAGATCTTTATAGTGAAGACCTTTTTCTCTTAGGGAAGATTTTAAGACATTTTGGATTCTCATAATTTCTGTTTTCATAAAATGCTCACTCTGAGGTCATATTTTGATACTTTATTGTTTAATATTTTAATTCAGGTCATTTATAGTAACTTTGTAGTGATGATAAATCTAATAAATAGGGGTTTTAAATGAAGAAGAAAATAACGTTATTTTTAATCGCAATTCTTACTTTTTTCGGAGCAATTGCATACGCAGGAGGAGGGGCTGGAGCAGCCTGTAAGATTCATCCTGATTTTTGTGGAAGTCCTAAGTAGAAAAAGAGGGGACCTATTTTCATAACCAGCGTAGTACTTGTGTGATTCTTTGATTTAAGGAGGCTAGAGAGTTATCATAAATAATATTAAGGAGAAGGTAGCATGGGCCCAACTAAGCAAGTTGAAGTTGTTGCATTAAATGGAAGTGTTAGAAGAAATTCATCTAATGGACTTTTGCTAAAAGCATTGAATGATCTAGTGGAGTTATCTATATATGAATCACTTGATCTATTGCCACATTTTAATCCCGATATCGATGAGCCAGAAGTTGTCATAGATTTTAAAGATAAGGTTAGTGCTGCAAGCTATCTGCTAATTGTTACTCCTGAGTATGCACATGGGGTTCCGGGAGTATTGAAGAATGCTCTTGATTGGCTCGTTTCAGATGAAAGACTTCCAGGGAAGAAAGTTATTGTCTTTGTTTGTTCTGCTGGGAGTGGTGAGTATGCAATGAGTTCGTTGCTGGAAGTTTTAAAGACAATGTCTCTGTCAGTTTCTTTAGATAAATGCTTTCAAGTGAATGCGATTCGTTCAAAATTCATGGGGAATAGGCTAATAGATAAAGACTTGAAAGAAGTGCTCGAAAATCTAGCGAAAAAAATACTTTCAATCAGCTAAGGAAGTATTTTTAGAAATCCAGCTGCAAATTGATGAGTATCTCCCGGCCAACGAGCGGTGAGAAATTTTATCTCGAACAGTGAACTCCATGGCAGATCTCTTCGATAGGTTTATCTTTCTCAAAAAAATCTGAATATGATTTTTTAAAAGATCAGACTCCAAATTCTCTTTTCAGTTAAGATTTTCCAAGGAATGGCACATTCTCTAGGGTCAAGATCTGTTGTAGGAATTGGAATTAAAACTTTTTTTATCATATACTTATCATAATATATTTTTTTATATTTAATGAGAACGATAAAGGGATGAGCATGCATTTAAACTTTCAACCTAGCCAGCCGGCAGAAAAAGAGATAGCTTTTGATTATTTTTTAAATGTAGATATGCGGATAGGGGAAGTTTTAGAAGTTAAAGACTTTCCTGAAGCAAGGAACCCAAGTTATATTCTAAAAATTGATTTTGGTGAGGGCATAGGCATAAAGAAATCATCAGCACAGTTAACTGTCCATTATGCGAAGGAAGACCTATTGGGAAAGAAGGTTTTAGCTGTCGTGAACTTCCCTTCAAGACAAGTCGGAAAGATTATGTCGGAAGTTCTAGTTATGGGGTTCTCTGATAAAGAAGGTGGCATTGTTCTCTTTGAGCTTGATAAAAATGTTCCAAACGGATCCAGGCTTCACTAATTTAATACTTTGATAAAGACTTTCATTTTAGTATGATTTAATTAACCTTTTAATAAAGTTTAGAGAGTTTTTATGCATCAAAAACTAAAAGAAGCGTTTCATAGAGAACTCAAATCGGGGAAAGAGTTATTCTTCTTAAGCCGATTTGAGGAGTCTTTTTCTCATTTAGAAAGAGCTCATATCTTAGGTCAGATGGATGTCATGGCCCATACCATTAGTCATTATTGGATGCTTAGAATTGCTATAAGAACGAAGAGCTGGAAAGATACGTGTGGACAGATTATTCGTATTCCTGCGGGAATTGTGGGTTCTGCTGTAGGTATTGTCCCTACGGGTAACACCGGTGGTAGCAATGTGAGCGCAACTAAATCAATGGATATACCAAAAGACCTTCAAGAATTTTTAAAGTACGGAGATACTATGAGTACAAAAATAGAGAAGAATTCAAAAATATTTTTAAGGCTTGCTCTCGCTGCAAGTTTTCTATCAGCTGTCGCTGACCGATTTGGTATTTGGGGAAAAGCAGGTTCCCCTGGTGTTGCGTGGGGAAATATGGAATCTTTTTTAGGATATACAGCAATGCTTAATCCTTGGGCCCCTGAATTTCTTTCTAACTCTTTGGGATATGTGGCAACAGGATTGGAAGTTGTTTTAGGAGTATTTTTAATTATTGGCTTTAGACTTAAAGAATCGTCACTTATTAGTTTCGTACTTCTATTAATCTTTGCTCTTAGCATGACGTTCACTGGAGGAGTTAAAGGTCCTCTTGATTATAGTGTTTTCACAGCATCGGCAGCTTCTTTATTATTATTCTCTTCTTGTAAAAAAGAAGTATAGGAATTAGGAATTCCTATACATTCTTCTTAAGGCCTTTTGATTTGTAAATCTCTTGGCCTTAGGGTTTGAGCCCTTTAATTTAAGATCTTTTCTCACATAAAATTTTCTCTTTTTAAATTTTCTATTCTTATACTTTCTTTGAAGTTCTTTAATTTTCTTCTTTCTATCTTCATAAGTAATAGAGGAAGTTGTGGAAGAACTTCTTAAAGAAAAGTTTCTTCTTGAGTGTTTTAAGTCAAAAAGTACATAGTTAAGCGCACCAATGATGACAATGGTAAATATTCTCATGAATACCTCTACAAATTTAAATGGAATAAATGAATTTAATTAGTAGATAAGTGTATTCATGATAATCACCTCAGAGTTAAGTTGAATTTTTAGGGGAAAATATAGGGGGAGTGATTATTTATTCATAGTAAAAACATAGTAGCATAATTTTAGATAAAAAAAAAGAGTACCTGTTAAGAGTACTCCGTTTGCATGATACTTTTTGATACAAGGGCCTTCGTGACTAGAACGGCGGTAAGGCATGTTCCAAAGCTAACAGGCAGTAATGATAATGATCCTGTCATTTCAAGAACTATAAGAGCGGAGGAAACTGGAGCGCCTGAAATCGCTCCAAAATAAGCACCTGCTCCGATAAGTGCCGCTACAGGATAGATATCTGGTGAGATACCTAGAAGAGGGGCAATTTGTGTAAAGCTGAGTAGCCCAACTCCTGCTCCAAAAATAAGTAGTGGTGCGAGTGTTCCTGAAGTCGTTCTTGAACTAACTGCGAAGGCCCACACAACTCCTTTTATTATTGCTAGTTTTATAATTAGAGAATAGCTGTCTTGTATTTCAAAAAGAGATTGAAGAAGTTCGTAGCTAGGTCCTAGAATATCTGGATAAAAGAATGCGAATACTACAAGAGGGAGAACTCCAATCATCGGCCACCACATCCAGTGCACGGGAAGTTTTTCATAGCAATCTTCGAAGAACTCCACTGCATAAATTGAAAGGGCTGCAGTTACTCCTAGGATAATGGCAACAATTCCAAAAGCTCCAAGTACTTCTGGGGTTAAATGAAAGGCTTCAAAATTTATGTGAAAGAGAGGCTTTTCTCCCATAAAGATTACTCTTGCGATATAAGCGAAGAGTGAAGCGATTGCTATTGGAAAGAGGTTTTTAATATTTTGGTTTCTGGTAAATAATTCTGACACTAGAAATACTGCACCAACAGGAACTCCAAAGACTGCAGAAATTCCAGCAGCCGCGCCAGCGGCCAAGAGGATTTTTTTCTCGGTCTCTTTTAATTTAAATAGTCGTCCGATGAAAGATCCAAAGGCTCCGCCCATTCCTATGACAGGACCTTCTGCTCCGTATGGACCACCGGTTCCAATAGAGATGGCACAGGCGATTGGTCTAAGCCAAAGAAGCTTGAAAGGAATATTCGATTTGTGAGATTCTATTCTCTCTATGACTTCCGGTATTCCATGACCTCTGATTCCATGGTCTAAATATCTGGCCATTAAACCGAGGGATAGGGCCCCTATAAGAGGTATAATAAGTATCAGATAACTTCCAGCATGAGGGAGTTCATTAGAGTGTAAATCAATCTCTCCAAAGAAAGTTAAATTGGAAATTGCTCTAATTAAAGCAAGTAAGAATTCTGCAGCAAAGAACATGAGAATTCCTAAGGCAATAGAAAGTAGTACAAGCTTCCAAGAAGCAGGAAAAAGTTTTTTAAGAAATGTTTTCATTTGCGCAATGTAGTTGAATAATAAGAGAATGTAATTTTGCACCGTTTCGACGCGGAGAGCATTAGAGGTGAAGTGATGATTATAGAGACAGAGAGATTGATTTTAAGACAGTGGAAGAACTCTGATATAGAGCCCTTCATTCAATTAAATTTAGATACTGAAACGATGAAGTTCTTTCCTTCAACTTATGGAAGAGAAGTAAGTGAAAAATTAATAGAGAGGGAGCGCGAGAGAATTAAGCAAGATGATATTGGACTACTTGCTGTTGAAGTGAAAGAAACTGGGGAATTTATCGGTTTTATTGGCCTTGGTAGACCTGCTTATGAAACTCCTTTCACGCCATGTACAGAGATTGGTTGGAGAATTTATAGAGACTTCTGGGGAAAAGGCTACGCAACTGAGGGGGCTAGGTCAGTGATAGAGTTTGCTTTTACAGAACTGGGGCTTGAGGAAGTAGTCTCCTTTACTTCTAAATTAAATAAACCTTCAATAAGAGTTATGGAAAAAATTGGAATGAAGCGAGACCTCGGGGGAGATTTTGATCATCCAATGGTTGATGATGGAGACAAATTAAAAAGGCATGTTCTCTATAGAATAAAGAAAGATGATGCGATGCGATTGCTATAGTAAATAGAGACTAAAATTTCTCTATCACTTACTGATATGATATTAATTAACAATATATTATTTAAATTTACCAAGAGGATTTATGGGAAGAAAATGGGCCAATATTGAAAAGAAGAAAGGCGCAGCTGATAAGTTAAGAGGACAAATATATACGAAAATTCTTTTTGAAGTTCAAAAGGCCGTTAAATCTGGTGGTGATGATGCCAGTACAAACTTCCTACTAAGAATTGCACTTGAAAAATGTAAGAAGAATAATGTTCCAAAAGACAATATTGATAGAGCAATTAAAAAAGGTCTTGGTGGTGATGACGATGGTTTTGAAGAAGTAACCTATGAAGGTTATGGGTTAGACGGCGTTGCAATCTTTGTTGAGACTTCAACAAATAATACAACGAGAACTGTTGCCAATGTGCGCTCATACTTCAATAAGGCCGGAGGTTCACTTGGTACGACAGGAACATTACAATTTATCTTCACTCGAAAAGCTGTCTTTGAAGTTCCTCAAGGGGATTTAGATGAAGATGAGTTTACACTAGAGATGATTGATTGTGGTGCGGAAGAAATAGAGCTTGAAGATGGTATTTTTGAGGTTAGTGGGCCGATGGAAGTTTTTGGATCAATCTCTAAGAAATTAGAAGAAATGAAACTAGAACCAGAGGAAGCTGGTCTTCAGCAAATTCCAACGACTTTTAAAGAGATTTCAGATGAGTCTTATCTTAGTAATATGAAATTAATTGAAAAGCTGGAAGCAGATGATGACGTTGTAACTGTTTATCATAATATTCAATTTAGCGAACACTTTAATGATCTATAAAGGCTGAGGCTTCATGGAAATAGTGCAATTAGAAAGTATTCAGTTGAAAGGTATTTCTGTGAGAACAAGAAACTCTAATGAGATGGATCCTTTAACTGCTAAAATTGGAAGTCTTTGGGAGCGTTTCTATAATGAAAATGCAAAACACTTAAATTCTAATTCAAGTGTTTACGGAGTTTATTATTCTTATGAGTCTGACGCGACAGGAGAGTTTAATGTTTTAGCAGGGTCTACTTTTGAAAATGTAGGTAGTGAACTCTCTAAAGTGTCTACTGAGAAAGGAAAGTATATGGTCTTTTCAAAAGAAGGCGAAATGCCCGGTGCAGTTATCGAGGCTTGGCAAGAGATTTGGTCTTTTTTCTCAAAAAGTGAATGCAGCTATAATAGAGAATATCTCACTGATTTTGAAAAATACATCGGCACAAATAAAGTCGAAGTTTATATTGGTATAAAATAATAAATTCTATAGGAGAATAAATGAAAATATTAAGTTTAGGTTTTATCATGCTCTTGCTTACATCATGTGGAATGCAAAGTATTCCAACAGCTCTCAATGAAGTTGATGCACAGTGGGCTGAGGTTCAAAACCAATATAAGAGAAGAAGTGATTTAATTCCAAATCTAGTTTCTACAGTGAAAGGTTATGCTAGTCATGAGAAAGACACTCTACAGGCCGTTGTAGAAGCAAGAGCAAAAGCGACTTCTGTAAATGTTAGCGCAGATAAGCTAAACACTGAAACTCTTGGGAAATTCTCTAAAGCACAGAGTGGACTTTCATCTGCTCTTGGAAGACTAATGGTTGTTGTTGAGAAGTATCCTGATTTAAAGGCGAACGCAAACTTTAGAGACCTACAAGTTCAGCTTGAAGGTACTGAAAATAGAATTACTGTTGCCAGAAATAGATATATCCAATCTATTAAGGCCTTTAACAATTTAATCACTGTACCTCCAACATCTTGGTATAACTCAATATTTTTAAAGCATGAGAAAAAGCCACAATTTGAAGTCGAGAATCTTAAGGAAGCGCAAGAAGCTCCAAAGGTGAAGTTCTAGATGTTGAAAATAATTAAAATTTTATTATTTTCAATTCTAACTTTAAATACTTTTTCAAAAGAAGTTCCAAGATTAAGACCTGTAGTTGATGAAGCAGGTCTTCTGTCGAGGGAAGCTGTTTCGGCACTTACGTATGCTCTTGAAGATATCAAAAAGCAAACAACGAATGAAATTGCTATTTTGACTGTGGATTCTCTGGAAGGTGAGCCTATTGAGAGTTATGCCATTAAAGTTGCTGATCAGTGGAAGTTAGGACAGGCGAAATCAGATAATGGAGTTCTCTTACTGGTTTCTCTAAAAGATAGAAAAATTAGAATAGAAGTAGGACAAGGACTTGAAGGTTCACTCCCTGATATTACTTCTGGAAGAATTATTAGATCAATGTCTCAGTACTTCAAGAAAAATGATTATCAATCAGGAATAATTCTTGGTGTCAGTCAGATCGTAAAGCATACAGGTGGAGAGCTTAGAAATACTCCTCGTGTTCGTGGACATAAGTCTCAAGGGGGATTCTCCTTTCTTAGTCTTCTCATCATTATTATTCTCGCTAGCATCTTTGGTCGTGGAGGCCGAGGTGGTGGGGGAGGATTCCTTGCTGCCATGTTGATAGGAAGTGCGATGGGAGGCGGAAGAAGCTCTAGTTACGGAGGCTCCAGAGGAGGAGGCTTTGGTGGCGGAGGCGGTTTTGGCGGAGGCGGTTTTGGCGGCGGCGGAGGATTCTCCGGCGGTGGCGCAAGTGGAGGTTGGTAGTGAAAATATCAAATGAAGATAGAGCATTTATTAAAAAAGCAATTGTCGAGGCTGAACTTAAAACATCGGGAGAAATCGTGCCTGTCATTTTGTCGAAGTCAGACTTCTATCCGGCAGCGCACTTTAGACTAGCTCTTTTTTTTGCATTTCTCTTTGCTCTTCTTACTTATAACTTCTATGACTTTGAAGATTCAATTACTCTCGTTTGGGTTCAAATTCCAGGAATGATTTTAGGCTACCTCTTAGGATATATACCTTTTCTAAAGAGACTTGCTACGACTAAAAATGAAATGCAAGAGGAAGTTTTTCAAAGAGCTTTAGAGGTTTTTCATTCAAGTAATGTTTCTAAGACTAAAGACAGAACAGGCATTATGATTTACGTCTCTCTTCTAGAGAGGAGAGTCGAAGTTATGGCAGATAATGGAATAGCGAGCGTTGTTGCTGAAAATTATTGGGATAGAATTGTTTCAGACCTTATCGCTCACATTAAGACAGGGGAGATTATTAAAGGTCTTTGCGTTGCAATTACTGAGTGTGGAACTGAGTTAATCGAAAAATTTCCAATTGCTTCTGATGATAAAAATGAAATAACAGATGAACTTATTACGGACCTATAAAGGAGCTCGTTTTGAATA
Organism: Halobacteriovorax sp. JY17; assembly: GCF_002753895.1. Lineage (NCBI taxonomy): Bacteria > Pseudomonadati > Bdellovibrionota > Bacteriovoracia > Bacteriovoracales > Halobacteriovoraceae > Halobacteriovorax > Halobacteriovorax sp. JY17. Next base: position 1,429,559 of record NZ_NJER01000001.1, on the reverse strand, counting down.
CTGCTAATATTTATAGAACTGAACAAAGTATAAGTGAGGAGAACGCCCGCTTTATGAGTGGTGTTTATAGATGGATGACCATTGGAATATTGCTCACTTCATTTATTTCGTACTATGTATCACAGTCTAGGGAATTAATTGAAATGATTGTAGGAAATAAAATCATTTTCTATGGTCTAATAATTGCTCAACTTGGAGCAGTCTTCTTTCTTTCAGCTAAGATTAAAACGATCTCCGCTTTTGCTGCTACCTCTGTTTATCTTCTCTATGCAGGACTAACGGGGTTAACTCTCTCGGTAATCTTTTTGATCTATACAAGTGAAAGTATTCAGTCCGCCTTTATTCTTTCGGCCTTCTCATTTGCGGGATTAAGTGCATTTGGATATTTTACTAAAAGAGACTTAGGCCCTATTGGAACATTTTGTCATATGGCCCTTTGGGGAATGATTGGTTTTGCAATTCTTTCAATGTTCTTTCCAAGTCTTATGAGTTCTGGAGCTAGTAAAATTTACGGTATTTGTGGTGTCGTTGTTTTTTCTGGACTAACGGCCTACGATACTCAGAAGATAAAGGATTCAAATATTATAGGTAATGAGGGAAGTGAAGAGGATAGAAAGGAAACTATCTTTGGCGCTTTAACACTATACTTAGACTTTATTAACCTCTTCTTGTCTATTCTTCGCCTCATGGGGAATAGAAGAAAATAGTCCCAATTCTAAAGAAATAATGTAGACTTGACTCCGTACTATGGTACGGAGTGTATACTATGTCTATGAAAGAAAAACTTACTATTGGAAAACTCGCTGAAGCGGCTAATGTCAATATCGAGACAATTCGCTTTTATGAGAGAAAAGAGCTCATTAAACAACCTCAAAAGACTGGAAGTTTTCGCACTTATTCTGATGACTATGTTCAGAGAGTGATCTTCATAAGGAGAGCACAGGAGTTGGGATTCTCTCTTGCTGAAATTGGAGAATTACTCGCACTTAGAATTAAAAAAGCTTCAAAGTGTAGCGATGTTCTAGAGAGAGCTGAACAAAAAATAGCAGAAATAGATTTAAAAATTAAAGACTTAAAAAGGATGAAGAAATCCCTGAAGGGACTCGCTGACTGCTGTGAAGATACTAGTCTTCCACTTAGCGAGTGTCCAATTTTAGATTGCTTTTAATAGGAGAAGAGAAGTGAATATATTATTTCTATGTACTGGTAATTCGTGTCGTTCTCAAATGGCCGAAGGTTGGGGGAAGTCTTTATTTTCTAAAGAAAAATTTAATTTTTATTCCGCAGGAACAGTTAAGCATGGATTAAATCCTAGAGCCGTTAGTGTCATGAAGGAAGCTGGAGTTGATATTTCAGGACATATTTCAAATACTGTTGATGAATTTGAAGATGTAAAAATGGATATCGTCTTCACTGTTTGTTCTGATGCAAATGAGAATTGTCCCTACTTTCCTGGAGGGAAAATTATTCACTTTGGTTTTGATGATCCCCCTCGCCTGACAAAAGAGATAACTGATGAGGAAGAGATTCTTTCTGTATATAGAAGAGTTAGAGATGAGATAAAGAGTTTTGTTGAAGGAATTGAGGGATATATTAATGGATAATCAAATTGAAAATAAAAAAAGTATCAACTTCTTTGAAAAGCATCTTACTACTTGGGTGATTCTTTGCATTGTCTTAGGAATACTTATCGGTAGAAATTTTCAGGGGGCAGTTGAGTCCTTGAGTCTAATGAGTATTGCAAGTGTAAATATTCCTATCGCTATTCTGATTTGGTTTATGATTTTTCCAATGATGGTTCAAATTGACTTTACTTCTGTTAAGAATGTGGGAAAGAACCCTAAAGGTCTTCTTCTTACTTTATTTATAAATTGGCTCGTTAAGCCTTTTACTATGGCATTCTTTGCATGGATATTCTTTGAGAAATTGTATATGGGACTTATCTCTCCAGCGATGGCCAAAGAATATATTGCGGGGGCCATACTACTAGGTGCCGCTCCATGTACAGCTATGGTTTTTGTATGGTCATACTTAACTGATGGAGACCCTGAGTACACTTTAGTTCAGGTTTCAATTAATGACTTAGTTCTTCTTGTCGCTTTTATTCCTATTGTAAAACTACTTCTTGGAGTAACTAATATAGCCATTCCATTTGATACTTTGTCGGCTTCAGTTATTATTTTCATCGTTGTTCCGCTATTTTTTGGAGTTATTGTAAATAAGGTACTGAACAAGACTTTTGGTAAAGAGTGGTTCAATGAAGTTTTCTTAAAGAAGCTGAGACCACTTTCCATCACATCTCTTTTAACAACTCTTGTTTTATTATTTGCTTTTCAAGGTGATAAAATTATCTCAAATCCTGTGGATATTCTTCTCATTGCGATACCTTTAGCCATACAGACTTACTTTATTTTCTTTTGCGCATGGTTCATTGGAAAGAGAATGAATCTTCCGCATTGTATTCTTTCTCCAGGGTCAATGATTGGGGCCAGTAACTTCTTCGAGCTTGCAGTTGCTGTTGCAATCGTTTTGTTTGGGATTAACTCTGGAGCTGCTCTTGTAACTGTTGTAGGAGTTCTTATCGAAGTTCCTATTATGTTAAGTCTCGTTAAAATATCAAATAAATGGAAATACTAATGAAGTATCTAGAAAATGAAAAATTTAATTTAAAAATTAATGAAGTAACTTCTTCGGAGCACAGACCAAGGATTTTAATTCTCTATGGATCTCTTAGAGAGCGCTCATATTCACGTCTTTTGGCCGAAGAAGCGGGACGAATCTTAACCTTTATGGGAGCAGAAGTGAAATTCTTTGATCCAAGAGGGCTTCCTTTATTTGATAATGAAGAGTCTGTGGATCACCCAAAGGTAAAAGAGCTTAGAGATCTAAGTCTGTGGTCAGAGGCCCATGTTTGGTCTTCTCCAGAGCTTCACGGTAATATGTCTGGATTGCTTAAAACTCAAATTGATTGGATTCCTCTTACTCTTGGAGCTGTTAGGCCAACTCAAGGAAGAACCCTTGCTCTAATGCAAGTTAGTGGTGGGTCTCAGAGCTTTAATGCTGTAAATAATATGCGAATACTTGGTCGTTGGATGAGAATGATTACAATTCCCAATCAATCAAGTGTTGCAAAGGCCTATCAAGAGTTTGAAGAAAGTGGGGATATGAAGGCCTCTGCCTTTAGAGATAGAGTTGTCGATGTCATGGAAGAGCTAATGCGTTTTACTTATTTAACTCGCGATCAATCAAATTTCTTGGTCGATAGATATTCCGAAAGAAAATAGATTATAAGAACTTTAGGTGGAAATCATCTTTGTCAGAACTTTCAAAGTAATTATAAAGAAGTTCTTCATCTTTAGATATATTTCTTAAGGCATACATTGTGTTTAGATCTTTTGAGTTCTTAACATTGTAATCGTGGGCGTGATGATTCATATATTGGGCATTATCTGAACAAATAAAGTACTTATCTCTTTCTTTATAGGCAAAGTTTTGAAGTGTTTTAAAGGAGGGACTGCTAAGAGTTTCTTTTAAATCATTCCACTCTTTAATGGTATAGGAGTGGTCAATCTTTTGATTGTAAGTCCAAATGATTTCTCCTTGTTGAATATCATTCTTTGCAAAGAGACCGAGTCCATGAAATATTGAATCGGAGACATAAGTTTCTACGTTAAGCATAGTGGGGAACCTTCCAATTCTTGTAGAGTAGCTCTAGAGCATTCTCTTTTGTTTCAATATTGCAGAAATCCCAGTTGAAGAAGTCATTATGATCATAGCAATTGTGGTAATTCTCTATAAGCTCCTCTCCTTTTTTTATATCTCTAATTGCAATTTCTTGGAAATTATCTAGAAAGGCAATGTTGGAATTTTCACCATGATTAATATACTTACTATTATCTAGAACGTGCCATACTTGGTCATTTCTAAGGTAGGAGTAAGTTAGGTAAGTGAGAATCTCTTTGAAGCTGAGCTGTTTACAGAGATTTATAAAGTCATAAGCTGCAATTAAGGAAGTTGTATCTGCACTATATTTCCAGATAGGTGTTCCTTCAGAAATATCTTCATCTGCAAAAAGGCCTTTCCCGTGAATAGGCGATTCCTTTATAAATGTTTTGACTAGCAACATTGAAACTCCTCTAAGGATGATTGTAAGGCCAAGAATGAGGTTAAGAAAAATCGTTTTTTTATCCGTATAGATTAGTTTTAAATTAATTAAAATTTCATTTACTTAGGTTTCCATTTTAACGCTTAGGAAAAAGTGAATTAAATTGAGGGAAAAAACGAGTTTTAATAATTTATTCAGGGGAGGATAATCTTGCTTGAGTATTAGTTTTGAGGGAATGATGAAGATAGGTCTATTAAGTAAAAGTTCTGAGAATTATTCAAATTCAAGAATTTTAGAAGAAGCGCAGAATTTAGGTTTAGATATAATTCATATTGATTACACGAATTGTGATCTTATTTTAAATAATGAAAAGCCTGACATTCTTTATAATGGACAATCTCTTAGTGGGCTTGATGCAGTTATTCCTAGAGTAGGAATTTATAAGAGTATATATGGAATGGCGGTGCTAAGGCACTTTGAGGCCATGCACGTCTACTCATTAAATTCTTCTCTTGGAATTGCTAGAGCGAGAGATAAACTAAGAACCTTACAGATTCTCTCTAAAAAGAATTTACCTTTTCCAAATTCTGCTATTTCAAATGATTCATTAAATGCATCAAAACTTTTGGATAAAGTGGGAGGAACTCCTGTCATTATTAAATTAACTGAGGGGCTTCAGGGGAAGGGAACTGTTCTTGCTGAGACAAAGCAGTCTGCAAAATCTATTATTGAAGCCTTTGGATTAACGAATACAAGTTTAATTTTACAAGAATTTATTAAAGAGTCGATAGGAACTGACGTGAGAGTATTTATTCTCAATGGAAAAGTTATTGGCTCCATGATCCGCTCTTCTAATGGCGAAGACTTTAGATCAAATCTTCATCTAGGAGGAGAGGCCAAGAAAGTAAAACTGACTCCAAGAGAGAGAGAAATTGCAGTAAAGGCAGCGAAGGAATTTAAGTTAAATGTAGCTGGAATTGATATTTTACGAAGTGATAATGGGTCTTTGATTCTTGAGGTAAATTCATGCCCGGGGCTAGAGGGGATTGAAAAGGCGATGGATAAGAATATCGCAAGACTCATACTTGAATTTGTGGTGTCAGAAGTTGAAAAAGTTAAATCAAAACCCTCATATCATAAGAGAACTCACTTATAAGGATTAAGTATGGAAAAAACTGTCTACGTTAAGGTTAAAGACTCTATACAGCTTTCTAGACTTAAGAGAGGTGTCGTTCATAGATTTCAAGTTCACTTATCTGACAATTCTCTTGGTGTTCCATGGAAGCTTCCCGTTATTATTATTCAAGGGAAGAGGAAAGGAAAAGTTCTAGGTATAACTGCTGCAATTCATGGAAATGAGCTCAATGGTATATCTACAATATATAAGCTTATTCAAGAAGTAGACCCAATGAAGATGAGTGGAACGTTGATTCTTATTCCTATTAGTAATGTTCCAGGTTATTTAAAAAATCAAAGATACTTCATAGATAATGTTGATTTAAATAGAATTATGCCAGGTAAGTCCAAGGGGGCAGCCAGTAGTATCTATACACATCACTTGATAAATAAAGTTATTAAGAAGTTTGATTATCTTCTAGACCTTCATACGGCGAGTATGGGAAGAGTGAATAGTCTCTATATTCGCGCGGACCTTGATAAACCTGAATGTCGCAATTTAGCTTATCTTCAAAATCCACAGATTATTGTTCAAAAGAGCGATGAGAGTGGAACTCTTAGGGGCTGGGCAAATGACAATGGTATTAATGCTATTACTATTGAAATTGGAAATCCAAATGGGTTTCAGCATAAGCTTATTGATGAGACCTTACTCGGAATTTTAAATACGATGAAGTATTTAAAGATTATTGAAGGAAAAGTTAGAAATATGGTTAAGACCACAACAATTTGTGATCACTCTTTTTGGTTATATTCTTCCAAAGGTGGACTTGTTGATGTCTTCCCCGTAATTGCAGAAAAGGTTGAAAAAGGTCAACTAGTTGCAAAAGTTTATGACGTATTTGGACAGGTTCGAGAAGAAATCTTTAGTACGCACTCGGGTATTGTCATTGGAAAAAATATCAGACCTAATTGTGATGCAGGAACTAGAGTTCTACACCTAGGTATTTAGAGAGGGCCTAATTAGGCCCTTTGATATTAGTATTTAAGTGTATTGGAATAACCTATAACATCACAGCTATAGTTAATATCCATTTTTAACAAGTAGATACCACTATAAGTGTTGAAGAGCGCTTCATACTTTTCAATACTATTAGTAAGTACCTGAGTTTTTGTAAGAGTGATTTGATATTCAATTTCAACCTCTTCAAATGAAACATTAAGTTCCTGAGAGAGTATATCCATCGCTTGGTATTCTACAGCATTTCTACATTCGTCAGCGTACGTTGAAGAAAGAGTTAGAGAAATAGCAAAGAGTATTGAGATTATAAGTTTCATTTTAGCTCCAGTGGTTTTCTTCTTTATTCTCAATTTTAGAAATAGTAGTCAATAAAAGAGTTTTGCCTCTTTGGGAGAATTGAAATAAATACTAAGATTGTGAAAAGAAATAGAAGGAATCAGAAGTTCTGTGAAAAGGGGACTTCTTGAAAAGTCCCCTAAAAAAGCTATATTCTCTTGGCCTTTGAAATATGCCCTGCTTTATTGATTACACTAGCACAGTCTGGACTAAGGTTTGTGATGAAAACATCTTTATTTAATCGGCTATATTTCTCTACAATACCGTTAATTACTTCAATACTTGAAAAGTCACATACTCTTGAGTTTTCAAAATCGAGATAGATATTATCAGGATCCTCTTTTGCGTCGAAGAGGTTTTGAAAACTTTGTACTGAACCAAAGAAGAGTGGACCACTTAGTTGATAATGCTTTCCACCTTTTTCATCTGTATAGATATTTGCTTTTATTCTCTCTGACTTCTTCCAAGCAAAGACAAGGGCCGATACAACTACACCACAGAAAACAGCTATTGCTAGATCTGTGAAAACTGTAACTGTTGAAACTAGAATAATGACAAAAGCGTCAGACTTAGGAATCTTTCCTAGAACTCTAAAGCTTGACCACTCAAAAGTTCCAATAACTACCATGAACATGACACCTACGAGTGCTGCTAATGGAATAAGTTCAATAAGCTTTGATCCTACTACTATAAAAAATAAGAGAAATAATGCAGCACTAACTCCTGATGCACGCCCACGTCCACCTGAGTTTACGTTGATCATACTTTGACCAATCATTGCACAACCACCCATTCCGCCAAAGAAACCCGTGAAGATATTAGCTAAACCCTGCCCAAGGCACTCTCTATTAGTGCTTCCGCGAGTTTCTGTTACTTCATCAACTAATTGAAGAGTCATTAAAGATTCGATGAGTCCAATCGCTGCTAAGATACATGAGTATGGTAAGATAATTTTTAACGTCTCCATACTGAAAGGAACCTCAGGTATGTGAAGAGAAGGAAATCCTCCACCTACTGATGCCATATCGAGAACGGTTCTAGTATCTAGGCCCATTAAGTGGACAATACCTGTTACTGTTAAAATCGCGGCAAGAGATGAAGGAATTATTCTTGTCACTTTTGGTAGGAAGTGAATAATGAACATAGTTAAGAAAACAAGTCCTAACATTATCATAAGATCATTTGTGTGAAGCCAATGAGAAATTCCAGCTGCATCTGTAAATTTGAATTGAGATAATTGGGCCATGAAGATGATGATGGCCAGGCCATTTACAAAACCAAGCATAACCGAATGAGGAATAAGCCTTACAAACTTTCCAAGCTTTAAAACTCCCGCAAGCATTTGAATAATTCCCATGAGAACAACTGTTGCAAAGAGGTATTCAACCCCGTGATCTGCGACGAGGCTAACCATCACAACAGCAAGAGCTCCAGTTGCTCCTGATATCATTCCCGGTCTTCCACCAAAAATAGAAGTAATAAGTCCAACCATGAATGCAGCATATAATCCAACGAGAGGATCAACTCCTGCCACAAATGAAAAAGCAACAGCTTCAGGGACAAGTGCAAGAGAGACAGTTAGTCCAGATAAGAGGTCATTCTTTATTGTTTCTCTAGATTTAGAGATTAATTTGAAAATCAAAATTCTTCCTTTTTAAAATTGTATATAGAAGATAGCTTCAAAGTAGTAAATATTCAAACCTAAAGTGGGATGCTGCGTGGGGTCGCTCTTTGTTTACTATTGCCTAGATAAATTAAGACTGAATAACTGTAATTCCCACTAATCTTGATCTAACATATTTAAAACTTAACAATGAGGTTACTATGAAATTTATTTTATCCTTCTTTCTTTTTTCTTCACTCACTTATGGGGCTTGTTTTAAAGACGCTAGTATCAATTGGAGTGCTTATAAAACACCTGCTAAAGCAGCCGTCGGAGGAACTTTTAAAGGAGTGAGTTTTACAAACAATAAAGGAGAGAAGGCGAGTGAGATATTAACGGGAGCAACTTTTAAAATTGATGCTTCAACTGTTTCTACTAAGGACAAGGGAAGAGACTTTAAAATTGCAAAATTCTTTTTTTCTACTCTTGAAGGCGGAAGCGAAATTACAGGAGTTGTAAAAAAGGTGACGAACAAGGTTCTTACAGTTGCTATTACAATGAATGGTAAAACTTTAGATATTCCACTTAGCTACACTTATAAGAATCAAAAGCTAAGTGCTAAAGGTGTGATAGATGTTTTTGATTTTGCAATGAATGACGAATTAAGCGCATTGAATAAAGCTTGTGCAGCCCTTCACGAGGGGAAGACTTGGAGTGACGTTGCTATAAGTATTGATGCAACTTTCACTTCTTGTAAGTAATTTACTTCTTGCGGAAATTTCCAAGTCTAACGCGGAGGAAATGAAAGATTTCCTTCGCAACATCCATATCTAGACATTTTTCAATTGTTTCAAACCCTGGTGCCGAATTTGCTTCACAGACTTTAAAGTGAGAACCGTCAAAGAGTAAGTCAATCCCTGCAATATCTAAATTGAAGGCCCTCGAAACCTCTAGGGCGAGCCATTCAATTTCTGGAGTAAGTTCAAAAGCACGCACTTCTCCGCCTTGTGAGTAGTTGGCCTTGAAGTCTCCCTCTTTTGCCACTCGTTCTACGCAACCTAGAACCCTTCCTCCAAGAGTGAAGACACGAAGGTCTCTACCTTTACTTGATTTTATAAATTCTTGTAGAATAATATTGGCATTAATATTTGTAGATTCTACAAGTTGCATCATGTCAGCTAAGTTTCTCTTTGTTTCACAGAGAAAGACTCCAACACCTTGTGAACCGCTAAGTGTTTTTACAATGACAGGAAAACCTAAGTTCTTTTCAATGAAGTCAACATCAACAGGAAATTTCACGAGCATCGTTTTTGGCACAGGCATATTATACTCAGCAAGAATTTGATGAGAGTACAATTTGTCTTTTACTATCTCGATACTTTCAGACGTATTGAATGATCTTACACCGAGTCTCTCTAAGTGACGTATGACCGCCAGATCAAAATAGGTGGTATAAGCACCCATTCTTGGAATGATAAAGTCGGGGAGGGGAACGAGTTCACCTTTTAAGTGAATTGATTTTCTATTTTCCCAAGTGACAGTGATATCTATATCTTTTGGACTGACAATTTTTAAATGAATACCTTCAGTCTTAGCTGTTTCCATTAATCTTGCAACAGCATAAGATTTCTTTAAGAATTTTGAGTCTTCCTTGTAGAGAAGCCAACCTTCCATTTATACCACCTAGTGAATTATAGTTTATGAATCTGATCGGAGATTTAATCAATAATCTTAAGCTCATTTATTTAAGATTATTGATTAATAAGACTCGAATTAGATCGAGTAAAAATTCCCATTAGTTGAAATACTATGGTCATTAATGTCAACTTCTATTTCTTTATTTAGTCCATTTGAGATTATCTGAATTCTATATTTTCCAGGTGAGAGCACTTTGTAGAACTCTTTCCCATTTACAGGGATTGACTCTATCCTTCTTAGTTTTTCGTTCTCTATTTTATCAATAACAACATTAAAGTTTCTAGCTTCTTTAAGCTTTACTCCAAAACCTTGATGAATACTTTTCATATAATCAAAGAGAGAGTCTCTATTCTTATCGTAGTAAGATTGAACTAGGTCATAAGTTGGCCATTTTGAGTGCGATAGCTCGATTGTTACCTGAAGGTCCTGATGCCAGAAGTAACTCCAGTCCTGCATTCCTCCGTTAATCTCATACCATTCGTAGCCATTAACAATACCATCAACAAATTCTCTGTTATCTCTCATTGAAGGAATTTTTCTAGCATATTCTTTAGAGAGATCCACAACAAGATTCTTGTAAGGAAAGTCGTCTCTCTTAGTGTCCCAAGGGTAGTTTACTACTTCTGTTCCGCCGTGAAAATTTGCTGAAAGAGCAAAGTGCCTCTCTGATTGAAACTTCATCATGGCGACTGTTTCTTTTTGGTGATCCCTTTCAATATTGTCAAAGATACTCACTTCAAAGAAGTTATTCTTGGCATCTCTATCTACGTCTGGAAAGTCTCTGTTGAGATCTCTCCAATTTCCATTTCCTCTTCTTCTTCCTGCTGCTCCATCTGGGTTTAGAGAAGGCATAATGAAAATCTCAGTATTATTTACGAGAGCTGATGTTTCAGGATCGCCAGCGGTGTAATTGTGAGCGATTTCTTCAAGAAGAGAAACCATCATCTCTCTTCCAACTATTTCATCACCGTGCATATTTGCGACATATTTAAATTCTGGCTCTACTTCATCTACTTGAACATTATCAGAAATTTTCATCACCCAAAGTTCTCTATTTTGCTCCGTCTTTCCAATACTAAAAAGTTTAAAAATACTTGGATATTTCTTTGCTAGATCTTTTAATTTCTTTCCAATTTGTTCAGGACTTGGATACGTTGAAAGAGCTTTTTCTTTTTGCCCTAGATTGAGTGAGTAGTATGAGAAGGGAGAGTTCTTTGTTAACCAGCTTCTTAATCCTTTTGGACCATAGACTTCATACCCCTTACTCGTTGGATGATCTACTGTGAATATTCCTTGTTGGTGAATTTTCTTTAGAAGCTCCCTAGATCCGTCATTTACGAAGAACCCTTCTTGAACAACATTCCTGGAATTTGCCTGTACTGAAATTGCAGAGACAAGTAGTGATAGCAGAATGATTTTTTTCATAAATGACCTTTTTCTAGAGATATAGAAATTTACACCTATTTAAAATTCACAGCAATAAATGTGAAAAAAAGTAAGTAAAAGTAATTTTATTTGAACGAGAAAACAAAGGGTTATAAGATTAAAACTTTATTAATACTTAGGGAATAGAATGAAAGTATTATGAAAGCTCAAGTAAACTTAATCTTTATTCTTTTCATTCTCACGATTAGTTTTTCTCATGGGAATTCGTTTGTCTATGAAGAGGCGGCTGAACTCTATTGGCCAGTGATGAATATAGATGAAATTGAAAAAATCGAAGAAGATAGTAGACGGCCTTCAAGTGAAAATCTTGAGGAAGAAAAGAGTTATAAGAGTATTGAGGAACTTCAAAATCTAGTAGATGTTTGCTGGTATAGATGTTCTTTTAGTATTGATCATAATTGAGATTAGGCGGCTTCTTCCTCCCCGTAAAATTCATCAATAAAAGCTCCAATATCGTAGAGAGAGGCTTCGTCTTCTTTATTGATAATTGTTGTAAAAGGAATTTCCTCTAGCTGTTCTCGGGGAAGATCTTCTCCGAGATCGTCGATAACAATAAGGAAGAATTGATCTGCAAATTCCTTATAGAGATCAGTGTCAAAGAGCGCAGGGGAGAGACTGTCTAGGTAAATCACTAAACATAGCGTAGGGGATTCTCCGACGACCTCTTCTAATTCTGTGAGATTGTAGACTTGTCTGACTTCACAATCATTACTTGAGAGTTCGTAAGAAAGCCTTGTCTGAGCTTGCTCATTCATTGATAGTACAAGAATATTGTCGTGGTGAAATATTCTACTCATGCACTTTATTATAGGGGGCAAGTGTGAAGAAATTGTTAATAAGAACTTTCAAATTTCGTTATTATATTTATAGTAGTTCGCTATAATTTCCATACCTTATAAGGAGGTTTCAATGGTTAATTATACTCCAGCTGTTATGGGAAAGTCTGAAAGCAGTTCTCAGTCTAATTCTGGTCATAGAGTTCGTGAATTCATGACTCTTAACTTTCAAACAATCTCTAGGAATCAAACCATTTTGGGAGCGTCAGAAATGCTTATTGATCTAGATCTTACAGGTGCCCCTGTTGTTGATGAACATGGCGCAATGATCGGGTTCTTGTCAGAAAAAGATTGTTTGAAATATGTTCTGGATGCCAAGTACTATAATCACGCTCCTTCGAGTGTTACTCATTATATGTCTACGCAGGTGATGTCCATTAGCCCTAATGATAACTTGACTCATGTGGTGGAGCTCTTTCTTAGAAATAATTATCAAATTTATCCTGTATTAGAGGAGGGAAGAGTTATTGGAACGGTTTCCCGAAAAACTATATTAAAAGCAGTTTCTGACTTAAATGAAGCATCCTGGTGATTTAGTATCGTGAGGATTTTATGCAAGAACTTAGAGTTTTAGTTGCAGATGATAGTGAAGACTTCTTCTCTTTATTAAAAGAGCGTATTGGAGTTCTTCGTTATGATGTAAATTTCATGTACGCTAAGAATGGCTATGAAGCACTGAACTTTCTTCGAAATGAAAGAGTTCAGCTTCTTATAACTGATTTCTATATGCCAGTCATTAATGGTGTTGAATTAATAAAGTCATTGAAGACTTTGGATGAGGCTTTTAGACCTAAAGAAGTTGTTGTTCTATCTGCTTATTTGGAGTCGGGAACTCCGACCAAGGATTTAGAGTTCGTAAAGTTTCTTCCTAAGGATGATTACTATTCTGATCTGGTTCATATTATTAGTGACCTCGCAGAATCTTTAGATGAGTTTGAAGGGGACGAAGATACTTATTTAAGAAATGTTAGAGTCGATATTATTGGCAAGAAATTTGTAGATATTGTTCATGCTATGGAATTAGATATTCGAAGTGTTACCGTACATGATCCTCACTTAATTTTTGAATGTGAAAAAGACGAAGTGGTTGATTGTATAATTACATTACCAAGTAAGAATAGAGTAAAGACTAAAGGGAGAGTTAAGCGCTTGCTTGGTGCTAGTGAAAAAAATTTTAAAATAGAGTTCTTTGATTTGAACTTAGAGAATCAAGCCAAATTAGAAAACTTCTTGAGAAAAGAAGTCGCTGCTTAATTCTCCATTTTCTTTAGTTTTTTAAATACCTCATAATTTTTCTTCATAAGAATTTTGTCGAGGACTGACTTCTTGTTGGCAATCCCTCTTTTGAGAGTAGAGACTTGGGCAATATCAAAATTCTTAATAAGTTTTAACTTCTTTTTGAGACTCATTATTCTATTAAATGATGAATTGATTTGATCTATTGTGATTCTATCCTCGTCTAAAAGCTTATGAATAGCTTTGTGGACTTTAAAAGCGATCTCTTTCTCATAGATAAGGTTATTTCCAAAAAGAAGAATATCAACACCTGCATTTATTGCTAATTCTATTGCTCTTTCGAAACCGTAATGATCGGTGATCGCACTCATATTCATATCGTCACTTATGATAACACCATCATACTTTAATTCCCCTCTAAGGAGGTCTTGAAGAACTTTCTTGGAGAGAGTTGCTGGATAGTATGGATCAAGAGAGCCATTGAAAATATGGGCAGACATGAGAATATCTACTTGATTCTGCTTAATCATGTCAGTAAACGGAATGAGCTCAAGATCTCTCCACGTTTCAGTTACATCTACAAAGCCCTTGTGTGAATCGCCTTTAGATGACCCATGTCCTGGAAAGTGCTTTATGGTCGTTCCAATATTTTGTTCATGGTGAGACTTGATAAAAGCGGCAACATGTTGACTTACTTTCTTTGGATCTGAAGAGTAACTTCTTTCAATCTTTCCAATTACAGGATTGTTTGGATTCGTATTGACATCAGCACTTGGGGCAAAGTTTAAATTGATGCCGACGGACTCTAGGTCTTTGGCGAGTTTCTTACTTTCACTATAAGTGAAATTTAAATTATTTTTCTTTCCAATTTCTTCAGGGGAGAGGACTTTATGGAAGCCGTGTCTTTGTTTGAGTCTTTGAACTAGTCCACCTTCTTGATCTACTGTAATCAAAAGAGGAATTTCACTTTCTCTTTGAACTCTCTTTGTTAGATCAATTAATTGATCTTTATCAATGACATTTCTCTTTCTCGATTCAAGTTTTACATCATAGTCGAATAAGATGATTGACCCAATTTTAGACTGCTTAATATCTTTGACTACTTGATGGTTTACATCTATTTCGCTTCCTCTAAAACCTACAAGGATCATTTGACCAATTTTTTCGTCAAGGTTATATCCTGCATGAATTGTATTAATAAAAATCAAGAAAACTAAAAACAAGCGCATACTATCCTCTTTCAAAATGTTCACAACCTCTTCTCGGAAGATAAGAGGGATATTTTAAAAATAGTTGAAAACCTTTTTAGTCAACTAAGGAGCTTAACTTGTCAGAACTTCTCAACTTTTAATTTTTAACTGAAAAAAACTGCCGCTCATTTATAAAGTTGGAAAGAATTTAGGTCGAGAAAGCCTCTATAACTTTAATTTGGAGGCGTCTGTGAAGATGTTCTTAACATTGACTCTTTTACTATTAAGTCTCTCTTCAATGGCGGAGACAGGGCTTTATATATCATCTGGTAAACGTTTTGATGTGACAGATGTAGAGGGAGCGATGAAAGAAGTTCTTGATGGAAGCAGAGCTCGTTATATAAATATCTTTATTCATGGAAGAGGAAAGCATCCAGAGAAAGGTCTTGGTGTTATCTCTGAAATTGAGGAAAGTTTTGGTGTTAAAACAATCATGTTTCATTGGCCGTCGTGGAAATCGGCTGTTGAAAGACCTGTTGGAAATGCAATTTCTTCGGCCGAAGATCTTTCAAAGTTTCTCTCTGAATTAAATGCCTATGTTAGAAGACATCCATTAAAGATGTTTGGAGTAAAGCTGAACTTACTTGTTCATAGTATGGGAAATATTGTCTTTAAAGAAATGGTTGAAAATTATTACCATCCGGGAGACTTTAAAGCGAATTTATTCTCTAATCTCTTAATAAATGCCGCAGATGTTCCTGCTCGTGACCATGCCGGTTGGGTAGATAGAATTGACTTCTCAAAAGAGAATTATATTACATATAATGATAACGATATTGTCCTCTTTGGCAGTGAACTCTTAGATAAATTCAGTAATGACTATGAAGATTATGAAGGAACAAGACTAGGGAGAAACCTTGATAAAGCGGTTAAAAAGAATAAGAGTGATAGATCTAGTAATGCAAAATATTTAAATATTTCTAAGTTAGCCTCTAGGGGGCATCGGCATTACTTAGTGGAAGATAAGAAGAAGTTTGCTGAACTTAAAAGTATCTTTACAAGAATGTTTAAAGGGCGTAGTCCATATTTAAATAAGAGAGATGGTGTCTATAAAGTGAAAGATAATATTTATTACTTTAGACATAATTAATTAGAACCAATTTACGGCCTTAAAGGGAATTCCACTATTCTTAGCAGCTTGAATGCCTGCCTCACTGTCTTCAAAAATAAAAGCTTCCTCTTTAGTGATGTCTAGAAGTCTTAGGGCTTCTAGGTAGGGAAGAGGGTCTGGCTTTGTCCTTTGGCAATCATCTCTGGTTAGTATTAAATCAAAGAACTTTTCAATACCTTCTTTCTTTAGAAGCATTAACGCGGGAACTTTTTCTGATGCTGTTATCAGAGCGAGTTGATAGCCGTTGCTCTTAAGATCTCTAAGAAGCTCCATTATTCGGTCATCAATCAATATTTCAGATTCATCTAGTAATTTTAGGAAAATACTATTTTTTATTTCTAGGAAATTTGGAAGACTTGCGTTGATATATACTTTCAAATCTGCGTAGACAAAATGATCTGCAAGACCATGATATCTTTTAAGAAGTTCTTCTTTTGTGAATTTCTTAGAAGAAGATAATTGTTTCAGTGTTTCTTGTAATGCTCTTGCATGGAGAGGTTCAGTATTGACAAGAGTTCCATCCATGTCAAAGAAAATAGACTTTACCTTAGTGATCTTGCGTAGCTCTTCAAATGTCGGAATATTCTTAAGAGATTCCATTACAAGAAAGAGGTAACAATTGTAATTAATTTCTTGAAGATATTTCCTTCTGCTTCAACTTCCATTGAGTCTTCTAAATCTTCAACTTCTTTTGTGAGATCACTCATATTTAAATCACCCAGAATTTTCTCTGTTAACTGATTAAGTATGACTTCTTCCTCTGGTACTAGTCCATCCCTCTTGAAGATCGTATTGGCGAAGCTTACAAGCATTCCTCTCTCTCTTGGATCTAGAGAGGCCAATAGAACATCGTCGAGCTTGATTCCATTTCTAAAGTCATTAAGTAGTATTTCTTTTTGCTCTTTTGTAAATGGAATCTTCTTCAAGTGCTCATCAAGCCATAATTTCTCTTCGTTAGAAACTTTATTATCAACTTGAACGAGAGCGATTGTTCCTCTCCACATTTGAAACTTACTTTCACTTATCATAAACCTTCCTTTTTTTTAATTATCTCCTTTTTTTGCTCTAAACTCTAGAAGTTGTTTTTGCCTTCTCTCTCTTCTTATTTTAGCATTTATATCATCTGCACTATCAACGGCGGAATCCCAAGCGGTGTAAATTTGCTTCTTGATACCCGCCCTTAAATCTCCTGCTATGTAGAAGTTTTCAATAGATGATTGACCTTTTTCGTCGGTAGTGACAAAGCCTCTTTGATCGACTTTCGCACCAAGCTCTAGTGCAAGCTCGTTGTAGACGATAACCCCAAGTGAGACAAAGGCGTTCTGTGCATGAATAATACTTCCATCATCAAGAATAAATCCTTCAAGTATACCTTCTTTCTTGTCTCCTAAGAAATCTACAATTTCACCTTCTTCTACGTTAATACCGTAGAGTTCTATAAGCTCTTTTGTTTCATCGTCAAACTCTGGTGATTTTCCATTCGTCATGATTGTTAAATTTGGAATATTATATCTCTCATTAATCATAATTGAGACCCAGGCCGCAGAAGTGGTATGACCAATGACAGCGATTTCATTATCCTTAGTGTGGTGACCATCACATCGAACGCAGTACTCTATTGCTTGACTGTTTGCAAAAGGAAAAATTGCTCGAATATCATTTTCGATAAAAGGTTGAACATCCATCATTCCTGTCGTGAGAATAACGTATTTAGTTCTCCATTTCTTTTCATTAGAATCTATAAGAGTAAATATCCCATCACTTTCTTTTTTTATACTCTTGATCCCTGTGTTTTTTTGTGGAATGAAAACATCTGCATACTTTTCATCTGAGAGGTAGTCATAGGCCTGTTTGTTAGGGTTATTTATACCTTGTTTGAAATCTAGAAAACCTGGAATATTTTCAACTTTTCGTACCCACATCGCGCGTGATTTTTTCTTATTCTTTTGGTTGCCAGGAAAGAAGAGTGTTTCGTCGTTATTTAAAACCGAGCGAAGTGCGGCCATAATTCCAGCTGAACCTCCTCCAATGACTGTTGTTTCATATATTTTTTCATTCATATTAACTCCTTTTGTATAGTTTATATCAATGCTTCGATGCTATCTAATTGATATTCTCTATCAGTAAATAGATTAGTTAAATTATTGAATATTTGATAAAATAAGTGAATATGCACTAATGGAGACAGAGATGATTAAGGTATCAAAGAATATTGCCCTTGTGGCCCACGACTCAAAGAAGCCAAAGCTAATTAAGTGGTGCCAAGAGAATATTGAAATTCTTAAGAAGCATAAACTCTTCACGACGGGAACAACTGGTACCTTAATCGAGCAAGAGTTGGGCCTGAGTGTGACTAAATTTATTTCGGGTCCTTTGGGTGGAGATCAGCAGATAGGTGCAAAAATCTCAGAGGGAAAAATAGATCTTCTTATATTTTTTTGGGACCCATTAGAAAGTATGCCCCATGATCCAGATGTAAAAGCTTTATTGCGTTTGGCCACTGTGTGGAATATTCCTCTCGCCTGTAATCAAACAAGCGCAGACTTCTTAATTTCTTCCCCGTTGATGGGAAAGGAGTATCAGAGAGATTTAGAGCATCTAGACCGCTACAAGAAGGATAGAAAAGTACTCACTTCAAAGTCTTAGACATTGATGTGGGGCGTATGGATAAATGGAAGCTATAGGCCTACAAAGTAGTCAGTTAAATATTGGAGTAGCATTGGCACATATAGCAAAAATTGGTAGAGCATTTCTAGTAGGACAGGGAATTTTATATCCAGTTCAAAAAGGTATCCTAAAGGTCGGCCCTTTAAAGCCGACTTCAAAGAAAATTAGAGTAACAGGTCTCAAGAAGAAGTTAAAAAAGTCTTAACTCTTCAGGTAGAATAAACATATGATCCTCTTTTGAGATCGGATCTTTAAGTTCAAGTTTATGGGCAACTAACTTCAGCCCATCATCATTCTTATTATGACGTCCATACTTTGGGTCGCCAATTACTGGGTGCTTGATTTTTTCAAAGTGTTGGCGAATCTGATGATATCTTCCTGTTATAATTTCAAGTTCAACAAGTGAGCTATGCTCTAGTTCCTCGTGAACTTTATAAATCGTTTTTGCACTCTTTCCTTCTAGTTCGAAATCAATTTCTCCTTCAGGAGTTCTAAGTGTACCAAGTACTTCTGCTTGATAGAATTTTCGAATAAGTCTATTCTTCATGGCGTTTGTAAAAATTCGTGCCACTTTATCTCTGTAAGCAATAATCATTAATCCTGAAGTTTCACGGTCAAGTCTTTGAATGAGGTAGACATGAGGTTTTGTTTTTTCAATATGTCGAATAATTGAGGCCTGATCGCCAAACTTTGTTCCCTGTGAAAGGACACCCGCTGGCTTATACCAAACACCCCAAGACTTTGTTTTATAAACTTGTTTGACTAGAGACATATCTACTTCTGGAAGATTTGGGTCATAGTGACATTCTATATAGTCTTCAGAGGTTAATTCTGTTTTTACTCTTCTAATTCTATTGAGTGGGCCAACGCCTTTTTTCTTTATCCAAATCCCACCATTGCTTGCATGTTTCTTTATGAGTGACTTCGAGAGAGGAGTCACTTCTGCTAGAAAGTCTAGAAGTGTAATACCTTCTTTTCCTTTAACTTTTCCTCTAAAAGAGAATTTATGAATTTCCATTATATTCCTTGTGAGATTGTCCACGGACATCCGGGACAACCTGATTGACAGCAAGCTTCCGCTTTCCAGTCATCTTTTTTATTAATATTTTCGTTCACTTCATAGAACGACTTTCCATCTCGGTCTTGAAGAAAAGTGTAGTCCATTGGTGACTCCCAAGGAGCATCAACAGTTCCAAGAAGAAGTGAGAGCTTAAATTGATGAGCAGTTTCTTTATCCTTGAATACAATAACGTGCTTCTCATTACTTATAGAAGTAATCCAGTACTCTTTTTCATCTGTAATAAAATTCATGTTTATGGTATTCATCAGGTCTACATATCATATTATTGAAAGAGATTAAACTATGTATGACTTTCCTATAGAGTACGAAGAACCAGTATTTAGACCGCCATCAGAAGGGCGTAGTTTTCTACTACAGGTGACTATCGGCTGTTCTCACAATCTGTGCACTTACTGCAATATGTATCGCTCAAAGAAGTACCGAGAAAGAAGTTTAGAGGAAATTGAGTTAGAAATTAAGAACACTCATGAGTATTTTCAGAGGCTTAACTATACTCCTCGGAAAGTCTTCTTTTGTGATGGTGATGCTTTGGGGGCGAGTACTGAACTTCTCTTAGGTGCTTTGAAGCTTGTTAATCACTACTTTCCAAGCGTAGAAAGAGTTGGTGTCTATGCCACGGCCCAGAATATGTTAGATAAGAGTAGGGAAGAGTTAGAGCTCTTGAAGCAAAATAAGCTAAGTATTGCTTATTTAGGAATGGAGAGTGGCTCTGATCAGGTTCTTCACCGTATTGTTAAAGGAAATACTGCTGCGGACATGGTTTCTGGCTGTGAAAAGCTTCATCTTTCTGGGTGGGATATCTCAATAATAGGAATGTTAGGAATTGGTGGGCGTAAATTTAGTCAGGAGCACGTGAGTGAGACGGCCGCGCTTATTAGTAAAATTTCACCAAAGTTCTTCTCATTGTTAACGACTGTTGCTGTCTCTGGAACTCCTCTTAAGCGAATGGTGGAGAAGGGAAATTTTGATATGCTAACTTCAAGAGAGTTAACTACTGAAATGCGAGATATTTTAAAATTAATTAAGCCTTCCAATCGAGAGATTTTATTCAGAGCAAATCATGTGTCTAATCAATTTCCTTTGGGTGGTCGATTAAATCGTGATACAGCTAGTTTGGTAGAAACGCTAAATGCTTGGATCTTAGAAATTCCTGAAGGAGTTTATCCAAAGACACCACAGCATATGTTGTAAGAGGATATAATTTTGTTAGAGAAGTACTTTTTTGAAATTCTAGTAGGCCTTATTTTTTTGATCTCCTTATTAAGTACTCTTATTTTCTTCTTGGCGAAGAGAATTCAGCAACAGAGTAGCTTTGCAAAAGAGAGTTTAAAGAATACGAGAGAGAAGGAAAAGTTTATTTTAGAAAGTCTTGATATTATCTCTAAGGCCCTCATCCAAGAGCAATGTGAGGTTTCAGAGGGATGTATTAGAATCCGAATGTTAGTTGATAAGTCAAAGATGTTAGACTCCTCAAAGAAAGATTATGAAGTCTTCTTTAATATGTACCAAGAGTTAAAAAACTTTAAAACTCATGAAAAGAGAAATGAGTTAAGCAAACAAGAAATAATGAAAGAAGATATAGATCGATTTAAAGTAGAAGAAAAGTATCAGGCTAAATTCTTAGAGGCGGTTCAAATTCTCCACGCAGATGTAAAAGAGCTTCTTTAGTCACAAATTTCTATGCTATCATATTTAAATGAATTACTACGTACATGACTTATCTCCAATGGCGGTTGAATGGGGATGGTTTATCCTTCCTTGGTATTGGCTTTCTTATATAGCAGGTTTTTTCATTGTTTATTTTGGAGTGATGAGTTTATCTTCTAAGAAGAAAATCACTCTCTCAAAGAAGTTGATTCATGACTATCTCTCAATCGGCTTTCTCTCTCTCGTCCTTGGGGGAAGAATAGGCTACATTCTTATATATAATTTAGGCTACTATCTAAAAGAACCAATGAAAGTATTCGCTCTCTGGGAAGGAGGGATGAGTTTTCATGGGGCAATTATTGGAATTGGTCTTTATACTTTCTATCAATCAAGAAAGTATAAAGTACCATTTTTAACCTTCACTGACGCTATCAGCATCTTTGCTCCAATAGGTATTTTCTTTGGAAGAATTTCAAATTTTATAAATGGAGAACTTGCAGGGAGAGTGACGGATGTTCCATGGGCCGTAATCTTTCCTAAGTTTTATAATGGAGAGCCTAGGCATCCTTCGCAAATTTATGAAGCGTTATTAGAAGGGTTGACTCTCTTTCTTATTTTATTTTTCTTTGGAAGAAATAAGCTAAATAGACGAGGCTTTTGTACCGGACTCTTTGTTTCTTTCTATGGATTCTTTAGGTTTGTCATTGAATTCTTTAGAAGTCCAGACCCTCAGATTGGTCTCTACTTTGGGATTTTTACCATGGGACAATTTCTCTGCGGAGTAATGATTATCATAGGGGTAATAATTATTCTAAAGAGTGACGAAGAAGTATCATCACTCTAAAAGAAAAACGGCATCTTTAGAAAAATCACTATAAAAATCTTCGTAGGTGGCCCTTTGAGCACTAATCTTTTCTACTTCAACTTTGTAGAGCTCTCTGTAATTGTCAGGAATCGATTTGAAATCATAAATATCAACTTCTCCTCCTTTTAGATCGCCATTTTGAGTCGTCCAAGCGGAAAAGACTCCCGGAAATTTCTGCATTAAGTAGTCAATCATACATCCTGGGAATAGTTCTAGAGTGAGCCTTGCACAGGAATGAAGTTCGTCTTCATTGATAACAATAGAGTCATACATCGTTTTAATTGACTCTGAAAGATCTTCTCTTGTTTTCTTCTTCCTTGCCTCAAGGATCTTAAAAGTAACTCTTAACCTTTTGATATGTTCAAGTTCTTCCATATAGCTTTCTTTTTGATCTTCTGGAATATTCTCGTAATCAAATGGATTGAAGTCTCCACTTAAAATTGCAGCTTGAAAGAGAACTGGGTATCTCTTTTCAATATATTCTTGAATACAATTTAAGAATTCTTTTTCTTCTGGAAGCTTTACACAGGCATACTTCTTATTTTCTCCCCACATAAAGTATTCTTTTAAACCAATCCAGATTGAAGTTCCTGAACCAGTCGCAAAGGCTCCTAGAGCAGTTCCTTGGAAGACTCTGGCATATCCATTGGTGAAGAACTTTAATCGATCTTTGTCTTGATCTGTCAAAAGCTCGTTCATCACCTTCTTTCCATCTTGAACTTTTTTGAAGGTTTTCACTGTTTTAGGAAGAGCTGCAATTTCTTTTCTGATGGATCTATTCGCTATTTTATTTATTCCATACTTTGAAGGAGTGAAGTTTAGATTATCAATGGCCTCTTCAAATTGCTTCAACTTTAGTTTTAGTGTTTGAAGAGTGCCCGCTGTAATTCCTTCTGTATTATTGATGTAGTACTCAAGCTCTCGGTGAGTAATGATGAGCTTATCTTGTAGCATTGCTTGTTGAATGATTCTCTGCTTGATAACGCCTTCATCAAACCACCAGTCGAACATTCCACCGTCAAGTTCTGTAATTCTCTTATCCAGTTGTTTAATATAGTATTGAAGGTTCTTATCGTCCTTGTAGAAGATCATCTTCTCATGGACTTCTTCTCCATTCTTTACAAAGATGAGATCAACTTCGGCCCTATTTCCTTCGAAATTATACTTCTTTAAAATATCTCTATTATAGGCAAGAGAGACCCTTTCATTGATGAGATCGTTTAGCTCTTTCTCGTAGTGAGTGTACTTAGTGAACCATGTATCAATTGTTTTTAAAACTGACTCTTCATCTTTATTGACTTCTACTTGATCTACTGTCTTTCTGAGAAACTTTGCATAAGCAGCAGCGCTGGCAACAGTTTCTTCTTCATCGTACATATAGAAAGACACATACTTATTATCATTCCAGTTTTTAAATGTATGAGTCCAAGAGTCTTTAAATTTATTCCACCAGCTCTTCTTTGGTAATTTTATTTGCATAGTATTAGTAGACCTTTTAATAAGATCTTTATTTTCAATCTCTTTTAAAAGACTTTCATTATAATCGTTAGTAATAAACTTTCTAACGACATTGGCGCAATTTGGATCGTCTTCTATACTTGCGGGAGTTCGTGAGGATGTTGGGGTCAACACGCTTGAGCAAGAGAAGAGCAGGGCAATTGAGAATATATAGATATACTTAGTCATAGTTCATCTCATCGGATACTTGACAGAAGAACTTTACTATTTCTTCGTAACGTATTGATTTTTAGGGATATTGTACAATTCAACTAATGTGGCTACTATTAACTACTTAATAAGTGGAGGTTTTCTTGAAAGATACATACGATCGTATAAATAATGTGTGCTTAGTGATTTTAACATTTATCGCTTTTACAGGAGCACTCATTTATACCAAATCGATTTTGATTCCATTTGTAATTTCTCTTTTTATTTTCTCTGTTTCTGGCCCTTCAATCGATTGGTTTGAGACAAGGTTGAAAGCTCCACGTTTTATTGCGGTGGTTCTTACAATGGGAATATTTATTTTCTGTTCAGTTTTAGTAAGTATCTTCATTGTAAAAAGTTTAAATACATTTATAGATGGAATAGGGGATTACCATATTCGTTTCACTCTTGCTGTTGACTCTGTCATCGCTTTTTTAAATTCTTATAATATTGAAATTAACCCTGATGTAATTAAGAGTACAATTCAAGAACTTCCAGTTCTTTCTATTTTTAAAAAGTTCTCTGGTAGTCTAATGATGTTTATCTCAAATACTATTTTAATAGTGATCATGGTGCTCTTTCTCATTGCGGGAGAAGGCGTAACAAAGATTAATAATGATATGGTCAAACAAGTTCACTATAAAATTTCTAAATATGTCGCAACAAAGTTTTTCATGTCTTTTATAACAGCATTACTTGTAGGAATTCTACTATTTAGTTTAAAAGTAGATTTAGCTTTTATGTTTGTGATTTTAACTTTTCTACTAAATTTTATTCCAAGTATTGGCTCAATCATTGCTGTACTGATTCCTCTTCCTGTTCTATTTCTACAATTTGGACCAGGTTTTGAACTTGTAACTGTAATGAGTATATCAAGTGCAATTCAATTTAGTATTGGAAACGTTGTAGAGCCAAAGATTATGGGAGAGAACCTTGGGTTACACCCAATTGTAATACTTCTCTTTCTACTCTTTTGGGGGCTTGTCTGGGGAATTCCTGGAATGTTCCTTGCTGTTCCTATGACCGCTGTAATGAAGATTGTTCTTTCTAAAATCGAAACGACGAAGACTTTGGCGGAATTACTTGGTGGGAAGTTACCTACCAATCTCTAGATCAGGTCAACTGTTTGTGCTAGCCTTTGCTCATTTTGAAATTGTGGGCATTGGCGCTCAAAAGTGTCGAATTCTTTGAAATTGTCAGTCGAGCTTTGAATGCAATTATAAGTTGTTCTTAAGCTCTTTATTTTAGAACAACTTCTAAGAATTTTTTCTTCAATACAATTGAACTTCATCTCTGCAGAACTCTCTGTGGCCAAGTGATAAGCAGAGTTTGGAAGTCTATGTTTTATTCTAAGGTTTAAATGCTTCCTTAATTTCGTATCTAAAGCGATTGTATATATAGTGTGTATCGCATGATCTGAGAAATTCTTTAAAATACACTGGTCTTCTTTTTCAAAAGTAATCCTCTTATCTTTAAAGCTCCAGTTAAAGAAGTCAGCATTCTTTTCTTTATTTTCACTCTTTTGAATACTGCTCTGGCAATTACAGAATTGATCAATTTGGGTGAGAAATTCATAATACATACTAGAGGTTTGATCAGTCGTAAGATTAGGGTAGTGAGCTTTAGTGAAGGGGTGATTTAAGATTTTCTGAATACATTGAAATTGAAGGGATTTAGTTTCTTGATAGTCAGATATATCTTTTGAGAACGTACTCAAGCTCAAGAAAAAGAGAATGATGAGATGAGAATAGCGATAAATAGGCGCCTCCTGCTTGCTCATATACTATATCGTACCATGAACAAAGGCTTCTAGAGGGCAAAAAAGTGGAATGAGCCTATTAATGGTGGGTTAGGAGGTCTATTTCTTCTTTTTATTGATCGCTTCTTCGTATTTCTTGATTTCTTCTGGAGATAGGGAAGAGCGCTCCATACTCTTGATGCTCTTCATGGAATTCATCATTTCATCACATTTGTGGACGGTTCCATCTCCCTCAACTGGAGTGAACTTTCTTCCTTCCTTGAGCCATGAAATATCTTTGCTACAAAATTTACACTTTGCCATTATTTTTCCTACTTTGCTAAATCTACAATTTTCTTAATGTCTTCTACTGAGAATGGCTTCTCTAGTATCATATCTGCCTTCTGAAGAACAGGGTCATGACTCATCATGTCGCTTATGGCAGAGAGAAAGACTATTTTGGCATCAGTGTGAGGTCTAATTTGCTCAAAAAGCTCAACCCCATTGATCTTTGGCATTTTTATGTCGAGCAGAATGATATCGAAGTTATTGGAAAATAGTTGTGCCGGGGCATCACTAGATTCATTAACTACGACTACTTCGTGACCTAGGAATTCAAATTCTTCTCTAAGACAGTCTGCTAAGATTTTTTCGTCGTCAACAATTAGTATTTTTTTCATAAATTTATTATTACACGAGTTTGGTTATTTGCAACAAGTTTGACTGTGTGCGTACTGTGTCAGCCTTTGATTATTAGAGACTTTTGTAATAAATTGGTCAATATAATTTTTTCCCAATATTGAGGTACCTAAATGTTAGATATTAAGTTCATCAGAGAAAATCTAGACGCTGTTAAAACGGCTGCAAAAGTTAAGAATATTGCATTCGATTTTGACCAATTACTGTCTTTAGACAAAGAAATATCCGACCTAAAGGGAAAAGTTCAAGAACTTCAAGAAAAGAGAAATAGTCACTCAAAGAAGATCCCAAAGGCCTCGGCAGAAGAGAGACCAGCTCTTATAGAAGAGGGAAGAGTTATTGGTACAGAGCTAGACGCTATGAAGCCTTCGCTTACAGATAAAGAAGCTGAGTTTAGAAATCTACTTTTAACGACTCCAATGGTTCCATCTCCTCTCGCGCCAATAGGTAACGATGAGAATGATAACGTTGAGGTTAAGAAATTTGGTGAATTGCCAAACTTTGATTTCAAGCCTCTCGATCATGTTGAAATTTTAGAGAAACAAGGTTGGGCCGAGTTTGAAAAGATCGCTTCTGTAAGTGGGTCTAGAAGTTACTCTCTAAGAAATGATATGGTTCTTTTAGAAATGGCGATGCATAGATATGCTCTTGAAAAGCTTCAAGCAAAAGGTTTTACTCTTGTTTCAACTCCTTCTCTAGCTAGAGAGGAAGCACTTGTTGGAACTGGTCACTTTCCTACAGGAAAAGATCAAGTTTACTATCTTCCTGACGACGACCTTTATTTATCGGGAACAGCAGAGGTTCAATTAAACTCTCTGCACGCAAAAGATATTTTAACAGAAGACAAGTTACCAATTCTCTACGCAGGCTATTCTCCTTGCTTTAGAAGAGAGGCGGGAAGCTATGGTCGAGATGTAAGAGGATTAATCAGAGTTCATCAATTCATGAAAGTTGAGCAGTATGTAATTTGTAAGAACTCTGCTGAAGAATCAGATAAGTGGCATAAAATCCTCTTAGAAACTTCTGAAGAAATTGTTCAAGACTTTGAGCTTCCATATCGAATTGTGGAATGTTGTACAGGAGATATGGGAACTGGAAAAGTTCGTATGTATGATATTGAATGTTGGGTGCCTTCAGAAGAAAAATACAGAGAGACACATAGTTGTTCTCAGTTGCATGACTGGCAATCAAGAAGAACTAATACAAGATATAGAGATAGTGATGGGAAAGTACAATTTGTGCACACTTTGAATAATACAGCAGTAGCAACTCCAAGAACGCTTGTTCCTTTCTTGGAGTGCCATCAACAAGCAGATGGTAGAATTAAAGTTCCAGCGAAACTAAGACCTTACCTTGGTGGACAAGAGTACCTAGGGAAGTAGTCAGTTACTTAAAGGGGGATTCTTTCCCCCTTTCTTAAGAAATCTTAATTTGAGATAATCTTCATGTTCTAAATGGAGAAGATCTTGAATATCCTAATTGTTGATGATGATGAAATTACTTCAAAATTAATTGAAAAGAGACTCAAGAAAAGAGGCTTTCATACTTCTATTGTCAATGGTGGAGTGGATTGCTTACATCTACTAAAGCAGAGTCCCCATTACTTTGATTTGATACTCCTAGATATTATGATGCCGGATATGACAGGGCTTGAGGTCATGGAGGAAATTAGAAAATCCTTTTCTCAAGTTGAACTTCCTATCATTATGACAACTTCAATGAGTGAAACCTCAGACATTGTTTCTGCCCTTAAGCTTGGCGCAAATGATTACGTGATGAAGCCAATAAATATGGAGATTTTAGAAGCTAGAATGAAGACTCATCTCTCAATTAAAGAGATGAATATAGAAAATATGAAAAAGAGCGAGCTAGAAACTGCTAATGCTATGATTGTGACTTATCATCATGAAATAAATAATCCTTTAGCAATTGCTCTTGGGTATATTGAAAAGTGTGAGATGACGGGAAGCTTAGAAGGCTTAGATAAAGTTCATGTCGCACTTGATAGAATAGCTGATATCGTAGAAAAAATTAAGCATGTCTCGCAGGAAACCTCTATTTCTAAAGAGGACTACGCCAACGACCAGAAGATGATTAAGTTAAAATAAAATCTTCTTGAATTATCAATAGAATTTATATCAACAGATGTCATACAATTTTAGAAAGGTATTAATGACAACTATCTGTAAATTCATTAGCATAAATATATAGAACAAATTAGTTAATGGATGGAGTCGTTAATGAAGTCAATTCTTCATTTTTTGAAGATGCTATGGATGGCGTTTGCAGTTGGGATTGGCATGGGAATTTTTATTCCTGTGACATTTTCAATAGCTCTGCCTTTTGGGTTACTCAATGTTGTAGTTCATGGGCAAGGCTTATCATTTTTAACGGCCCTATAGCTTTTTCCAAGTTCTAGGCCAAGAAGCGGCCCGTACTGTGTCGCTATGGTCACAGGAAGTGACCTTCTTTTATACTGATTTTTGTCTTTTCGATAAACTTCAAAGTGTAAATGAGGGGAGTCACTAAAGCCGGTGTTTCCAGAGTATCCAATCAATTCACCTTCTCTAATTATTTGTCCTTTTTTTACTTTCACTCCATTAAACTTTAAGTGAGCGTAGAGAGCAAAAGTATTATCGCTATGTTTGATGTGAATAAAGTTTGCATCTTTTATAAATTTCTTTGATGTTCCTACTTTCTTTG
The DNA here is from genome assembly GCF_002753895.1 of Halobacteriovorax sp. JY17. Taxonomy (NCBI): domain Bacteria; kingdom Pseudomonadati; phylum Bdellovibrionota; class Bacteriovoracia; order Bacteriovoracales; family Halobacteriovoraceae; genus Halobacteriovorax; species Halobacteriovorax sp. JY17. Next base: position 1,400,694 of record NZ_NJER01000001.1, on the reverse strand, counting down.
AATCGTTCTTTATTTTTAAAATAGTTCCGGATCTTGCGGCATAGACAGGAGTTCCAACTTTTAAATCAAAGTCTAAACCATACTCTAGAGGAGCTTGATGACTATGCTTTCCATTCCAAACTTGAAGAAGTCTATAGGATGCACCTTTTTTATAGGGAAGTGAGTATTGGCAATTAGCGAGTGATAAATTGGTAAAGAGGAAGACTAGTAGAAAGATAAGTCGGCCTCCATTTTTAATAGACCTCCACCTGCATGTTTTATGGAAAACCCTTCAAGTGAGTGGATGAAGTTTATCATTTTAGTGTTAGTGCTCTCAAGCGTTCCATCTAAAAATTTAATACCATTACTTTTTGCAACTTTTATAAGCTCTAGTGTGACTTGTTTAGCGAGCCCCTGACCTTGAATTCTATCGATGAGTGTTATCGCAAATTCGGCCCTCTCTGGATCGGCAGACCTGTGATATCTTGCGATTCCTACGCCTTCAGCATCGCCTGATTCATTAACTTCTCCTAGGGCAAAAGCGAATCTATCGACACCATCTAGCTCCGTTAGGCTTGAAAGTTCTTTATCGTTGAATTCTTTTTTGAAACCGTGGAAGCGGTTGTAGATTGACTCTGGGGACATTTTCTTAAGACCTTCAACTAAGTTGATCTTATCATCAGCTCTCAGAGGTCTTAGAATATAGTTTTTTCCATCTTTGGACTTTAGCTTTATCACGGCTCTAATATACCACGCAGCGAGGTTAGGTCATATTTATTTTATCATTAAAAATTCTTTAGCTTCGCTATTTGAAATTGGCCAGATTCCTTCGCTCAATTCTTGATGAATTCTCAGAAGGTCTGAGTCTTCAAATTTTGAAAATCTCTTATCTGCCTTAAGCCATAAGTAGTAAGTATTTTCGAGTAAGGTATTCTCAGGGGTTTCAATGAAGAGCTTCTTTCTTTCATTATCCCAATAAAGAGTGAAGGAGTTTCTATTTTTAAATTCTTCCCACTTTGTGTAGGGAAGAACTGTGATAGGACTTATTTTCTTATAGAGATTTGATGTGGCCCTTTGTTGATTTAAAAGAGACATTTCAAAGCTAAGAGCAAGCCTTAAATCAATATTTACTTCTAGACTTTCGAGGCCTTTAATTTTCTTTTGGGCGACGAGTATTTGAGTCTTCTTACTGACTTGAATTTGTTCCCTTTTATTTAATTTTTGAAATAAAGAATATCTTTTGGAAATTTTCTGACTCCATCCGGAAGGCATTTCATACTTTAGAATATGAGAATTAGAGAAGAGATTAAATAGAATTTTAGAGATTAGAAAGAGAATCGCTAAACAGATTATAGAGCCAATAATAATTGATGCGTGCATGGTTATTCCTAGTTAGAGACGATAATAACAATTCTTTTTTATTCTAGGGAGAATTTCTTCTCTTTGACATGTAGTGTCTGATTATATGAGTACTTTAGTCTGAACAAACTTTGACACTCTATCCCTTTGTTTTCTATAATTTAAGGATACTCAAAACAGGAAGATAAGAGTGAATGAGACTTACTACCCTCTAAAGAAAGTGGCGGCTATTTTTGGTGGTCCAGAACTCAAGGAAGAGATTACTAGGCTAGAAGAGTCTGGTGTTATTCCTTCTCAAGTAAAATATAGATCTGGTGCTTTATACCGTAAAGGTTTTAAAGAATCTGACCTCCCATTGATAGGGGAGAAAGTGGGATTTTTTAGAAAATTCTCTTCTCCAGTAAGCCTTTGCGTATTTACAACAAAGGGTGGAGTTCTAAAAAGTACTCTTGCGCTCAACCTTGCAAGGACAGGAGCGCTACATGGACTTAAGACCTGTGTTGTTGGACTCGATATTCAGGGTGATGTCACGACCGCTCTAGGTTTTGATGACGGGATTGAAGACTCTGGTGATCTTAATTATATTTTAGAGAAATTAAATAGAACTAAAGGTTTGTCTGATGTTTTCTCTAACTCTGTTAGATTAAATGAAACAATTGTTTCTACTGATAATGAAAATCTCTTTCTCATTCCCGAAACACCTGAACTCGTGGCCTTAAACGATTCTCTAAGTAATATTAATAGAAGAGAGTTTTGGTTAAAAGAAAAGGTTATTGATCCTTTGAAGCAGCACTTTGATCTTATTATCATGGACTGCTCTCCTAATTGGAATAAATTGACTACGAATGCTCTAGTGGCCTGTGATGCCTTAGTTTCTCCACTTGAATGTAAGATTAATAATTTTAGAAACTTTAAGGTTTTTTCTACTTTCTTAGAGGAATTTAAAGCAGAGATGAGAATGAACTTTGAGTCTATCTTTGTTCCAACTAAGTATAGTCTAAACAGAAAGCTCAGTCAGGATATTTTGGAATGGTACCGTGGAAATGTAGAAGGCTGCATTGCCGGAGCAATTAGAGAAAGTGTCTCTGGAGAAGAAGCTACGGCGATGAATAAATCTCTGATAGAGCATTGTCCGGGAAAAGTTGTCTCTGACGAAATGATGTCTGTTTTAATGGAAGTTCATGGAAGAGTTGAGGCCTTAATTGAGCAGAGAGATTTTGAGAGTCAAAATACTGATAGCTATAACTATGGCACTTCGACTGAAAGTCAGGAAAATGTATGGCGATAAGATTAAATGATGTTACTGCAAAGAATAAAGCAACGAAAGTAAAAGCTACTGAATTAGAAGAGCAGAGAGTTCTTAGACCTTGGGAAACATTTGATAAGTTGGGAGCGCAGACGCGAACAATTTCAGCTCGAGAAGCGGTTAAGAATGCTAGGAAGAAGGTTCAAGAGAATAATGAACTGGTAAATAAGCTGCGAGAAGGCTTTGTTGAGATTGAAAAAGCGAGAGATTGGGATAATTTTGTAGATAGTAAGCAGATGAAGTTGGATCAAGAGATCAAGGAGCTCTCATCTGAAATGAAGAAGATTAATACTAAACCCGGCGTAATTTCTTTTTTTAAAGAAATGTTTAAGGCCCAATAAATATAAGAGGAGATTATGGGAAAGAATAAGGTAAGAAAGCCTAAGACAAATAAAAAACCTCTAAATCCAAAAGTTACAGCGCAAGACCTTAAGAGAGGAAAGACCAATCTTTACATTCTCTATGTAATGATTCTTGTCGCATGTGGATTACTGTTCTATGGTCTCGGAAATTAAATCCTAGGGATATATTAAATGAAGAAATTTACGATTGGTCAAAGATGGATCAGTGAAGCAGAACCAGAGTTAGGTTTAGGGATTTTGAACAACCTTACGGATAAGACAGTCTCGATTGTTTTCTCCGCCAGTGGTGTTGAGAGAAATTACGGAATTAAAACTTGTCCAATTAAGAGAGTTCTCTTTGCTGAGGGCGATGAAATCATCATCGAAGAAGGGGAGAAGCTCGTCGTCGATAAAGTCACTGAAGAAGAAGGACTTGCTTTCTACTTATGTGGTGAGAGAATTATTTCGGAATTAGATTTAAGTGATCTTATGTCATTTAATAAACCTGAGGATAAACTCTTTAATGGCCTCTGCGATCCTCATGATCACTTTCAGCTAAGATATGAAACATTAAAATATAAGAATGAATATAGCGGGCTTGAAGTTAAGGGATTGTTAGGTCCTAGAGTAAGTCTCATCCCACATCAACTCTATGTTGCTAAAGAAGTCTTTAATAGACCAATTCCAAGAGTTCTTCTTGCGGATGAAGTAGGACTTGGAAAAACAATTGAAGCAGCGATGATTATTCATCAAATGCTTATAACTAAGAGAGCGCAGCGAGTTTTAATTGTTGTTCCCGACTCTCTTGTCTTCCAGTGGTTTATTGAGCTTCATAGAAAGTTTTCCCTATCTTTCACTGTTATAAATCAAGAAACAGAATTAATGGAAGGAAGTAATCCTTTCTTAGAGAATGAAAATGCAATTGTATCCTTAGGACTCCTGAGGGGAGCTGAGAAGGCCAGAGAACTTCTAGACCAAGCTGATTACGATATGCTTGTTGTGGATGAAGCTCATCACCTAAAGTGGTCACAGGAGAAGTCATCTCTCGAGTATGATCTCGTTCAGAACTTGTCTGCAAGAATTAATGGTGTATTACTTCTCACTGCAACTCCTGAACAATTAGGTCTAGAGGGACACTTTAGTCGTTTAAAGATTCTTGATCCAGACAGGTTCTTTTCTTATGAAGATTTTGTAAAAGAGCATGAGAGCTTTGAACACTTTGCTGGAATTGTTCGAAAAATTGAAGGCTCAGTTGAACTTGATGTTGAAGAAAAAGAGCTTCTAGCATCTGTAGATATTGATGCAACAAAAGGTAAGGAAGAAATTATATCTGACTTATTAGATAGGCATGGTACGGGAAGAATCTATATTAGAAATACTAGGGAGAGGATGAGAGAAGTCTTTGATTTCTTTCCGGAGAGAATTCTAAATGAAGCGATTATAGATTTAGATGAAAAAACGGATAATTTAGATGTAAATATATTTAGGTCTAAGGCCTTCTGGCTCTTAGAGAAGTTGGAAGACTTAAAAGGTGAGAAAGCTCTCCTTATTTGTAAGTCAAAAAGTAAAGTTCTAGCTCTTGAAAAATTTATTAGAGAAAATGCGGCGAGTACCAATACGGCAGTCTTTCATTCGGACTTATCGTTAATGGCAAGAGATAGACAAGCAGCTTACTTCGCAGAGCCAGATGGTGCTCAAATTCTTCTGTGTACAGAAATTGGTTCAGAGGGGAGAAACTTTGAATTTGCATCAAATCTAATTCTCTTCGATCTTCCTTCAAACCCTGATTATTTAGAACAGAGAATCGGAAGACTTGATCGTATCGGTCAAAAGAGAGACATTCAAATTCATGTTCCTCTGGTTAAGGATTCGAGTGAGCACTTACTTTTTAGATGGTATCAAGAAGGATTTAATGCCTTCACTGACTCTGCGAAGTGCGGAGGAATACTTTTTAGAAAGTTCAAAGATAGAGTAGAAGATATTCAAAATATTGATATTGAACAACTCATCTCTGAAACGAGACAAGAGTACAAACTCGTGACCAAAGAGCTTGAAGAGGGACGCGATGTTCTTATTGAGAAGAACTCTTATAAAGAAAATATTGCATTAAAAATTAGATCTGCAATTAGAGAAATTGATAATTCAAGTGAGCTAAGAAATTATTTAGACTCCGTCTTTCATCATCTAGGAGTTGATTCAGATGATATCAATCAAGATACTCTTTTTTTAAGACCAACTGAGAATATGCTCCTACCTCATTTTCCAGAGCTTGATAGAGATGGAAAGACGTACACCTTTAATAGACTGATGGCGCTAGAGAGAGAAGAATTTGGTTTTCTTACTTGGGATCACCCAATGGTTCAAGGAATTAGTGACTTGATCATTAGTGAAGGACTTGGTTCATATAGTGTTGCTAAGAGAAGAGAGTCAAAGGGAAATAAGATATTCTTTGAGTTCTTCTTTATTTTTGAGACCATTCATAATCAAGAATTGGAATCTAGTAAATATTTTCCACCAAAAATTATTAGAGTTCTCCTAGATAATACAGGAGAAAATTTTTCTGATAAGTGGGATAAGGGCTTCCTAGATTCAAAAGTAGGTGGAGCTTCAAAAGAAGATATTATTAAAGTATCGAAGTTCCCAAAGGCCGGAGTTGCTAAAGTTATTAATTCTGCCAATGAAATTGCAGCAAAGGTTGCAGCGATGGAAAAGGAAAGCTTTAAAGAGAATTTAATAAGATCTATTACTCAAGACGAGGAAAGGTTAAATTATCTTAAGAAAATTAATACTTCTGTAAAAGATGAAGAGCTTCAGTGGCTAGGAATGAAGAAGAATGAGTTACTCATAATTCTAGACCAGTGTAATGTAAGATTAGATAGTTTTAGAGTTATTCTTTAGTAGTAAACTTTTTAAGGTCATTCTTAGTAAAACACTCACTAATACTTGCTCCATGCTCTTTTTCTAATTTATCTAAGCGAGCGCCCAAGATCAGTTGATTGAGGGCCTTCTTACATAGAGCTCCGGTATAATGAAGATCATATTTAGTACAGTAGTTATCAAATTGATTTGATTCCGTATGAAAGCCTTTGAATTTCTTCATAGAGAGTATTTCGCATTCATTTTTTGTAAAATCTGTCTTACTACAAGAAAGCAGAGTAAGAGAAAGAATTAAGAGTATTTTATAGATCAAGAATTCCCTCTTCTGTTAACACTTCTTTGAATTTATTTAATAAGTCTAACTCAAAGTTTCCAAGTTCATCTATTAATATTTCTTTAATGGCTTCTTTAGGAGTTAACTCTGTTGTAATAACGATTTTATCATAGATATTTACAAGAGAGAGGATATACTCGCTCTGGCTCAATTTGACTTTCTTATTAGGACCTTCTCCTGACTTTACTTCCTCGTGATTTGTTATAAGCTCCATCGAGGCTTGATTGACGTAAGGTTTATCTTTTAGAACAGAAATACAATCTTTTACATGTGCGCCATAGGCGAGCTTTTCTTCAGGTGTAAGTTCTTTCTTATTCTTATTAAATAATTCTCTTGTTTCTTCACTCAATTGCATAAGACCAATATCATGAAGTAGTCCAGCTACCGCAATTTCATCTAATTGATCTTCTGTGAGTTTCATTTTTTGACCAAGCTTAGTGGCCAAGGCACTTACGTTCAGAGAGTGCTTAACTATCTGCTCATTTTTTTCAACAGGCTTTCCAAAGATCGCCTTCATGGCCTCAGGGTTTGATGAGATACATTGCCTTAGTGTTCTTGCTGCATTTTCAGTCATCTTATATGACGACTCGCTCTCTGGGTCTTCCTGCATTCTCTCTAGAGCTGAACCACAAGCTCCTTCTACGAGATTCACTTTTTCATCAACTGTCGCAGTTTCCGAATTCATGGTTTCCATGAGCAGATTATCTAAAAATTTCTGGTAATTTAATTCATCGGACTCATCTATATAGAATTTTGCGATCTTTTGTTTTTTTAATTTCTTATATTTTTCTTCCTCAATTTTGGAACCTTTTGATGCATAAGGAATATATTGTTCCTTAAAGAAAATAAAGAGATCGAAAGTAAGCTCACGATTTGGTTTCACTGTACTTATGCGAAGAGGTGTATAGGCCATATTTTTCCTGATAGGTTGAATTACCTATATTTTATGAATGATTTTGATAAATTGCATCCTTTTTTTTTAGTTCCTGTTTTTAGATAGCTGAGTAAAATAGTTCTCCTTGTGGAATATCTTTGATAAAGTAATTTAAAAATAAACAGTTTAGGTTAAATATGGATTTTTACTTTGATTTCTTATCACCTTATTCTTACTTAGCTTTTCAGTGGCTTAAGAAGAATAGATCACTTTTAGACAGTCTTAGTATTGAGATTAACTTTCATCCCACTATTTTGAGTAAGTTAATTCATAGCTACGAAACAAAGGGACCTGCAGAAATAGAAAGTAAGAGAAATTATCTCTTCAAGGATTGCCTGAGGTTCTCTTCTTTAAATAAAATTCCATTTAACACGCCTAAGACTTTACCTTTTAATTCTCTCTACGCCCTTAGACTAGTTCTAGCTTGTCCTAAAAATAAGAAGTTTGATTTAATCGATTCAATTTTCACTAAAGGATGGGGAAGAGGGGAAGAAATAGGAGAGGAAGAAGAGCTTTTTGAAACTTTGAAAGAGAATGATCTTCCTGAATCTTTAATGGAAGAGACAACTTCAAAAGAAATTCGTAAGGAATTAAAACAGGTACTTAGTAACGGGATAAATAGAGGAGTCTTCGGGCTTCCTACATTTATTTATAAAGATGAGCTATTTTGGGGGAATGATTCCACGAAGTATCTAGAGTTATTTATTGCTAATAAAGATCCAATAGATCAGAATAAATATGAGAATTTTTTAAAAAGCCACCCATTTAACTAGAAGAGGAATTATGAAATATATTCTAATTACATTACTTACAATGCTTAGCTTGAATACATTTGCTAAGAAGAATACTTTTGTTGTGATGGAAACATCAATGGGAAATATTGAAATTAAATTATTTGATGAGTCTGCACCGATTTCAGTTAAAAACTTCCTTACTTATGTTGATGAAAAATTCTATGAGGGGACAGTTTTTCACCGAGTGATTGATAACTTTATGGTTCAAGGTGGTGGCTTTGATATAAATTTAAAAAAGAAGAAGACACATGCGCCTATTAAGAATGAAGCAACTAATAGAATTTCTAATACAACAGGAACTATCGCCATGGCGAGAACAAGTGTAGTGGACTCAGCGACAGCACAGTTCTTTATCAATGTTAATGATAATGCTTTCTTAGATCATAGAGGAACAGGTGGGAGTGAATTTGGTTACGCCGTATTTGGTAGTATAAGTAAAGGAATGAGCATCGTTAATAAGATGAAGAAAGTTCAAACAGGAAGAAATGGTAATTTAAGTGATGTGCCTGTAGAAAATATTCTTATTAAGAAAGTCTATAGAAAGAAAGAATAGAGTTAGGCCCTATTGGGCCTATTCTAGCCATTCGAATAAGTCATAATGTTCTTTTGTCATGCCAATTTTCTTATAAACTTCCTGAGCACTGAGATTTCTTTTGTCTACATAGAGGCGAAGCCCTGCTAAGTTTTCATCATCTCTTACGTGTTCTTGTAAGTATTGATACATCTCTTTAAAAATTTTCTTTCCTCTCATTTCTTTAATTACGAAGACTGAGTGAATCCAGAGAACATTCTTGCATCGCCAATCACTCCACTCATTAACTGTTAATAGAGAGGCGATACACTCTCTCTTATCATTAAGCGCAACAAAGTACTTTCCTTTACTTGAATCATCAAATACTGAGGCCACCCCTTTTAAGACAATGTCTAGATCTAATTCTAATTCCTCAGTTTCTCGGGCCATTGCTACCTGGAATTTGGCAATAGTATTTAAATGATCGTCTTTATTTGCTTGTTCAACATTCATGTATTTTTCCTATCTGAAACTTGTATACTAGCTAGAGTCTAGTATAATTGATGGAGTTAGTATTTGTTAAGGCAGAGAGCGGTAAAGAATGAATGAGTTAAATGAAATGTGGGAAGACAATTGGAAAACTGGAGTGATCGAGTCTTCAAGGAGAAGATATCTTTTGAAAGAATTATTTCCTAAGATCTCCACTAACACTGATCTTCTAAAATACTTTATTCTTGCTCATATTTACAATCTCTCTACTTCCGAATTGCTTTATTCTGAGAAAAACCTTCTTACTGCTTTTCAGCAAGGAGAGTTTAAGGAAAAGGAACTATATCTTGTATGCTACTTCAAAGAATTTTTCTCAGATAAATTTCTAGAACTTTTAGATGCATCTATTAATTCTGAATTATCCAATAAGTGGAAATTTGCAGAACTAAGTAAGAACTTTTCAAGCTTTTCCAAAAACCATTGGGGAGAACTTAAGAAATGCCTGAGTCACTTCCAAGGAGTTAAGGCCATTCTTCTTGTGAGAAGAGATAGGAAGTTTAAGGGAAGACTTGTTCTCTTAAATGATTCGGGTGAGTTAGTTTGTGAGAATAAGAAAATCTGGTCGGTTGAGGCCTTAGCAAAGGGAAGAGTTAATAAGAAGTTCTTTCTTCCAAATGGAGATACTCCCACAGGTTTTTATTCTATCGACTCAGTTATGCCTGAGGCAGATCAGCAAAAACTCTTCGGTAAACATAGAAGACTTAAGATTGATTTTGTAGAAAGAAAAGAAATTGAAGAGAATTTTTCAGAAATTCTTCTAGAGCATTCTTGGTGGAGAAGTGGAGTGATTGCTTCAGAGCTCTCGAGGTCACTTCTTAGAATTCATGGAACGGGTCTCAAGAATAGAAAAATCTATAGTAAGTACTATCCTTTTGTGACTACTTCAGGCTGTATTTCTATGAGAGAGGATCGCTCTATAGAAGGACAGAGAATTCTCTTGGATAAATTAATGGAGAGTTTAAAACTTTCTCCGTCTATTGATAATGAAGTCGAAATCCATGGTCATCTCTGTGTCATTGAATTAGATGATAAGAGCTCTAAAGTGACACTAAAAGATATTGTCGAGCTAGATCAATAATAGACTTCAGGGTTTAAAGCATTCTTTATTAAATTCAATTGTGTTCTTAAGTCTTGAATTTGAATTTCCCAGTAGTGGTGTTCAGCAAATTGTGGGAAGTGCAGTTTGAATGAAGGATCTTCCCATCTCTTAGATATCCAAGCGCTGAAGTGAATAAATCTTAAGGTTCTAAGTGGTTCAATGAGCTTTAATTGTTCTCTAGGAAAAGGTCTCATCGTTTCATAAGCTTCAAGTAGTATTGCTCTGTCTTGAATTGCATATTGATCAATACCAGGAATAGCTAACCAAATATCTTGAACCTCTGGTCCCATAACCATGTCATCTAAATCAATCAAATGAAAAGAGGCATCACCTCTTCTGATAATATTTCCTAAGTGACAGTCACCATGAATTCTAATAAATTTCTCTTCATTAAAGAATGGTTCACTTAAATTACACACTTCATTTACAAGATCTTTATAGGTTCCTTCAAGGTAGGGAGGGATTACTTTAGAAGAGAGTAGATAGTTTAGGTTTTGCCTTCCATAAACTTCAGGGGTGATCTTCAGTCTATGTTTGGCCTTCTTTGAAGCACCAATTGTATGCATACGCGCTAAGGTTCTTCCAAGAATTTCTAGGTCATCAATATTCATTTCATCTGGTGCTCTTCCACCTTTCTTTGGAAAGAGACAGTAGAAGAGACCAGAGTTCTCATCAAGAAATACTGACTCGCCATTGATGACGTGTGGAGCAATCACTGGAATTTCACTTTCGGCCAATTCTAGAAGGAAGTCGTGTTCGTCCTGGATTTGTTCTTTTGACCATCTACCGGGACGATAGAATTTTGTAATAACAAAGTGTTCTGATGGATTAGGTGAGTCTGAGTAAATTTCAATTTCATAAACTCTATTTTCCATAGAGTTCAAAACCATGGCCCTACCTGTTGTTTTAAATCCTAGCTCATCTACACAAGAGAGTACTTTTTCGGGGCTGAGTTCATAGAAGAATTGAGTTTCTTTATCTCCCCATATTTGTGTGGCCATTTTCTCTCTCACTTTAAGTTGATTGTTCTTGTCGAGTTTACTCTGAAATTAAGTACTTGTCCCTTACTTTAAAAGTCCTCATCGGAAAAATTGTCCTTTAAAAATGAGAGCTTACCCTAGTTTGATATAATTTAGTCAACAAAGTTTTTGTCAAAGTGCGACAATCTAGGCGAATAAATGACAAGTATTAAAAAAATTAAAAAGAATGAACAAACTGTATTTAATTACAAGAAATTCCAACAAATTGATGGAAGACACCCTCTACAAAAAGAAGTTCCTGACTCAACAGTGAATTATCAAGTGAGAAGTCGAAAGGGCGGGAAAGTTTCTTTCTTTAATTTTAATCTCGCAAAGGAAATGGGTCTAATCCCAAAGAACCATCCGGCCGAAATGACAGACGAACTTCAAGAGAAAATCTTAGAAACTTTCAGTCTCGTTATTATAAATGAATACGACATTATAAATGAAATTGAATATCCAGAAGAAGAGATTAAGGACCATAAGTATATGGCAACGAGGTATCTTCAATTACAACATCCTAATAAACAGGGAAAGACTTCTGGGGATGGAAGAAGTATCTGGAATGGATCTGTCACGAATAAAGGAGTGCGTTGGGATATTTCAAGCTCTGGAACAGGGGCAACTTGTCTAAGTCCTGCTACTCATATTTATGGTAAATACTGGGAGACAGGTGATCCAACTATTTCCTATGGTTGTGGATATTCAGAAATAGATGAAGGAATGGGAACACTTTTCTTTAGTGAGATTTTCCATAAGAATCATATTGAAACAGAAAGAGTTCTAGGAATAATAGAATTTCAAAAAGGTATCGCGATTAATATTCGTGCGCAGAAAAACCTTCTAAGACCCTCTCATATGTTTAATTATTTAAAACAGGGCGATTTTGAAAATCTTGAGAGAATGGTTAATTACTATATTTCAAGAGAAGAGAGTAATGGAATCTTTAAAGATGTTCCAAAATCAAGAGTTAAGAAATTAGATTACTTCCTAGATAAGCAGACTGATATATTTGCACATATGGCAGCAAGATTAGAAGACGAGTATATATTCTGTTGGTTAGACTGGGATGGAGATAATATTTTAATGAATGGTGGAATTATAGATTATGGTTCTATTAGACAATTTGGTCTCTTCCATAGTGAATACCGCTATGATGACGTTGAGAGATATTCGACAAGTATTTTAGAACAAAAGAATAAGGCCCGCTATACAGTTCAAACATTTGCACAGCTAGTAGACTTTCTAAAGACTGGAAATAGAAAGTCTATCAAGAGCTTTGCAAAGAGTTCGGCAGTGAAGAACTTTGATAAAATTTTCTTAGAAAAGAAGTTAGAAAATCTTCTCTTTAAAACAGGATTTAGAAGAGCTGACGTTGCTTACTTAATTGAAAATGAACATAAGACAGTAGAGAAATATTTAAAGGCTTTTTCATACTTTGAGAGATCAAAATCGAAAGAGGGGATTCACGAAGTTGCAGACGGGATCAATTGGTCAGCAATTTTCTGTATGAGAGATCTTCTTAGAGAATTACCTCAACTCCTTCTTGTTAGAGGAGGGAAGCATCTAAGTTATGAGAGCTTTATTGAAGTTGTTAAGTCATCTTATGCAACAGAAGAAGACCTTGTCATGACAACCAATAGACGAAAAATGATAACGAGCTTTCAAAAAAACTATGAGCTACTTTGTGTAAAGCTTGCAGCAAAGAAAGATTTAACTCTGAATCAAATGCTTCTGGAATTGACAATGAGGTCTAGTATTATAAATAAATATGACCGAGTGACAGGAGATTCCATTTCAACAATTGTTAATAAAGTTTTAAGCAAAAAACCAAAAGTTAAGCCTGAACAGTTATTTGACCTTGTTGAAGAGTTCTGTATTTATCAAAATTTTGATCCAAATAAATCTATTGAAGAGCACCGAGAGAAGAGAGTTCAAACTAAGTTTGTAAAGAATATGTTGCAAATTGTTCGAGACTTTAGAGAGGGTCTGTGAAGTTAGTTTTCTACTCTGGTGGCGATAAGGACGATAACTTTGAACTCGATGAAATCACTTTAAATTTAACAGGGAAGAGACGGCCTGTTATGGCGTTCATACCTTCTTGGTCTTATGAGTCAGAATATGACTTTAAAGAATTTGTAAATCAGTACGCACGTCATGGTGTTAGTCAATTCCTTCATTTTCCAATTGATATTCCCTTTGATGAAACACTCTTAAAAGAAGTATTAAAGAGCGATATCATTCATCTCGATGGCGGAAATACATTTTACTTTCTAAAGTACCTTAGGAAGAGTGGAATGATGAAGCACTTAAGGGAGTTTGTTGCTCGCGGAGGTGTTCTAACTGGGCTAAGTGCTGGTGGAATAATTATGACCCCTCGTATTCTTACCGCTAGTTTTCCTGAATTTGATAGAGATGATAATGATGTGAGAATTTCAAACTTTAAAGCAATGAATCTTGTTCGCTTCGAGTTCTTTCCACACTATCGTAATTCAAAGAGATATGACGATGATCTCATAAAGTATTCCCAAGGTATCTCAATACCTCTCTACGCCCTTCCTGATGGGAGTGGGATAATCATAGAAGATCACAGTATTAAATTTCATGGACCTTGCTACTGCTTCTTTCAAGGAAAGAAGATGATCATTAACTCTAGACTACCTTTAAAAAAGTACTCAGCATTTGAAAATGGATTTAAATTTTCTTAAAAGGAAGCTTTCTCTTTAGCTCTGGAAAAAGATCTTTAATCTGTTTGTCTTCTTCATCAATAAAATTATAGATAGGGTCTTGAAAGTTATGATCATGAATTTGATGAGCACTATGAGTCTTTGTGGGTTCAAAACCTCGGGCTATTTTATGTTCACCTTGGGCGCCTGCTTCAAAAACGGCTATATTATTTCTTATACAGAGCTCTATTCCTTGATAGTAGCATAGCTCAAAGTGAAGGTTCTTATACTCTTCAACTGCTCCCCAGTATCTTCCATATAATTTATCTCTTCCTATAAAGAAAAGTGAGGCAGCAACCAAATTTTCTTGGTCAAAGGCGCCGATTAAACGTGTAGAGTCGCTCATATTTGTAAAAATATAAATAAAGAAGTCCAAATTTAGATAGGCATAGGACTGTTTCTTTACAATTGTAGAGGCATAGAGCTTATAGAAAATAGTGGCATATTCTTTTAAGAGTTCAGGTTTTATTTCTCTAATTTCTAAGTCAGTAAGACGTTCTCTTCTTATTTGTTTTGCCTTCTTACTCTTTAATTTAAAGAGGAACTCTTCAAAGTTTTTATAATTATAGTTCTTCCAGTGATATTGAAAGGAAGTTCTCTTCTTATAGTCATTTGGAATTAGCTCTAACTCATCTTCTTCGAGAAAGAGGAGGTGCTTTGAAGTACAATTATGTAAATTGGATATTTTGCATATTTCTTCAAAGAGATAGGGAATATGCTTTTTATCACTATAAAGAAGAGTTCTATTTGTTGCAGGAGTAAAAGGATTTTGAGCTATGAGTTTTGGGTAGTAGTTATATCCATATCTTTCATAGAGGTTTGCCCAAGACCAATCAAAAATATATTCACCGTAACTATGACTTTTAAGGTAGATCACGCAAGCAGATTTTAATTCTTGGTGTTCACTAATCGTTATGTAGAAGGGAATTTGCCCACGCTCTTCTCCAATACAATTTGCAGCCTCTAGAGCTCTATGGAAGTGATAGTTGTTAAAGATATCATCAGGATGTATAAGTTGGTTCCAATCACTTTCTTTGATATGATCTATTGAAGAAAAAATTTCAACTTGCATAGAGGTTCCCATGGATTCAAAGCTCTCAGATAAATTAAAGTCTATCACAGAGACTACTCTTGGTCATTATAATGGAAGATCTATCGATTTTTGGAATGGTACTAGAGATCATGATGTTTCACAAAATATAGAGGCTTTGTTAAGCGCTATTTCGGGGAAACCTCCTTTTTCAGTTTTAGATTTTGGTTGTGGCCCAGGAAGAGACATCTTAAATTTTAAAGAGCTTGGTCACAATCCTGTAGGGCTAGATGGGTGTGAAAACTTTTCTAAGATGGCGAGAGAGTATTCAGGATGTGACGTTCTTCATCAAAATTTCTTAGAGCTTAATTTACCTAAGGAGAACTTTGATGGAATTTTTGCAAATGCCAGTCTCTTTCATATACCAAGAAGTGAGTTTAAAAGAGTTCTACAGGACCTTGTCGATTCATTGAAAATGGGAGGTGTTCTCTTTTCATCAAATCCAAGAGGAACTGCAGAAGGTTGGAATGGTCAGCGTTGGGCCTATTATATGGAGCTTGAAGAGTATCAAGCTCACTTAGAGTCAGTAGGATTAGCCTTAGAGAGTCATTATTATCGCCCTAGCGGTTTACCGAGAGAGCAGCAACCATGGCTTGCCTGTATTGCTAGGAAGAAGTAATTCTTTCTTAATGCGATTTTCTTGTGAGAATAAAGATTAGAACAGAAGTTCCTATGATTGTGCTTATAATCTTGAAAATGATATGCACTTGAACGAAGAGAAGAGTGTAGCCAAAGAGAAGAATGATCATTGTTGTAGAAAGTAGTTTGGCCTTTGGACGAATGATTTTATTTTCTTCCCAGTCTCTAATCATTGGTCCAATTTTTGGTCTCGTGAGTAGCCAGTGATGAAGTTTTTCACTTCCTTTTGAGAAGCAATAGGCACTCAATATTAAGAGCGGTGTTGTTGGTAAAAGTGGGAGAAATATTCCGACGATCCCAAGCGCAAGAGAGATGAAACCGAAGAAAATAAATAGAGCATTAGATGTTTTTGAGAGCATTTTGCGCTGGCTTCTTTCTTGCTTTTAAGCAAAATCTCATCGGAGCGGGATGCCCTTCAATTGTTCTCGTATTGTCATTTGGATCGAGAAAATCCTCAAGAGATTGACTAGGAGGTGGACACCAGTCAGTAAGCCTTTGTTCTTCAAATGTCAGAGGTGTCGCAGAGATGACCTCTACATCAATAAGCTTCGCTTTCTTGCACCAATTAATAAAACAGCTAAGTGTAGGAACAAAGAAGACATTTCTCATCTTAGCATATCTATCCTCTGGAAAGAGTGCGTAGCTCTCTTCTCCTGGTATTCCTATCGTCTCTATGATTGCTTGCCCTCCAGGCTTTAGGGCATCTCTTATTTGAATAAGTTGCTCTAAAGGGTGACGATGATGATAGATTATTCCCATCGAAAAAATCACGTCGAACATTTCTTTGAATGAATTTAAGTGTTCAACTCCAAACATTTCAAAGTGAAGATTGGGAATATTGGCAAAGTGTTGTAGAAATTTAAACTGAGTTTCACATTGAATAACAGGATCAATCCCTAAGAGTAGTTCTGGTTGTTGCTCAGCCATTCGAAAGAGAAAGTAGCCGTTATTGCAACCGATATCTAGAACAGTCTTTCCCTCTAAGTGGTCAACATGATCTTTTAAACGATTCCATTTAAAGTCACTCCTCCATTCTGCATCTATTAATTCACCGTAGAAATTAAAAGGTCCTTTTCGCCATGGAATTAATTCTTTGGCGAGTTCGATGTATGTTGGATGGACATTCTCTTTAATCCCTATTGTTACGGCATCGGTTGATAGGTCTGTGTGATGAGTTTCAAGTTTTGGTAGTCGGTTTAAAATATCTTTTAACTCTTTATTAGACTTTCTATCAATCCAAGTATCGCGCTCTTTCTTTAATTCTTGGAGAAATTCAAAGTCAAGATTATCCCTGTAGGGAGAAAGGTAGTTAAGAGTCATTACTTCACCCCAAGATAGCAGGCAAAGTTATACCATCTAAAAATCATTTCAACTTTCTTGAATCCAGCTTTCTTTAGAAGCTCAATTTGCTTTTCTGGAGTTATTGGAATTAGGACATTTTCAAGAGCTTCTCTTTTTTGAGAAATTTCTAATTCTGAATATCCATTTCTTCTTTTAAAGTCGTAGTAGAGCTCTATTAGAAGGTCGTTAACTGTGTGACCAGAGGACTTAATCTTTTCAGAGAGAATGAACATTCCCCCTTTGTCTAAAGATTTATAAATCTTCTTCAAAAGGTCAGGCCTCTCTGTTGGTTTGATAAATTGTAAAGTGTAATTCATTATGATCATGCCGGACTTTCTAAAGTTGACGTCTGCAATATCGTTACAAATTAATTCAGCATTAGTGACTTTATTTTTCTTTATTTTTTCAGAAGCTTTTTCAAGCATTGGTGCTGAGTTATCAATTCCAATATAGTCTGGAGTTTTAATGTCACGCTTTTTAAAATGCTTATCTAGAATTGAAATTGTTGTAGCAGTGGAGCAACCAAGATCATAAATTGCTCCGCCTTCGTATTTTCTATCAACTAAGTCTAAAATGATTCTATGAATTTCATCATAGAAAGGAACCGAACGACTCACCATGTCGTCAAAAACCTCTGCGACATCATGGTTAAACTCGAAGCTCTTGATTGAACCCATTTCTTTAGCGAAGAATTTATCTTTTTTCATAACTTTCTACTAGCATGTACTAATAGATTTGTCTTTTCTTAATAAACTCTTAAGAAAAAATTTATTTTGCCTAGATGCAATGAAGGTTTTCGCTTATAATTTAAATTACAACAACATGGATGTACTTATGTCGAATCTTGAATTGAAAACTTATGTTGATGCACTGCTTGAAACTTCCTCGGTTGCTGCTCATGATATCTCAGGTCAAGTGCACGTGATGCAATTTTGTGTAGAAGAGTTGGAAGAGCACACTTCAGATGATGGAAGAAAATATCTCGATCGTTTGCAGAGTAGTTTAGATGAACTTACAGACATTATAACATTTTACAGAAGTTATATTAAAAAGGCAGAGCTTACTGGTGAAGAAGTAAATGCCTTTGATCTGATCGAGAAGATCCTTGCATCAGTGAGAATAAATTTCTGGAATGAATTTAAGAAGGTTTCTTTTAAAACGGATGTCGGTAGCGAAGACTGGAAGTTAAGCGTCTCATGTGCAGAAGTTCACAGTGTGATCTTCTCTGTGTTGGCCATATATTTAGAAGAGCTCAAGAAAGGGCAAATAGACGAGTTTGAGGTGGGTTTGACACTAAAAAAACTTGACTCTCAACACTGTCAGTTTACACTAGTTAGTAGCAAGCCTGTGGAAAAACAAATATTTGAAATATTGGACGAGAGTTCATCTCCGGGTGCAAAAGTAGTGAGAAAGAATCTAGGTCATGAGATCTTATTAAATTCTCCTCTCTACAAAATGGAAGTTACTTCAACTAAGAGTAACTTTAAAGTTTCATTGAATTTGAAGGTATTAAATGAGTGATACAATAGCGACAAATAAATCAATTTGGATTTTGGAAGATGATAAAGGCTGTCAATTTGTTTATGAGCAGACTCTTGATCATCGTTACTCAACAAAGTACTTTGAAAGATTAGATGAGTTCACAATTGCGCTTGAAAACACTTCGACTGATGAACTTCCTCAGATGATTATTGCTGATCTAATGTTAGGGGATGGAAACTTTCTAAACTTCCTTACAAATTCTAAAGACTCAAATATTTTAAATATCCCTTTTATTATTGTTTCTTCTATCGATGATATCGATGCTCTTAGATTCTGTTTTAAAGAAGGTGCTCTCGATTATTTAACGAAGCCATTTAAGAAGAACGAATTGCTCGTGAAGATAGAGAATGTTGTCTCTGGTCCAGCAAGGCCTAGCCTCGCAAATTCAGGGCACAAGAAAGTTAAGATTGATGGGATCGATATTGATAACCTCACTTCTAAGCAGAAGCAGCTACTTTCTCTCTTCCTAGATTCTAGAGATAGAACTGTAACAAGAGATGATATTTTAGAAAAAGTTTGGGGGAGGACAAATGTTCATCCAAAGACTATTGATGTTCACCTGTATAATCTTCGAAGAAAGCTTCACACGGTGGGTTATATGATTCGCTCTGAGGGCGGTGGACGTTGGGCCTTATTGTCCGACCGAGTAGATGCCTAGGCTATTGCGTTTTTTCATCCTTTAAAATTTTTAATTCTCCTTGTCTAGGTGATGTTTGCTCTCATTTAAAGTATAATTCACTTAAATTGATTTATAGAAAGAGGAGGTCCTAAATGAGTAAGGTTAAAAAATCCCTTAATGTTAATGGTAAGAACTACGCTTACTTTTCAATTAAAGAAGCTAAGGCACTAGGTCTTGGAAATGTTGATAAACTTCCAAAGTCTTTAAAAGTTCTACTTGAAAACCTTCTTCGAAATGAGAATGGAACAAGTGTTACTTGGGGTGATATTGAAGCATTGAATAAGTGGGCCGACTCTCAAAAGTCTGATCATGAGATTGCTTATCATCCAGCTCGTGTTGTTATGCAGGACTTTACAGGTGTTCCGGCTGTTGTTGATTTAGCTGCAATGAGAAATGCTATGAATGTTCTTGGCGGAGATGCCCAGAAGATTAATCCTCTAGTTCCAGTTGATCTTGTTATTGATCACTCTGTTCAAGTTGAGCACTTTGGAACAAAGGAAGCGTTTGAGCAAAATGTCGAACTTGAATATGAGAGAAATGCAGAAAGATATAATTTTCTTAAATGGGGACAGAAGGCATTTAATAACTTTAGAGTTGTTCCTCCTGGTACAGGAATTATTCACCAAGTAAATCTTGAGTACCTTGCCGATGTTGTTTGGACAAATGAAAAAGACGGGGAAGTAGTTGCTTACCCAGATACTTGTGTTGGTACAGATTCCCATACAACTATGATTAATGGTCTTGCCGTTCTTGGTTGGGGTGTTGGTGGTATTGAAGCTGAAGCGGCAATGCTTGGACAGCCTGTCACAATGCTTATACCAGAAGTTGTAGGATTTAAGTTAACGGGGAAGTTACAAGAGGGAATGACTGCAACTGATCTTGTGCTAAATGTTGTTGAGTCTCTTCGTAAGCACGGAGTAGTTGGTAAATTTGTAGAGTTCTTCGGACCGGGGATGAGAGACCTCTCTCTTGCAGACAGAGCAACTCTAGCGAATATGGCACCTGAGTATGGAGCAACTTGTGGATTCTTCCCGATTGATGAGAAGACTATTCAATATATGAAACTCTCAGGTAGAAAAGAAGAAACTGTCGCTCTGGTTGAGTCGTACGCAAAAGAGCAGGGACTTTGGGCCTACGAAAATGAAGCAGATCCTGTGTTTACTAGTGTTGTTGAATTAGACCTTTCAACAGTAACTCCATGCATCTCTGGACCTAAGAGACCACAGGATAAAATTATTCTTGATGGTGCAGACAAAAAATTTACGGAAGAGATTTTTCCAAAAGTATTTGGTTATAATCCATCAGACTTACATAAAGAATTTAATGTTGAGGGGAAAGAGTTTAAAATGAAGCATGGAAACGTAGTTGTTGCTGCAATCACTTCATGTACAAATACTTCTAATCCTTCTGTTCTCGTTGCCGCAGGACTTGTTGCTAAGAAAGCTGTAGCTCTTGGTTTACAATCTAAGCCATGGGTGAAAACTTCTCTTGCTCCAGGTTCTAAAGTAGTAACTGATTACTTAATTGAGTCAGGTCTACAAGAGCATCTTGATACATTAGGATTTAACCTAGTTGGTTACGGATGTACTACTTGTATTGGTAATACAGGTCCTCTTCCAGCTCCAATTTCAAAGTCAATTAATGAGAATGATATTCTTGCTACTTCTGTACTTTCTGGTAATAGAAACTTTGAAGGAAGAATCTCCCCAGACGTTAAAGCAAACTTTCTTGCTTCTCCTCCACTTGTTGTTGCATATGCAATTGCTGGTAACTTAAATATTAATGTTGCCACCGATGCGCTTGCAAAAGATAAGAATGGAAACGATGTTTTCTTAAAGGATCTTTGGCCATCAAATAAAGAAATTGAAGAGGTTGTTTTAAAGCACATTACTTCTGATATGTATAAAGCTAGATACTCAAATGTCTTTGATGGTGATGAGCTTTGGAAAAAAGTAAAATCTCCTGAAGGTGAGTTATACGACTGGGATGAGAAATCAACTTATATTGCTAATCCAACTTTCTTTGAAAATATTAAAGATGGAACAATTGATACTTACGAAGTTAAAGATGCAACGATCCTAGCTCTTCTAGGAGACTCGGTTACTACTGATCATATTTCTCCTGCTGGAAATATTACAAAAGATTCTCCAGCTGGTAAGTGGTTAATGGATAGAGGAGTTAAGCAATATGACTTTAACTCTTATGGGTCACGTCGTGGTAATCACCATGTCATGATGAGAGGAACGTTTGCGAATATTCGTATTAAGAATGAGCTTGTTCCAGGTGTAGAAGGAGGATATTCGAAGTTTCTTCCAACTGGTGAGCAGATGTCGATTTACGATACAGCAATGAAGTATAAAGATGCTGGAACTGAACTTGTTATTATCGCAGGTAAAGAATATGGGACAGGATCTTCAAGGGATTGGGCCGCGAAAGGAACAAATCTTCAAGGTGTAAAAGCCGTTATTACAGAATCCTTTGAAAGAATTCACAGATCAAACTTAATCGGTATGGGCGTTCTTCCGTTACAATTCCCGGATGGTGTTACAAGGAGGACTCTTGGATTAACTGGATCAGAGAAAATTTCGATTAAGTCTCCTGATGGAACTCTTTCTCCTAAGCAGAACTTTGAGATGACTATTGCTAGAGAAGATGGAACAACTGAAAGTGTAACTCTTGACTCAAGAGTAGATACTTTGGATGAACTGAATTACTTTAGAAATGGCGGAATCTTACAATACGTTCTAAGAAATCTAAATTCATAAGTGGTAGAAGGGCCCGAAAGGGTCCTTTTATTTCTCTAATTCCAAATATCTAGATCACTTTTACACTCCTTTTACAATCAAATGACACCACTCTTGCTATCCTAAAGCTGTCCTAAACACACACGGAGGTTGGGCGTCATGGAAAGAAAGAATATTGATTGGGTAAATACACTATTTCTCATACTCACTCCCGTTACAGCAATTGGTTTAACTGCACTACATATATATAGAGATGGATTTATGCCTTCTATTTTTATTGCGGCTCTGATCTTTGCTTGCTTTTGTGGAAGCTCAATTACAATTGGCTATCATAGACTTTTCTCTCACAGAACTTTTGAAGCCTCTGCGCCAGTAAAGTTCTTCTTATTAATTTTTGGTGCTGCAGCTTTTCAAAACTCTCTTTTAAAGTGGGGGAGTGATCATAGAGTTCATCATAAGTTCTGCGATACGGAGAAAGATCCATATAATATCAATAGAGGATTTTTTTGGGCCCATATGGGGTGGGTAATGTTTAGAGAACCTTCTAAATTTGCCGACGAATTTCCAATGTCCAAAGATTTATTAAAAGATAAGATGGTAGTCTGGCAACATAGATACTACCTTCCAATAGCAGCACTCGTGGGAATTGTACTCCCTGGAATTATTGGTTACTTCATGGGAAGTACTCTGGGTGGCTTTGCTGTTATCGGTTTTGCGAGAATTGTCTTTGTTCACCACTCAACATTCTTAATTAACTCTCTTTGCCATGTTCTAGGTTCTAAAACTTACTCTGATGAGCATACAGCAAAAGATAGTCCTATTATGGCGCTTTTTACATTTGGAGAGGGTTACCATAATTTTCACCACACTTTCCAGGCCGATTATAGAAACGGTGTAAAGTGGTACCATTTCGATCCAAGTAAGTGGACAATTTGGACACTCTCAAAGATTGGAATGGCCGGAAAGTTAAAGAGAGTTCCAGACCATACAATTAGAAATGCAAGAATTAAAATGCAGCAAAAGAAATTTGCCGCAAGTGGTTCTGCTGAACTTATAGGAAGTTAGGGATAACTATTATTTGATTTGGAGTCGAAAGGCCTGAACCTGCAAGAATTCCTACAAATTCTCCAGTGGTAGAATCAATTTCAACTAAGTGATGATAAGTTGCATCCGCCGCAATAATATTTCCATTTGCGAGTTGAGCAACACCTCTGGGTGAGGGAAGAATCGCGGAATCATTGTAAGCAATATCAAGGTCTCCAAAAGTAGAATCATAGACTGAGATAGTATCTGTTGTGCCAGACCATGCTGTAACAATACTTCCATCTGCTAGCTCTGTACAACCGTATCCGTCAGTTGTCCCTCCAATTCCTGAGACATGAGTATTTTCCATTGTACCATCGGCTTCATAGGTTCTTACAACATCATTTGTTCTAGAGCATACGATGAAACCACCATCGGCCTTTGCGAAGACATTTTCAACTCCATTAATTCCTCCTGAGAGGGGAAAGCCGTCTGTAATTCTTGTTCCGTTTGTTGTGAATTTTTCAACATTATTTGATTCTGCCACAAGAATGCTCCCATCAACAAGTTGAGTTACTCCTCTTATATTTCCTGTAAGGTTGGCATTTTGAATAATCGTTCTAACTGTTCCATCAATTGCAGAAATTCCGACAACTCTATCTGATCCATCGACAGCAACCATGACTTCAAGAGTATCGTGCTTCCAGCCAACTCCATAAGGAATTTCAGCATTATTTTCAACATCGTAGAGAACTCTCTTAAATGTACCGTTGCTCGAATAGAGAACTACGGAATCATTTGTAATATTCGTAACGACAATATCTCCAGGGGAAACAATGAAGTTTGAACTAGTAGGAATAGGTTCTTCCTTACAAGCGAAGAGTAGAAGAGTGAAGAGTAGAAGTAGTTGAGCTTTGAACTTGGGCATAAGTCGTCCTTTTGATAGTTCCCTAAGCTATTCTAGCAATTCTAAACATTTGATGTGTAGTATCGGAAAAGTCTTCCTTAAGGAATCTTTACTTATTAATTGATACAATTAATACAGTTGAGGAGTTTCGTATTGACTCATATTAAAATTTTAAAAATTATTACATTCTTTATTCTGTCTCTAAACGCAAGTGCTTTGACCTATATAGGTGTGGCAGGCAATTATTCTAAGGTCAGTTACGAACCAATGGAGCAGTATAATGTTAAGCCTGCTGGAGCGGGACTTGGCTATTTAGTCGGCTTTAGAAGTGGCTTCCTAGGCCTAGAGTTTTCTTATGTCGGAACGAGTGCAACAGGGGAGATTATTCACGATGGTCTTTCTAATACGATTAATCACGATCAAAAATCATATACTTTAAATATGAATGTTTTCTTAAATCCAAGACTCTATTTTAAATTTGGCTACGGAGTTTATAAAGTAAATCATTCTTTAGAGACAGATGTTGCAGATTACACGAGAGAAGCAATTGCTAATACTTATGGATTTAAAAGCGAGAGTCATGGTGGATTAATATATGGCCTAGGCTTTGATTTTTTCAAAGTAAATAGAGGTCTTAATGTCTTTGCTTCATTAGACAGATATCAATTTGATAGTGAAGGAACAACAACGACTGTTCAACTAGGGATAAAGTATCTCTTCTCCCTAGGATTCCAGTCGTTGATTAGTAGATAAAATTATTCGAGTAAACTTCTTAACATCCAAGCTGTTTTTTCATGGTACTCAATTCTAGCACTTAGTAGTGAGAGAGTTCCTTCATCATTACCACCATCTAAAATTGGAAGAATATTCTTTGCAGTATTAACAACTTGTTCATGACCACAGAGAAGTCCTTGAATCATTTGATTGGCTTCAGGAGAAGTGTCGTCTTCTTTGATACTAGATAGCTCAGCAAATTCTTTATAAGTTCCTGGAGCTTTTACTCCAAGAATTCTAATTCTCTCTGCGATCTCATCAACAGCAAGAGCAAGTTCGTTATACTGTGTTTCAAACATTAAATGTAGAGTAGTAAACATTGGACCGGTAACATTCCAGTGGTAGTTATGTGTTTTTAAGTAAAGAGTGTAACTATCCGCGAGTAAGTGACTAAGTCCTTTCGCTGTTTCAATTCTCTTTCCTTCTTCAATTCCGATATTGATACTCATAGTAAACTCCTTTGAAGTTTCATTATTAAATTAAGTCTATTATGACGAGAATCTACCGAAGGGTCAATTAGGTAAAGACGAATCGATAAGTGTGGAATATTTATGACTTTTCTTGAACACTATAAAGCTTAGAAAGAAGTCCATTTTGGTGAGTAAGGATTTGAGTGAGTTTTTCTTGCTGAGAAATATCACATGACTGATCTTTTCTAATTAAGTCGGCCTTGGTTATAATTTTTGAAGTCGCAAGAAACTTACCATAGAACTCATCTTGCTTTGCAATAGCTGTTGTTTCTTCTTCTAATTTCATAATTGCGTAAGAGCAGTCATCGAATTTCTTTAATTCGCTCTCTAGTAGACTAAGTTCTATTTGGTGTTTAATAAGTAAGCTCTTTTGATATTTAGCGCGTTTTGAAAGAGAGTAGCAAAATTTCTCATTCTTATATTTCTTGGTCGCTAATTCTATAGAGAAGAGTCCTTCTCTCACAATATTTAAAGCGGCACTTCTAAGGCCATTTCTTTCTAATTCTTTTACTTTATCAATGTGGTAACTAATATCTAAGACTCTACTTGAGAGGTCTTGATAGCTTACATTCTGAATAGAGTCACATCGATACTCACCATCACTCGCATAAGAAAGTGTAGAAAAAGCAATGAATAGTGTTGTTAAAACTTTTTTCATACTATTTATGAAGCAAAGTTTAGGCCAGAATTTTAACGCAGTTTCAGTAGGATAGGGTGACTAAGGCTTAGACAGTGAATAAAATAGCGCCACATAAGGATATATGTGACGCTAAAATATAATCTACATTTCGAGTAGGTAAGCTTCAAGAATTTCTTCGTCAGATAACTCAGTACCTTCATTAACAGCTCTTGTCTCATCTACAAGGTCTTGAAGTTCATTAGATAGAACTAACTTTCCTTCTTCAGCTGTAGCTAAAGTAAAAGTAATTTCAGACTCTAGGAAATCTCTATTGTAATCATTGTCAGCGTCGGCACTTGTTAAAAGAATAAGTGATGAAGCAAGTAGACCATCAAAGAATCCGTCACCATAATCAGAACCATTTCTGTGAGTATGAGAAACTGTTCTACAAGTTTGAACTCTTTCACCATAACGGTTTCTTGTTGTTCTACATCTTGTCTCTCTGTGAGCAAGTACTTGTTGTGATGCAAATAATAAAACCATTGTACTTAGTAATAACTTTTTCATTCAAAATCTCCTTTATAAGACACTTTTAAGTGCTTCTTTGATTATTGTTTTGTTATAGTTTGCTTCTTCCATTTGTAAAAATTCTTCTTGAAAAACAGTTTTATATTTTTCCTGTAAAAGATTTTTCACTTCCTTTAATTCCTCTTCTGCTGCAAAAACTTCCGGTGAAATCGTACTTTCTAAGTCGCCAGTTTGAGGAATACCGTAGCCTTTATTCTCTGAATTAGTACCAAAGATAATAATATTTTTTAGCTCTACAATCTTTGTGAAAATCTCTCTTGTCTCCTCATCGCTATCTTGTTTTGAAGAGATTGACTGCATCTTGGAAAGTAGTTCATTGTTAGTTACGTAATTCGCTTGAGACTCTATGGCAAAAAGATCTAAGAAGTTCTTTCTATCTTTCTTTTTTACTATCGCTTTGATGATCTCTCTTCTCTTTAAAGTTGGTAGTTTTGAGTACTGCTGAATATCTCTTACAGCCTTATAATCATTTTTGAAATTTCTCTCTCTTCTTTGAATATTTGGAGCTTTAATTTTCTCTCTAAAAGATTTCTTGAATTGACTTTTTAAATTATCAAAACTTAGGCCTAGATTAGGAGCAAAGCTGCTGTAGAGAAGACCGTTTTCTATATTGAGTTCTCTATTGGTGAATGAGAAGTCTTTGGAGAGGTTATTCTCTTTAATGTATTTGTAGATACCAACTGGTGTTAAGACACCTTTTTTGTAAATATCACTTTTATTCTTCGCTATTTGAATTAACTTGAACGCTTCATCAGCACAGTTATTACTAAAGAAGTAGTACTTTCCGGAGTATTCCCAATAGATTCGAATGAGATGATTTAGAAAACGCTCTTTCTCAACTTTAGTTAAGGCGAGAGGGATACTTTCAAGATCTCTAAGTTCTGCTCGATTATACTGTCTCTTCATTGCATCTAAGCTTGTGATAGTCATATCACTTGGGTATTGACCAAGAATTCCTTTGATTGCATTAATTGAAACGTCTGAAACTTGAGCGAGAAAACCAACGACAAGAAATTTTCCTCTTTGTCTGCATTTTTCTAATGACCAACTTTGATCGCAGAGAACTAGTTTATACATACTATGTCCCCATCTACTCATCATCGCTTTTCCTTTAGAGGCGAAGAGATAGTGAATTTCTCTAACATTTTTAAAATCTAGATTTACTAATTCAATCCTCTGCGTATCTGAAGTTGAAATTTCAGAAAGAGAGTTACACTCAATATTTTGAAAAGGAGTATGAGCAAATGATTCTTGATATGCGCTGTAGAGATTTGGTCTTCTACACTTATATTCAGGGTCTAGAAGAAAGTATTCAAAGTTAACTGCCAGAAATTCCTTTGGAGAAGAATACTCGTAGAGATTTGGTGATCTTTCTGCATAAGTATTTAAATTTTTCTTCGATTTCTTTAGATTCCAGAAGCCGAGGCTTAGAAAATTATTTTGCTTATGTAGCTTTTCATTTTTTGAAAGAGTGTCTTCATAAGCGTGAAGGTACTCATGTAAGAGAGTTGAGAGGGCTGTCTTATAATAGTTCTTATGCTTACAGCTAAACTCTATCTCTTCGTTTGGAGCTAAGTACTTCTTTAGTTGTTCACTTAAAGTAATCTCGCCATCTGAGTACTTTCCATAGATGAAACCTTCTCGGTCACAAGGAGATCCTAGTTGGTTTTCATTCATTCTCTTAAAACTTACTTTGATATTGGATACATCCATTTTCTTTGGAAGTAGAGATTTCGCCGAAGAGATAAAGTTCTCCGTAAGATCTCCAGCCGAGACTGATGCACATATTAGTAATGTAGTTAAAGTAAGCAAGTGCCTCTTCATCTATTTTCCTCATCTAGAATGATGAGCTTTTTTACCATTTTTAGAGATACTCGTGGGGTAAATTGAAATTATTACTTATAACTAAAGGACTTGTAAGTTACTTAAAGTATTAACTTACTCATCCTCGCCATAAAGTTCGAGAGCTTTTTTCACTTTCGTTGAGTTTTTAAAGGTGGCCAGGTGGAATAGAGCGTCTCCTTGATTTACTAGAGGGAGAACTGAGAGACCGACAAGAATACCATCTTCTTTGGCATGAATATCAATTGATTCTCTACCAAAAGTGTTGGACACGCTTGCTAGAAGATCACCATTTTTAACTCTATCACCAATCATTTTATTAAAGTGAACTGTTCCGCTATGAGGAGAGCGAATCCAGTAACTGGAGTTTGCTATAAAGACATTCTTTTGAAGTTTTGGCTTCTTTGAGGCAGGTTTCTTTATCATGCCAATTTTTTCCATGACAGAGAAGCAACCTTTTATTCCTGATCTAATAACACTTTCATTAAAACGTAGGGCCTCTCCCCCCTCAAAGAGAAGAGTAGTTACTTTCTTCGTTCTTGCTGCTTCTCTAAGGGAGCCATCTCTAAGTTTAGAATCAATAATAACAGGGACTCCAAAACTCTCTGCGAGCTCTCTTGTTTTCTCATCTTCAAGGCATGCTCTAATTTGTGGAAGATTTGTTCTGTGGATGGCACCTGTATGAAGGTCAATCCCGTGAGTACATTTATCGATGACTTCTTTCATGAATAACTTTGCCATTCTACTGGCGAGGGAGCCACCACTAGTCCCTGGGAATGAGCGATTAAGGTCTCTTCTGTCTGGGAGATATCTAGACTTATTATTAAATCCAAAAATATTTACTACTGGAACAAGTATGAGAGTTCCTTTGATATGGGTAAGCTCTTTTCTCTTTAAAATTCTTCTAATGATCTCAACGCCATTGAGCTCATCTCCGTGAACAGCTGCACTAATAAATAGAGTTGGTCCGCCGACTTTACCTCTAATGACCTCAATTGGAATTGAGAGGGGAGTGTGATCATAAAGTGAGGCAACTTCTAGAGAGAGATTTACTCTCTTTCCTCTTTTTATAGAAGTTTTGCCAATCTTTAGAATTTCTGGGTCTTTATTTATTTCCTTACTCACTTTTGTACTTCTAGCTCTTTAGCTTTTTTAATATCTTTTACTTTTAACTTCTTAATCTTAGGTTTTCTCTTCTTTCTTGTTTTTAGAGGAATAAGGTCCTTCATTGTATCTAGTCTCCCAAAACAGAAGAGCTTATCTCCAGCTTCCAGAACTCGTTCGCCTTTAGGATTTGGGATAACTTTTCCATTTCTATGGAGAGTTAGAACATTGATATCTTTTTCTTGAAGGCCTGATTCAATAATTGAGTTGCCAACAAATTCAGATTCCTTTGGGATAAAAATTTCTGAAACACCAAATCCTTTACTCACTGAGAGCTGTTGACGAATATCAATTTCTGGGAAGTCTACTTGTCCTGCTATGTAATCAATAAAAGCTCCAGCGACATCTATCTTTGTACAACCTTCAATTCCTTCTAGGCCTGGTGAAGAATTTATCTCCATGATCTGTGGGCCATCTTTTCCTTCAAGCATATCGACTCCTGCAATACCAAGGCCCATAATCTTTGCGGCCTTAATAGCAACTTCTTTATACTCTTCGGAGAGTTCTACCATTTCTGTTTTTCCACCACGGTGGACATTGCTTCGAAATTCTTGTCCTTGAGCAACTCTTCTCATCGCTGCAATCACTTGATCACCAACGACGATTGCGCGAATATCTTTTCCCTTACTTTCCGCAATGAATTTTTGAACAAGTATATTTTGTTTCTGACTTTGAAGTAGTTCAATGATTGATGTTGCAGACTCCATCGTGTGAGCAAGAAGAACTCCAACACCTTGAGTACCCTCTAAGAGTTTTATCACAACTGGAGCGCCTCCGATTCTGTTGATGGCGGGAATAATATCTTTCTTATCTTTTACAAAAGTAGTGTAAGGAAGTCCTACATGATGTTTACTTAGTATTTGAAAACTTCTAAGTTTATCTCTTGAGTTTAGGATTCCATCGGCAGTATTCGCTGAGTAGATATCCATGGCCTGAAATTGTCTAACAACTGCAGTTCCAAAGTAAGTTATAGATGCTCCGATTCGAGGTAAAATGGCATCAAAGTGACCTAATCTCTTTTGATTGTAATAGAGATCTGGATCACCTTCTTCTAAGTCGAGGGCAAACTTTAAAGTATTTAAGACTTTCACTTCGTGGCCTCTGATCTTACAGGCTTCCACAAGTCTTCTCGTACTATAGTTATTCTTTTCTCTAGATAGAATTGCTAATTTCATTTCTTCACACCTTTCTTGTTACAGTAGAATGATTTACCCGGGTTTATTAGGAAGCGATTCTTGATAGCTTCTCTTCCAAGTAACATTTTAAATCCCATCTCATCACGATTAGATAGAGTCAGCTCAATTATCCAAACCTCATCTAATAACTTTACTCTCGTTTCAATTACTGGTCTTCTTTCTACTTGTCCATTTGAACTTTTAATATTTCTATATTCTAAAACCTTTGCCTTACAAGGTATAGAGACTTCTCTCTTCTTTTTCACTGTGTGAATATTAAATTTCACAAAGTGTACTCCTAAGCGCGAATAGGACTCTAAATCAAAAGCATGTAGCGAGGAAGTCTTAGCACCTGAGTCCACCTTGACTTTGATATCTGTTCCTCCAAGATCGGGGAGAGAGAGTTCTTCTCTCCAACCAATTATCTTTAGTTCTTTCTTCTTCATTAATATCCCTTTGGCAGCTTTGGAGCTTTTAAGTTTGGTTTTTTACTAAAGTTAGGCTTTATAGAAGGAGTTCGCTTGTGTTCTTTTAGAACAACTTCAATTGCTTTATCTAATTGAGGATCTCTTCCATGGGCCCAATCATCTGGTGTTATATCGATTTCAATATCTGGATCAGTTCCGTAATTTTCAACATCAAAACCAACATCGTTAAACCAAAAAGAAAATTCAGGCTGACTTGTTAAAGAGAAGTCACTTAGAGAATGTCTAGGCCAAATTCCGATAACTCCTCCCCAAGTTCTCTTTCCAATGAGCTTTCCTAAGTGTAACATTTTAAATGAGTGAGAGAAAATATCTCCATCACTTCCTGCGTGCTCATTAGTAATACAAACAAGAGGGCCATTTACAGAATAGATAGGGTAGTGACTTTCCCCAAACCACCGGCTTGTGTTAAAGGCCAATACTTTCTGTTGTAACTCTTTTAGAAGAAGTTGTGATACACTTCCACCGCCGTTATAGCGGACATCAATGACAAGACCTTCGCATTCGCTTTCAAGAGAGTATGCCCTCCAAAATTCAGACATTCCCTTTAAGCTCATATCTGGAATATGAAGGTAACCAAGTTTTCCATTAGATTTCTTCTTTACGTATTCTCTATTTGAATTAACCCATTGCCTGTAACGAATAGTTACATCATCTTCAGACGTTCTTACTTCAAGAATTTCTTTTTTCTTGGCGCCCTTTCGGAGAATTTCAAGGGATATATTCGTGTTACATTTATTCTCTAGGTGTAAGCTTAGAGATATTTCATCTTGGAAACTTTCCCCGTCAACTGAATAGATTTGATCTCCAATATTTAAGGAGACTCCCGGCTTTACAAGTGGAGAGTGATGACCTTCAAGCCAGCTATCTCCGCGGAGAATTTCAGCGATGATAAAGCTCTTGTTCTTGGAGTTAAATGTGAACGTTGCCCCCAGAAGTCCACTAGAGTAGGGGTGACCTAAGTTTGGATATTCACCTCCGAATTCATAAGCATGGCTCGTTCCAAGTTCTCCCTGCATTTCCCAGATGAGATCACTAAATTCACTACGAGTATTAATTCTCTCTAAAAGAGGTAGGTATTTTAAATAAACATCGGCCCAGTCTATCTTAGACATATCGCTTACCCAGAAATGTTCTCTTTGAAGAATCCATGCTTCTCGGTACATTTGCTTCCATTCTGGTCTTGGACTAAATTTTACTTTTAATCTGGTCAGGTCTACCCAGCCGTCCGTTTTATTATAATCCTCTTCTTCTGATGGCTTCACTTCTAGATTGATAATTCTTAGCTCTTCTTCTGTTTCACAAATGAGATACTTTCCTCTTACTTGAATTCTCTCAGGAGAGACTTGTGTGAGGAGAGTTTTGACTTTCTTTTCCTTCAAAGAATAACTAACTAGTTCATAGCTGCTGTTATCCCATCTCGTTGAGTTCGGATCGTTAGGTCCAACTAACGCTTTTAAAGAAATTATTTGATCTTTATAGGTGAATAGTTTTCTATGGCCACCCTGTGAAAAAGGAAGAGATTCGATTCTGTCCTCTAGCGTATTCCAATCAATCTTGATTTCTTCTTTATTTTTCGATTTCTCATCTTCCTCTTCTTTTTCTACCTCAAAGTTTTTAAATAATTGAAGTGGTGAAGAAGTTTTTTCAGCAAGAGTTATGGCGTAGACTTTTGCTAGAAAAGGAAAGCCATACTGAAAAATAAATTCAGAACCGCATGGATTAAACTCTCGACTTCCAATAAAGTATAAATACTTTCCACAATCACTAAAAGTAGGGGAAGTGTCAGCGAGAACATTCTTGATCGTTCTATGGGTCTTCTTTGATTTTGAGTCATAGACTTTAATTAATTGCTCTGACTCAGATTCTTTCTTAACATAGCATAAGAGCTGACCATCTTTTGACCAAGAGAGATCTCCAATATGATCTCCTGAACTCTGGTCAATTTTTTGAGTATTCTTCTTTTCAAGATCGATAATAAATAATTCATTTCTATTATTAGCAAGTGCAATTAAAGGCTGAGTTGGATTTGGAACTAGCTCAAAAACTTTTCCCCAGTCCTGTTTTTCTAGAACAGAAGTTTCTTTCTGAGTGGCAAGGTCAAAGTAAATAAGATGTTCTTCATTTTCATGATCAAGCTTTAATGAACATAGAATTTCTTTTTCCTTTAGAAGAGCGACTCTTGGAAGCTTATAGCGAGACGCTTGATCTCCAAGTCTTATTGGAGCTCCTCCCCATGGTGGAACTACAAATAGCTTTCCTCTTGCAGAGATGGATAATTTCTGCGCATCTTTAAATATATCAAAATCTTGTAGATAGTCTTCGGCGCTTACAAACCTCTCTCTCGCTTGTAAGAACTGAGAATTGATTTTTATATCTAGAGAGAAAGTTTCATTGGTCATCAAATTGTGAGAGTGAATTCTAGCATTTGCTGTGAAGACAATTATTCCTTGAAAGTGAGAGAAGCTTCTTACGTAGAATTCACTTTGATGTGTGTGCCTTTTAAGGTTTGTACCCTTCATATTCACTGAATATATATTTCCTATACCTTCATGATCAGAGACAAAGAAGACTCTTTCTCCAATAATCTTTGGACAAGTTAAGTTGGTAGGAATCTTTTTAAGAATTTGTTTAAATGGGCGCTCTCCACTTTTTATCCAAATTGTTCCCGCTGTTCCACCGCGGTATCTCTTCCATCTGGCAGGATCTCCATTATTCTTTCCAAGAACCTGAGTGTTCACACTTTCTTCAAAGAATGTTGCAGGACCTAGGTTCTTTGCAGATAATTTCTTTGAGTGAATATCTAATTCATAGATAAGTGTTTCTCTTCTTGTGAAGTGTTCGTGAGAAGATGTGCACAGGATTGTTTGGTCATCTTTCCAGCCAATGACTTTCATTCCTTGAGAGTAAGTGAGCCTTGTGGGGATACCCCCGTCTTTGGGCATAAGATAAATATCTCTTCCACCTGAAAGGGTAGATGTGTATGCTAAATATTCTCCATCAGGAGAAATTTTAAGACTTGTAATATTTCCTTTTTCGGCAGTAACTCTTGTGGCCGGTCTACTTACGTCGGATAAGTCTTGTAACCAAATATCATCATCGGATATGAAGTAGAGCTTATTCTCATATATTTCTGGGGAGCTGTAATATCCAACTTGTGACATGGGTTCTTCCTTTAATTAAATAAAATATCATCTAATTGTAGACGTACACAGTCGAATAATCCAAACCTTAATTAGGAGAATTTAGTCAACAAGCTCCTTTGACAATGGGTGTTAGTTAGGGCATGATGGCCAATCAAAAAAGTAAGGAATATTGATGATTTATTTTGATCATGCAGCTTCAACTCCTATTGTTGAAGCTTCTTTAAATATATATACCGAATCTCTTGTTGAGGATTTTGCTAATCCCTCTGCTGCACATAAGCTTGGAAAGAGCTCTATGAAGAAAGTGGAGAGAGCGAGAACTCAAGTCTTGAAGCTACTTAAAGCAAAGAAAAGTGATCAATTGATTTTTCTCTCCTCTGCCACAGAGGCAAATAATTTAGCAATTAAGGGAGTTCCATTAGAGAAAGGCTCGAGAGTACATTTCTCTTTAGGGGATCATCCTTCTACTGTTGAACCTGTAAAAAGTCTTCTGGCTGAACAAGTTGAAATTCCCCTTCAGGTAGGAGGAGGAATAAATGAAGAGGCTTTTCTAAAAACATTAAATGAAAACTCTAAATTGATCGTTCTAAGTCATGTGAATAATCAAAGTGGAAATCTCTACAATATTTTAAGTCTTGCAAAGAGAGCAAAAGAAATAATTCCAGGGATTCATATTCATGTCGATGGGGTTCAGGCATTAACTAAGGTTGAGGTGAATCTTTCAGCGCATATTGATACTTATACAATCTCAGGCCATAAAATCGGGGCCCCTAAAGGTATTGGTGCATTATTTATAAGAAATGATGTAGATCTTAGGACTCAACTTCATGGTGGAGGGCACGAGTTTGGAGTAAGATCTTCAACAGTAAACACTCCTTTGATTCTCTCTTTTGCTGAGGCCATTCGAATAGGTTTTGAGAGTAGAGA
Source organism: Halobacteriovorax sp. JY17 (assembly GCF_002753895.1). NCBI lineage: Bacteria > Pseudomonadati > Bdellovibrionota > Bacteriovoracia > Bacteriovoracales > Halobacteriovoraceae > Halobacteriovorax > Halobacteriovorax sp. JY17. The sequence goes on along the minus strand of NZ_NJER01000001.1, from coordinate 1,365,711 downwards.
GAGTGCTTTTTCTCATATTGAAGAAGTCAACTCTCTAATGAGAAAAGAATTAACAAAGAGAGAGTTAGGAATAGAATTTCCTTTCTCTTTTGAAGAGACTTCTCCTTATATTTTAAGCTTTCTCTTACCTTCAATATCTAGTGATATTGTTCTAAGGCATTTAGAGATGAAAGAAATATTTGTTGCGAGCTCTTCGGCATGTTCTTCAAAAGCGAAGGGTTATAATGCTGGCTTTGATGCTATGAAAATACATGAGTCTCAACATAAGTTTGTTCTTAGAACATCTTTTTCAAAAGATTCAACGGTTTTAGAAGTTCAAGAATTTGTAGAAGAATTTAGTAAAATAATAAGAGAAATAAAAAGTCTCTAATAGGAAAGCATATGTATAAGAATTTAATTATTAATATTGATGAACTATGGCTAAAAGGTAAGAATAGAAAGCATTACTTTAGATCTCTACAAGAGCACGTTCATCTCGTAATTAGAGCTCATGCACCCGAAGAGAAAGTTCGTTTGAAAAATGATCAACAACGCCTTGTCGCAGAATCTGAAATTGGCTTTACGAAAGAATGTATCGATTCATTAGTTAAGGTTCCAGGGGTCTCAACTGTTCAGCCTGCAATAAGTATTGCTAGAGAGAAAGAATTAATTCTTCCTGCTATTGTTGAAAAACTTAGGGGAGAACTTACTGAGAGAATAACTACTTTCAAAGTTAAGTGTAAGAGAGTGGATAAGACTTTTCCTCATGGATCAATGGATTTGCAAAGAGAGCTTGGACACTTTCTTTTAAAAGAATTTTCTCAATTAAAAGTTGATGTTCGAAACCCTGAGATTATGATTGATGTAAAAGTTCTGCAAAATAATATTTACATTTCAACAGAGAAGCTGACGGCTACTGGAGGACTTCCTGTTTCAACGAGCGGTCATGTTATAACATTAATCTCTGGAGGTTTTGATTCTCCTGTCGCAAGTTTTATGATGTCTAAAAGAGGTTGTAGGCAAGATTTTATTTTCTTTTACGCTTACCCATATGTTGGTGAAGAGGTTAAAGAGAAAATTCTAGATATCTGTAGTGTTCTTAGTCAGTATCAAAGAGGTTGTAGACTTTGGGTTGTGCCATTTGGAGAAGTTCAAAATGCAATAGCAAAGGATTGTCATGAGGAATATAGAACAATTCTTTTTAGAAAGTATATGGTTGAAACTGCAAACTTACTTGCAAGTAGAGTTAAGGCAGATGCTTTAATTACAGGAGACGCTCTTGGTCAGGTGTCGAGTCAAACAATGAGGAATATGTCTGTGATGGATAATTTCTCTAAGAAAATAATCTTGAGACCATTGGTTGGTTTTAATAAAATTGAAATTATTCGATTAGCGCAAAAAGTTGGAACTCACGATATTTCAATTATTCCACATGATGATGCCTGTAGTCTTTTCTCTCCGAAGCATCCAGTCATTAAGGCAGATTATGTTTATATGAGAAATTTTTCTAACGACAATGACTATAATGACCTCTTAAAGAAGGCACTAGATGAGTCTGAGGTGTACCGCTTCGATGTACTAGGGGAGTATGAGGAGATCTCCAAGTAACCGATCTCTTTAGGCCGTTAATTTTTTGACATTCAGTTAACAATAACTTTTCTTATCTGTGATATTTTTCTCACTTTATGGTGTCGTCATTTAGACGTATCATATAAAGATGTAAAATTACAGGACTATGCCTTTATCGTATATTCCAAGTTGGAGAAAAGATGAAAAGAAAATTAAGCCTTCTATTAATACTAACGCTTGTCTTCGGATTACAAGTTAATGCAAAAGATTCTAAGAAAGTTGCACAGACAAGTTTTAAGAAAGAAGATGCTAGAGATGTAGACCTTATTACAGCTGACATTGTTCCAAATGTAAAAAGAGAAAAGCTCATAGGTAATATTCTTCGTAATGCCTTGGAAAGTTATCATTATAGAAAATTAAAAATTAACAAAGACCTATCTGAAAAAGCTTATGCTGAATTTTTTAAGAAAATTGATTACGGAAAACAATTTTTCTTAAAAAGTGACATCAAAGTTTTAGATAAATATAAATCTGAAATGCATAATGAATTGATGTCGGGAAAACATGTTCTTGTTGATAACGCAATTAAGATTCTTAGGGAGAGAGTTGTTGAAGTTGATAAGGTAAGACAAGAAGTTTTTAAGAAAGAGTTTGATTGGAATTTAAAAGAAAGTCTTGAACTTGATCCTGAGAAAAGAAACTTTCCAAAGGATCACAAAGCTCTAAAAGATCATTGGAGAAGAGTTTTTAAACAAGCAACTCTTAATAGATATTTAGGACTTAAAGAAGAGCAAGATGAACTAAAGAATCCTAAGAAAGACGACAAGAAAGATAAGGTCAAGAAGAAGTCTTCTAAGAAAGAAGAGAAACCTGAAATTTTAACAGATGTACAAATTAGAAAGAAGGCACACGAAGGTATTTCTAAGAAATATAAGAGCTTCTTTAGTCGTCTAATGAAGGATGATAGAAGTGACTATGAAGAGAAGTTCTTTAATGCAATTTCATCTATATATGATCCACATACACAATACCTTCCACCAAAGAGAAAGGAAGACTTTGATATTGATATCTCTGGAAGTTTAGAAGGAATTGGAGCAGTTCTTTCTGAGGAAGACCCATATATCAAAGTTGTGAAAATTGTTCCAGGTGGGGCTGCTTGGAGAGAGAAAGGATTAGAAGTTGATGACTTAATCCTAGCTGTAGGACAAGAGACGGGAGATTTTGTTGATCTTGTTGGAATGAGGGTTGATGATGCCGTTAGATATATTAGAGGTAAGAAGGGAACTATCGTAAAGCTTAAAGTTAAGAAAGCAGATGGTTCTAGAAAGCAAATTGAAATTGAAAGAGATGTCGTTCAGATTGGTGAATCTTTTGCTAAATCTTCTGTTTTAGAATTAAAAGGTCTTGGTTTAAAAGTTGGATATATCCATGTACCAAAGTTTTATAGAGACTTTGAGAATTCTTCAATAAATTGTACTGCAGATGTGAGAGCTGAACTAGAGAGAATTAAAACAAAGGGTGTTGATGGAGTTATTCTTGATCTTAGAAATAATGGTGGAGGAGCTTTAGAAGACGCTAAACAAATGTCAGGTCTATTTATCGAGAAAGGTCCTATTGTTCAAATTAAAAATCACGATGGAAAAGTAGATGTTTTAGAAGATACAGATACAACTGTGACTTATGCAGGACCTCTGATTGTAATGACAAATAGATTTTCTGCATCAGCTTCGGAAATTTTGGCGGCAGCTCTTCAAGATTATGAGAGAGCTGTTATAGTTGGTGGCGCTCATTCTCATGGAAAGGGAACAGTTCAAGCGGTTTTAAACTTAAGTCATGGGCCTCTTCAACAATTATTTGGATCTCAGATGGGAGCACTAAAGGTAACAATTCAAAAGTTTTATAGAGTTAATGGAGGGTCTACTCAATTTAAAGGTGTAACTCCAGATATCATTATTCCTGATCCATATGAATACACTAAGAGTCGTGAGCAAGATTTAGAATATGCTCTTCCATGGGATAGAGTTACTCCATTGAAGTTTAAGCATTGGGACAAGAATAAGTTTGATATGAGTACTCTTAAGAAGAGAAGTTCAAAAAGGGTCGGAGAATCAAAGAGGTTTTCTAAAATTAAAGAGTCTGTTAGTTACCTAACAAAGAGACGTGAAGATACAAAAGTTTCTCTTAATATCGATGATGTAATTAAAGAAGATAAGAGAAATAAAGAAATGTCAGATAAGCTTAAGCTTGATGAAGTGAATGAAGATCTACTTGTTTCTTTTTATGAAGATAGTGTGAGAATGCATGAAGAAATTAAGAAGGGTGATGAGAAGACATGGCAAAAAGGCTTTAAGACAAGAAATGAAGATTGGACAAAGCAGCTTCGTCAAGATGCGGGATTAGAAGAAGCTCTTTTCATTCTAAATGACATGATTCATATGCAAAAAGGTAAGAAGCTTACGGCGGTTAAATAAATGAGTATAGATAACACAGAATTAGATGAAATTATGGATAAGCTTGAAAACTTAGAAGATGAAGAGCTTGCGGTCGTAATGTTAAAAGAGTTCAATCAAGCAACTACCAAATTAGGGGAGTTGCTTATGAACTTAAATAAAGACCTAAGCCACGGACAGTGGAAAGCTGCTTGTGATGAAGCTAAGAAAGAAGTTGATAGAATTGTGGAAGAGATTAAATCGTTATAAGAAGGATTGGTTTTATTCATGTCAGACGATAATGGAAATTGGGACTTTAAGCTAGATGAAGAAGTTGCACCTAAGAAGAAAAAAAACACAGGTAAACCTCTTCTTAAAAATGCTAGAAAAGAAGGAAAGTTAGGACTTGATGCGAATTCGGTACCAACTCGAAAATCTAGAAGGCAGATGGCCAGGGAAGAGGGTGGTACTTCAATTAAGGGAAGAGATATTATCGATCCCGCGGCTCACTGGCGCAGGGGATTGGCATTTTTCGTTGATTTAGTCATTTTAATTTTAATCGTATCTCTGGGGCAAGGTGCTGGTGGGATGTTTTCAGATTTTGGGCAGTCGATTGAAGAATTTCTAGGTCCTGTGATTATTAATACTATTCCTCTAGAAGTTGGGGGATTAGTCATTGCTTTCGCTATGCACTTTCTTCTTATAATAGTTCCAATGGCCTCTTCCCAGAAGTCTATTGGGAAGAAAATTTTTAAATTAAAAATACTAGGAACCATGAAACCTAAAGCTCCTCTTGGAGTTATTGTCATAAGAGAATATATAGCCAAGCCAATTTCAATAATCTCTGTGATTGGAATACTTATGATACCTCTAAATATGAGAAGAAGAGGACTCCATGACTTTATTTCAGGAACGCTAGTCCTAGATAATCTCTAGGACTATTCGAAGTCTAGCATTTGTAAGAAGTCAGATTCAGATTCAACAGCAGCAAGGGCCGTTTCTTTTGTTATATAATCATCATTATATAAGTCCATAATATGTTGATCAAAACTTTGAGAACCAGTTCCTGATCGACCTTTTCCTTCTTGAATAATATTGATGATTCTATTTAAAGGCTCTTCTCCAAGAATACATTCTCGAATACCTGGGCTCGTAAGCATGATTTCTTGAGCAATGGCTATCCCTGACTTTGTATTTGCTTTTAACATTCTTTGAGAGATTGTGGCCTTTAATGAAGTGGCAAGTCTCTTCTTTATTTCATCTTGCTCTTCATGAGGAAACATTGAAATAATTCGACTTAGTGTTGAGATTGCATTCGTAGTGTGAACAGTTGAGAGGACAAGGTGCCCAGTTTCTGCAGCTTTTAAGGCGATAGAAATTGTTTCGGCATCTCTCATTTCTCCAATGAGAATTATGTCTGGATCTTGTCTAAGGGCGGACCTTAGGGCCACTGAAAAGTCTGGAGTGTCAGTTCCGATCTCTCTTTGAGAAACTCTCGACTTTATATTCTTATGAATATATTCGATTGGGTCTTCTAAAGTGACTATATGAGACGATCTCGTTCTATTCATATGGTCAATCATTGCAGTAAGTGTTGTTGATTTTCCTGATCCAGTCGCACCAGTGACTAGTACAAGTCCTCTCTGAGTTTCTGATATTTTCTTAATGACCGCTGGCAGGTTCAATTGATCAATGGTAGGTATCTGAAGTTTTACAAGTCTAAGAACAATTCCAAAAAGACCATTATATTTGAAAATATTGTAGCGTATTCTACATAGCGATTCTATCTCCATTCCACCATCAAGTTCAGTTAGATGATCTAGGTCGATTTCAAACTTCTTATCTTTTGTAATTATTTTAATAATATCTTCTATATCGCTCGTGCTAAATGGCTTTGATTGAACAGGAATAAGTTCACTACTTATTCTAAGGCTAGGTGATTCATTGCTTCTGATATGAACATCACTAGCATTATTTTGAGCGGCTACTTTTATTAGACTTGTAAAGTTCTGTAGGCTAAATGCCATTTATAAACTCCTTATTTTTGTCAGCGCCATAAAAGGATTCTTGACCTTATACATTGATAACCATTTCTCTGTGATGCAGCCATATCCACCAGCCCCCCAGCCCTTAGTCCAACTATTAACTGTTAGATAACAAATCCTACCTTCTGAGTTAAGCTTTTCTGGTAGTTTCATGTGTCCAATTAGAAGCAGAGCGTGTCCATTAGCATGCTCATCCATTTTACCACCAACAAGTGAATCTTGGTAGGTAATGATTCCTGTTGTTGTGTAAAAATTGGGAGAAAGCTTTACTCCAATAATCACAGGAGTATTTGCGTTAAGAGAATTTAGAAGAGCTTGAGATGAATTAACTTTCTTATAGCTCTCTATTTTTACGGCACCTCTTTGGCAAGTACTTCCAAGTGGAATTTGGGTCTCATTTCCAGGTAGGGATTCTCTAATATAAGGACAGTCTCTTGAAATTGGTATATCTAAATTGGCAGATTTTATACTATTGTCATAGGCATAACTTATCCAGCTTCCTTTCTGCGAACAGGGAGACTTCTGGCAATAGGGCTTTGATGCCCAGTAGAGGTATTGTTCTGAAATTTCAATATCAGATTGCTTTTGCCTGAGTAGAATTTCAACGGCAGAAGCTCCAGCAAAGGCACTACATGTAGGTCGTCGGCCCTGGTCTTTAACGCTAATATCAAAGGCATTTCTTACGACAAAGTAGTCCCTTCCTTTTTCGAGAGAAATATTCTTTGGTAGCAGTGTGACAGCATTTGAGCGACTAGCACCAGCAGCACTCTGCATCTCAAAAGTATTTTCTTTGTAGTGAGATAAATTCTTTAAAAATTTATCTCTAGATTTTTTCCATTTTAGCCTAGTCTTTGCAATTTGCTGTTTTTGATCGGCCAACGTTTTCTGTGTCGTCTTTTTTAAATTTGTAAGACCTTGCCTATATTCTTCATATATATTCTTTGGAGCGTGGCTCTCTACTTTCTTTTGTTGAATCAATTTCCTATTTCTGGCCTTTATTTCTTCTAGCTTTCTTTGCCCAGGGGAGAGTTCTCTCTTTTTTTCTACAGGCACTTCTTGTTTTCTTACAATAGGGGTAGGGACCGGAGAAATCTGCTCTTTACTAATTGGGGGATGTCCTAGTTCCTGCCAAAGGGTAGCGATAACCTCATTTTCTTCCGATGCACTTATGGAGAAAGAGAGAATAAAAATAAAGATTAAATATTTCATAGAAAGCTCTGGTTAATGTGTATTTACCAATAATATGACTTTATACAACTCTTGGGCAAATTAAAAAAAATCAGGTATTATAATTGAGATGAATAAAACCCTAATTATCAGATTTTCAAGCTTTGGAGACATTGTTCAGTGTATGAGTGTACTGAATAAGGTCAAAGAGAATATTCCAGGAGAAATTCACTGGGTGACTCGCGCTGATATGTCTTCGCTCTTACTTCTAAACAAGAGTGTGGATAAAATCTGGAGTTTTGAAAAAGAGAAGGGGATTATCGGACTAATTCGGTTGGCTTTAGCACTTAGGAGGGAGAATTACTCTCACGTCTACGATGCTCACTCAAATCTTCGCTCTAGAGTTATTTCACTATTTCTCTTTCCTCCAAACTTCTTAAGAAGAAGTAAGGAGCGAATGAAGAGGTTGCTGCTTTTTACATTTAGAAAGAACCTCTTTGATAATCCCTATAGAGGTATTATTAGCTATCTTCGTCCTCTTCGGCAATGGGGTATTAAGGATGCTCTAGACTTTAGTCCTGAAAGCTGGAGCTTTCAAAATATAGAACTAAGTGAGTATTTTGAAAAAAACTCCATCGTGATAGCTCCTTCTGCAGCTTGGGAAATGAAGCGTTGGCCAATATCCCATTGGAAGAAGTTAATTGAATTAAATCCGAATGAGAGTTTTACAATACTAGGTGGGCCTGGGGATAGATTCTGTGAAGATATCAGGGCAGTTGCACCAGAGAGAGTTTTTAACTTGGCCGGAAAGTTGAGCCTCATTGAGAGCTGCTATATAGTCAATCAGTCTAAACTTTTAATCAGTGCAGATACAGGACTTATTCATGTAGCAGATATTTTAGGGCGCAAAGGAATCTCTTTGATGGGACCAACTGCGTTTGGTTTTGCAACAGGTAAGCATATTAAAACACTTGAAGTGGAGCTTTCATGCCGTCCTTGCACAAAGGATGGGAGAGGCTCATGTTCCCAAGATACCTGGCAGAAATGCATGGTTGATATTACACCCGAGAGAGTGACTAAAGAAATCTCTAGTCAACTTTCTTATTGAGAATTTCTTTTCTAAGTTCCCAGAGCAGATGACTAATATAAGGTCGTCTCTTCTCTTTTGTTGAAACCATTAAGAGTTTTGTAATTTTTAAGTTCACTGGATCTGAAAATAAGAGAATAAGCATCTCTTGAATAAAATTGGTTGAAAGAGTGATATAGTTATCTGTCCCAACCCCTAACTTTACTCCTTTCTTTTCCCACCATGAAAATGGATGATCTTTATAATCAGGGAAGCAACCAGTGAGTTTTAAATTAGAAGAAGGCAGTGCCACAAGTGAAACCTGCTTATTAATCATTCTATTTAGAACATCATGTTGATAGTGTTCAACTTCTCTTGCGGTATGAAATTTTGTCTTAGTGAAACTTATAATTTCGTCGTCAGTAAGAATAGAACCTTTAAGGATTTTATTCCTCACTGATTCATCGTGCCATTCCATATCTTGAATCTCATTAAATTCTTGTCCATTTTCTTTTAGAGGTTCTCCTTTTTGATTCTTCTCTAAAACCCTTTGCATAAGGGAGTGGTAGTAGAAGTTAGGATTAATTCCTAGGGAGAGACCGTGTTCAAGAGTATCGATATGCCAAATATTCATCGCATTATCAACGGACTGCACACCCTTTTTTAAAGTCTTCCAAGTTTCTCCGTGGTGTGATCTTATTTGAAAACCATTGTACTGCAGTCTTCTAAGTCCTGATTTCATTTGTTTAAAGTGAACCTTACGATACAACTCTTTTTCATCACCAACAGTGTCTACTTCTGAGACATAGGCCCGTAGGAATGTATGCTTGTCTAGAATATTTAATAGAGAATTCACTTGCGCTTCAAAGTGATCTTTCTTTGTTTTATAATTTTCAGAATCAAAGAAATCGTTCTCTTTTCTAAAACTTGGAGAGAGTACGAATTTAAAAAATGAATTATCTTTTTGAAATTTCTTAAAACCATCGAAGAGACCAAGGACAACATCTTCTTCCGTAATATCCTCAATACCAGGAACTTTTTCTGATTCTATTGAAGTGGATCTAGATAGGGTGAATTTTAATCTTATTTGACCAACATTGTATTTCGTATAAAGCTCTTCTGCCATGTGATAAGCAGCGTCTTCATGGGCCTTTCTGTCTACTAAAACTAGTTTTGCTAGATAGAGAATTTCGAGGTACTTTCCAAACTGCTCACCATCTTTCAATCTTATTAAATTATCTACATCGTCAATTGAGTTAATGGGAATAGAGTTTTCACCGTAGACATCTTTAATCTTTTTTTCATAGAGCTCTTTATTATCCCCTTCAAGTAGTTTCTTGAGCCTTGGATAAATAAATTCTGCATTTAAAGACCCTGTTAAGTGAATATGTTCTTCGTTGTATGGAATTGGAAAAGATTTAAAGAATCCAAAGAGAGCTTCTCCTACAGGGTGTAGTAGAAGAGTTGAGATATCAACTTCATCAATTTGAAATCCTGTTAAAAGGTGATTAAATTCAAGTAGAGACTTTTCGACTAAAGAATTCTCTTTCATTTTTATAGATTGAAGAAGAAGTTCTAAGGTATCGCTAAGAGAGATTCCATTTGTCTCACTTATAATTTTTACTAACTCAATTTGTAATTGATTGACGAGTTGTTCTCTTTTCTTTTTCATACGACACCTATTTCTTTAGTTGTGCGTAGGCCTTATTTACGGTTGCAAGATTACTATTTAAAATAGAGATTTGATCATCTGATAAATTTAGCGAACTAAACTTATCGGGATGAATCTTAGATGTGATTTTCTTATAGGCTTCTTTAACCACTTTTTCATCAACATCTTGATCTCTAACTTCTAGTACCTCTAGGGCCCACTTCTTTGTATTCTCCTTGCTTGTCGGAGAGATTGGGCGCAACCTTTTGAAAAGATTCAATTTTTCTTGATATTGTTCAAATATTTCCTCAGTCTCTACCTCAGAAAACTCTTTATCTATAAATTTAATAGTGAGAAGTTCAGCAGGGAGAAGGAGTTTTTCTAATTCAGTCCTAATACTATGCTCTTCTAAGTTCAATATTGTAGAAAACTTAGAGTATTTAAAAGATAGGAGAGCTTTTTGCTCGTCTATATTCTTTGAAGAGTTTAATAGATTGGTCCAGAGAACACTATTGTCATAGACTTTAGTCCATACCTTTAGAAGATTGTCTTTATTTTCCTCTAAAGTTCTCTCGAAGAAAAACTTTACGATATGGCTCAATCCGCGAGTATTTGAAGTATCACCTAGAAGCTCTTTTGAATTTCTAATATACTTTGAATCAATATCACCCCATTCTAGAGATTTTAAAAGATCCATCATTTTTTCTTTGTCATCTGACTCTAGAGCTTGAACCTTTGCTCTTAAGCTCGTGTCTTCTAATGATTGAGATTGGAGAGTAGGAGATAGGTTAAATTGGTTCTTTTTCTTATTAATTAGAGAGTCAATATCAAAGTCATCCTCTTGTTTCTTTCCTGTAAATAGCTCATGAAGTGAGGTTATAAATCCACTTCCAAGAACTTTGAAGATAATCAAGATAAAAATAATGACAACAATGTACTGAGACAAATCTTCAAGCTTTAAATTCATAGTAAAACAGGGGATAATAGTAATATTACTATCTATATTAAGTTGAGAGTGGAAAGTTGTCATTATGAGTATTTGGAAAATTAAAGAAATTGAGTTACCTCTACGTTTTTCTTGGACAATTTCGAGAAACTCTTGTGATGTTAAGAAGAACTTAATAGTTGAGTATAATAGTAATAGTGTTCTAGGTCTTGGAGAGGTGGCCTTTAATTCTAGATATGGAGAAACTCTCGAATCAATTAAAGAAGAATTTAAAAAGTTTGTAACTATCTGTCCTAATGCTATTTCAACTCTCGCTGATCTTGAACCAATATTTAAAAAGGTAGATATTTCAAGTTCACTAAGGTTTGGAATCGAGTCTGCATTTATTCACAATATGGCCCACATTGCAGAAATGTCCGTGACTCAAATAATTGGAGCCAATTCATTGTCAAAAGTTAGAACATCTTTCTCTATTCCAATAATGGACCCTGGAAAAGTTGCAGACTTCATTAGTTCAAATAAGCTCACAAGATTTAGTGCTCTTAAGCTTAAGGTTGGGGGAGAGAACGATATTGATTTCTTAAAGGAAGTTCAAAAGAATTACGACGGTCCTCTTCGAATTGATGCTAACGAAGGATGGAGTAATCCAGATGAAGTAATGAACCTCCTAACGGGGCCGCTTAAGAAATTTAATATTGAATTCTTAGAACAGCCTTTCACAAGCAGCTCTCATGAGGAATATTTAAAACTAAAACCTATTAGTCCTGTTGAAATTATTGCTGATGAATCTATTACTAATGGTGAAGTGAATCGAGATCTTGCTAATCAATTCCATGGTGTAAATATAAAATTGATGAAATCAGGAAGTTACTTCAAAGCTCTTAATCAGTTGCGAGCGGCTAGAGAGCTGGGAATGAAAACAATGGTTGGTTGTATGGTTGAAACTTCTCTAGGGATAAACTCTGCCATGAATATTGCTTATGGAGTGGACTACTTAGACTTAGATGGTTTTCTATTGCTAGAGAAAGATCCATATAATTATCTCTACGAAGACTCAGGACTTATTTTTCTGTCTCACTTACATTAGAAGAAGAATTTAAAGTCTAATTCATACTGCGAATGTTTCGGAGTATTTCTTCCTGCAATCTTTTTCTGTGCTCTTAGAGATACAGATAGTGGCATAACAAATTTCTGCATTTGATAGAGTGAGACTGTACTGAAATTTGCTGCGACTCGAATATTGTGTGATTCACTATTTGTATTATGGGCCAAGATTTGATTTGCTTCCGTGTTCTTTGACTCATACTTTGAGACACCTTGATTTTCTACCCCGTAAGTTGCAGATACAGATGCCCAATGTGTAATATGATAAGTTGGCCCAAATGAAATATTAATTTTATTTCCAAGTTTTTCTGAGAAATTATCAGTTTTTCTAGACAGGGGAAAGTCATAACTCTCAGGGACTCTAAGTCTCTTCTCGCTAGACATTTGATAAGTGTAGCGAAAGTTTAAATCTAGATCTAACTTTCTCTTGAAAAAACTCTTTCCTAGGAAGGCCTCTGCAAAAATATCCGATTGTCCGTCTCCAAATGAAATATCTTGAAGAATATCAGGATCATCAACTCTACCTGTTGGTAGAACAAGACCACCGGCAATGGCTGCTCCATAAGTTTCTTTTTCTAAAACTTTGTAAATAACACCAATTTCTGTGTCTCCAAGGCCTTGTGCCTCCCAGTTTCCAATTGGCTTATATTGATAGTAATTAACAATGATTGATTGAAGTAACTCTTCTTTAGCATCTGGAAGCTGAGCAGTGATATCTCTAACAACTTTTTGTTCAGCAGTTAAAGTTCCATTTTGATTAAGCTGATTGATAGTCGCTTGATGATTATTACCTTTTGTTCTTGAAATATTTAATTTTACATTTGCATTGTATATAGGAACAGAGAAGTAAGCCGTTAGTTTATTAGTAATACCCCAGCCGAGACCAAATCCATTTACTGAAACTCTTCCTTCAGCATCGGCAGAGTACTCACCAAAAGTGAAGTCGTCATAGGCCGCAGAATTAATGCTTTTTAATTGTTTGAAATATTCTTTAGTGGCCTCATTTATAGATTCAAGGTTCTTCGCATCGAGACTTTCTCTTAAAGCGTATTTACTTTCAGTTGTACTAGAGCCGTAGTCTGAATTAATACCATCAGTAAGAACATGGCGATAACCACCGAGCCTAACTCCTTTTGGAAGGGTGTCGTAGCTTGCGCCAATTGCGTTTCCAATTGAAAAGGAGAGAGCAGTGGCTATAATTGTCGTTCTTATGGTTTGTTGCATGGTGTTATTGTAGTCTAATTTCATTTAAATAATAGTGACTGTGAAAAAAGTATAAGACTGTTAAGTTACTATTTTTATTGATATTTTTCATGAATGAAATTTATTCATAAATCTTGATAATATTTTTCAGAAGAGGTATAACGCATAGCATTCAAGATGGAGATTTATGAAAAATATAGGACTCATTCTACTTATTATCTTAGTTAGCATTAGCTGCTCAAAAGAGAAGATTACTCCCGCATTTGGGATTGAGACTCTTGAGTCTCAATTAGAAGATAATGCTGTTGAGCTTTCGTATGATGTCGATGATATCAATGTAGATGCTTTTGGGGGAGAAGTTCGCGGAATTGGCGGAGATGTAGGAGATATTCTACAGCGCTTAATTGCAAGCTTCGCGGATATCGAACTTCAAGAAGGAAATGGTTCTTATATTCAGCTCGATGCTATGACTTATGAGTTTCCAGAGCTTGATGATATTGACTTTGATATTTTAAAAGAAATTGAATTCACTGGCGCAGAGGTTAGGTTAGTAGATACCTCTGAAGTCGTTGTTGACGGGGTTAAGGCCGATGGTAAAGTTACAGAAACAACAAGTACTGCTGTTGATTTGAGCTTTGTTCAATCACTTGATGTTTATTTAATTGTAAACCAATTACCAGCTTCAATTGCTTCCGTTAAGCCTGTATATACTGATACAGAGACTCCAAACCCCGTGTACGATGGAAAGCAGTCAGCTATTTTATTTAGCTATCAGAGAGACTCTAAAATTGAAGATGATTGCGATTTTAAATGTTTTAAAATGCAAATTGACAATGGAAGAGTGAAGGAAATATTAAAGAATAACAGAACTTTTTCAATCGACATAAGGCTTAAGGTCGATGCCGTTCCAAAAGCAAATTTAAGACTGAAAACAAAATTTGATTTTCTTATAAAAATCAATCCAGGTTTTTAACCAAAATTCTTTCCGCGTTTAATTTTTTTAGATCCTTATGTAGAATGGTAATACTCTTCAATATTTCAAGGATCTGTTATCGTGAAAAAACTGAGCATTTTACTCCTACTTCTTATTACTTCTAGCTGTTCTCACATCGGTCCTCTGATGGGGAGGAAGAAGAATAGTTCTCCAAAGAGTATTGCAGCTCTGACTTCTAATAAGACTTACGAGAGTGTGAAGATTGATACAACACCTAGTAGAAAAGAGGAAGAGGTCAAAGTTGTGCAGACAACTGACCCAATTGAAGAGAAGAAATCATTTCTAGAAAAAATATTTCCAGCGACGGTCCAAACAAGAGATAAAGATGCTCTTAATCTTAGATATAAAGAGAAGCACTATAAATTTTGGAAAAAATACTTTTCAAAAAGAGAGAAGGCACGTTTCCAAAGGCATATGAGTAATGGTGTTAAATTTGAAGAGATCGTTAAAAGTGTTTTAGAGGAACATAAGCTACCTGCAGATCTATTCTATGTAGGTTTAATAGAGTCTGGTTATAATACGCATATCAGATCTCATGCATCTGCTGTTGGTCCTTGGCAATTTATTAAGGGAACAGGGAAGAGGTATGGATTAAAAATTGATCGATATTTAGATGAGAGAAGAAATATCTACAAAGCTTCACATGCAGCAGCTAATTACTTTAAAGACCTCTATAATATATTTGGAAGTTGGGAATTAGCTCTCTGCGCTTATAATGCCGGAGAATATAGAATCATTAACGCAATCAGAAGAGGTAATACAAGAGATTATAGAGAACTTGTAAAGAAGAAGTTAATTCCAAGAGAAACAATTAATTATGTTCCAAAAGTTGCAGCGGCTAAGTATTTGTATGAAAACCGTAAAAAGTACGGACTTAAAACAAAGAGTGTGGACTCTTCTGTCTACTTAAATGTTGATGAAGTTGAAGCAAGAAAATCATTTTCAATTTCAAAGGTCTCTAAATCTTTAAATATTAGTCTTAGTAAAATGAGAATATTAAATCCAGAAGTAAAAAATGATTGGGTAGCTGTAACTAGAAGAAGTCCTTTTAAATTACTTTTGCCAAAAGGGTATGAAGGACGATTTGCAAATTTAAGTTTTGCGAGAAAACCAACAGTTGCAAGTCGAAGTGTTACTCAGTCTGTTAGTCGCAGTGTAAGTTCTGTCTATAAAGTTAAGAGAGGGGATAACTTAATTGAAATCTCTAGAAAATTTGGGCTACCTGTAAAGAAAATTAAGAGAGTAAATAAATTAAGGTCGAGCAAGATTATGATTGGGCAACGTCTTTCAATCCCTATTAATGTGAGTCGTTATAAAGTTAGAAGAGGGGATAATCTAACAGAAATTGCTAGAAAATTTAATACTTCTATAAAGAGAATTGTTGTCGCAAATAATCTTAGAGGTCATCGAATTTATAAAGGGCAGAGTCTAATCATTCCTAGTGAAAGCTAGGCAACCGGAACTTTCTAAGTTAGAATAGCTGAATGAAAATAGGTTTTGATGGGAAGAGAGCTCTCCATAATTTAAGAGGACTCGGAAATTATAGTCGTACTCTCATTAAGAGTTTAGATGAGTATTATAAAGAGAATGAATACCTTCTCTTTTCTCCTGAAGCCAAGAATCAAGAACTCATTAATTGGTCGAAAGATCTAAGCTCAAGTTGCGAAATTATCTCTCCCCAAGGGTTAATCTCAAAGAACTTCCCAAGTATTTGGAGAAGTCTTCTCTTAAAAAGCGAACTCGAAAATAAGCACCTCGACGTTTACCATGGATTAAGTCATGAATTACCGCCAGGAATTAGCCAGTTAAATACTTTAAAAGTTGTAACGATTCACGACTTACTTTACTTAAAATTTCCGCAATTCTTTTCCTTTGTAGATAGGCAAATATACCACCGAAAATTTATGTATAGCTGTAAGGTAAGTGACATCGTAATTGCTATCTGTGAGCAAACCCAAGCTGATATTGTTGAGTACTTAAAAGTTCCTGAAGAAAAAATCCATGTGATTTATCAGAGCTGCTCTCCTGACTTCTATCACGATAAGTCAGATGTAGAGCTAGGTAAAGTGAGTGAGAAGTACTCTTTAGAAAAGCCTTTTATTTTTCATATAGCTACAATGGAAGAGAATAAGAATACCCTTGGGATAGTTAAGGCTTTTAAAGAAATTTATAAAGAGATTGATGAAGATCTTATTCTTATAGGTAGAGGCAAGAAGTATAAAAGTGATGTAATTAATTATATTAACGAAAATAAATTGAATAAGAGAATAAGAATTTTAGATGATGTCATAAATGATGATATTCCTGCTATTTTTCAATTAGCAAAACTCTTTGTCTTCCCATCTTTCTATGAAGGTTTTGGAATACCAATTATAGAGGCGCTCTTTTCAAAGACTCCTGTTATTACAAGTGTGGGAGGATGTTTTCCTGAGTCTGGTGGCCCAGCAACTAGGTATGTGGATCCTTATTCTGTTAAGGAAATATCAAATGCAATGCTTGAAATTTTAAAGGATGAGAATTTACAAAGAGAAATGGCCCAAAAGGGCCATGAATTTGTTCAAAAATTTGATTGGAGAAATACTTCTAACGATTTAATGAATCTCTATCTTACTCATCTGTAATAAGTGAAACATTGGTGAGTTCGTACTTCTTAAGTTTCCCAATGAGAAGGACTACACGGTCGTATTTAACGTCTTTATCAATCCTAAGATCAATTGGCATAGTCTTTTTGGTAACTCCTTTTAAAGTATCCTCTAAAGACTCTAAGGTTGTCTTTGTCCCATTATAAGCAATCTCTGTTTTTGAAAGCTCGATATAAATTGTCTTTTGCTCTCTTTGAGCACTTTCACCTTTCTCTGTTTTTGGAAGATTAAGTAAGAGTGCCATTTCATCTTTCTTAAATACAGTCGAAACCATAAAGAAAATAAGAAGGAGAAAGACAACGTCAATCATTGGAGTAATATCGGGAGCAGCCGCTTCTCTAGATCTTTTCTTCATGAAGCCTCCTTATAAAACGTCTGAAAGTAATTCTTTCTCTAATCTCGTTTCAAATTGATCAACCATACCAATAAGGTAGTTGTGTCCAATATAGTGAGGGATAGCAACGATCATACCACCAACAGTTGTGATAAGTGCCATTGATATTCCTTGTGCAAAAGAAGCAGGGTTATTCAGTCCCGTTTGTGACATGACTTTAAAGGCCACGAGAACTCCGATAACAGTTCCAAGTAGTCCAAGAAGAGGTGATATTGAAGCAATGATCTTTACGGTATTTAAACCTTTCTCTAATCCTGAAATATGAGTTGCTAATTCTTGTTTTGCGATTTCAATAATAGTATTTGTATCACCATCTTTAGTCGTAGTTTTTACTTTCTCACTAAGTTCAGCAGCAACTTGGTTCGACCTCTTTGACTCTTTAGTAAGTATAAAGAATTTTGAAAGCATAATTGCAAATCCAACAATATTTAAGGCAAGTAGTATGTACATAATGACTCCACCTTGTTCTATATAATCAATAACTCTCATTAATTCTCCTTAAAATAAAAACATTGCTTATATTCTCTTAAAGTTGGTAATTTTTTGCAAATATATAAGAGAAAGGGGTGTGTCATTTCACTAAAAAGCAAAAAAGTCGGCCTAAATTTACTCAAACTTTACAAAATTATGACTACATCTAAACAGCTTTTCGTTTGAAGAGAGTAATATGATTCTTAGATAAGTAATAAACTTATTAAACATCGGAGGTTTTAGATGCAAGTTAGTTATCAACATGTAGACAAGTCAAACTCTTTAAACGAATTTGTTGAAGATAAGATGAAGCACTTCTCACAGAATAAGGAAAAGTTTTCAAATATAAATTGGAATATTTCCAGAGAAGGGGGTCTTTATAAGGCCGTGGTTCGATTTAAGGCCAGTGGAAAAATCTTCAAAATGGAAGGGAAGGCCGGGAATGCCTACGCTTCTGTTCTCAAAGTTTTTCGAAAAATGAAGAGTTCTTTGCCTAGAAAAATAAAGTATGAGCAGAGATTACATAGGAAACATCCTAATCTTCATTAACTTCAATAGCCTAGGGTTAATGACCCTTGTTTCGTACTAAGAGTGCTCATTACTCTCTGTCTCCCTCTCAGTGTCTCTCTCGCTGGGAGGGCGACTTTAATGTCAAATATCTATACGGCCCTTTTCTTTTTTACAATAACACTCTGATAGAGCTCTAAAATTGCTATATTTCTTAGAAAAAGGAGTTAGCGTGAGAGCTTTAGTATTATTGATATTTCTATGTATATGTGCGAAATCATTTGGAGAAGTTTATAGAGTTCAAGATAATGAGCAAAACTGTGAGCTTTATCTCTCGTCGACTAGTATTTTCATGGAAAACTTTGAGGTGTCACAACTTGAGAAAGTTAGTTCAATGCCAGCTCTAGTTTTCCAAAAACATAATCAGCAAATTAACCTTAAAGGGCTTTGGGCATTTACTACTTTAGTAGATGACCTCGCGGTTAAAGATAGTGAGTTAGAAGAGATTATGTCTCATAATTTCCATTCAGTTTGTCTATCAAGTAATAAGGAAATTGTTCACTTAGAAAAGAAGAGAAGACTTTTTAATGATTTTAATGATCTCGACAAAGTAGAGTAATTATCTATGAAGCCAAGGGGCCTTATCCTAAAGACCCCAAAGGGATAGTTATTTTAAAACTTACACCTCCAAAATCGTTGGAGAAAACAGAGATAGAACCTTTATGTTTTTGAACAATGTGTTTGACGATACTTAATCCTAGACCGGTACCACCAAGATTTCTAGATCTACTTGAATCAACTCGGTAGAAGCGCTCAAAGACTCTCTTTTGATGAATCGGATCAATCCCCGGGCCGTCATCTTCAACGTATAATTCAAATGAATTCTCTAGGGCCTCCCATCTTATTAGAATTTTTCCGTCACTCTTTCCATACTTATAGGAATTATCAATGAGATTGGTAAGAACTTGTTCAATTAAGCCAGCATCAATGACGACATTTTGAGCATTAAAAGTACACTCTATGAGTTGCTTCTTATCTGCATGAACCTGTTTCAAATTCATTAGAACTGTCTGTGTTAATTCCTCTGTAGAAGTCTTATTCAGTTCTAACTTATGTTTAGATTCAATAAGAGATAAGTTTAGGATTTCTTGAAAGAGAATCGCTAGTCTATTAGAGTTATGCTCAATTTTACTTAGGGCCTCTTTTACAATAGCGTTGTCTGATATATCCTTTATTCCTTGAAGAATTTGAACATAGCCCTTCATTGCCGTTAGGGGCGTTCTAACTTCATGAGAGACATTTGTAACAAAGTCTTCACGCATTTGTTCGGCAAGTTTCTTATGAGAGATATTTCTAAAATTACAGATTGCACCCAGAATTTTTCCATCATTGGAAATAAGAGGGCTAGTTGTAATATCGAACCAGCCTTTCTCAGATCTTCCGGCCATCTCTATTTCAATATTTCTAGCTTTTATACTGGTCTTGTCCTTTAAAACTTCCCGTAGAAGTTCGTGTACTTCTCGCTTTCTTGAAATTTCGACTAGCTTTAGGCCTTTCATTTCTTTAATTTCTCTAGTCCTATCCTCAGTGAAGAAGTTCTTGTAGAAACGCTGATTAATGAAGAGAATATTCTCATTCGTATCAATGGCCAAAATCGCATCGGAGTTACTTTCCATGAGGATTGAAAACTTCTTATTTTCTATTTGCAGCTCTTTTATATAGTTGGCAAGTTCTACTTCTGCTCTGTCTAGAGTTCTTTCGACAAAGTGCCACTCATCATCTAATGGAATTGCGGTGTCTAGATTATTTTGACCTGTTTTTAAATTTTCTAAGTTGGAAATCTTTCTAATTAAAGAGCGCAGTGGAAATGAGACTTGTAGAGAGGTCCATAAACTAAGTAGAGAGGTGAGCACTAGCAGTGGAATAAAGAAGATGATAATGGATTTATCAAGCTTCTTCATTGCAAGAGCAACCTGTCTAAGAGGGACAGCTTGCCTAATGATGTAGCTCTTTCCAAGAGCTTTAAAAGTCATCGCACCATAGATCATATCTATATCAGCACTTTCACTAAATCTCTTTGAAGTTCCAAGACCTAGTTGAATTGCATCTCGAACTTCTGGTCTGTAGAGGTGATTATCTAGCTTCTTTGCGTTTAAGTAATTATCGCAGACAACATTTCCCTTCATATCTATTAGGGTGTATCTGGTAGACCAATCTAGTCTTAGTGATTTACACCATGCTACAGGGTCTATCTTTTGAGTAGTAATAGAGTGTTTAATAAGCTCTAAAGATTCGACTACTTGATTTACTGACTGGTTCGTAATGTAGACCTTTAAAAAATATCTGGCAGAAAAAGCGGTAACTATAATAATAATTGTTGTAAGAATAATTTGTGATAGGGCAATTCTTTTAAAGAAGCGCCATGGGACAGAATTAATAAATTTCTTAATTCCACTTTCAGACATAACTTTTTACTCTATATCCAATTCCTCGAATTGTCTCAATAAGTTCTGAGTGTTCTCCAAGCTTTTTTCTAAGACCAAAGACGTGTGTATCAATTGTTCTATCTGTAACGTGAACGGGTCCGTCTTGAATAAACTCTACTAACTGATTTCTTGTCAGAACTTTTCCAGGCTGATGTAAGAAGGCAACCATTAGCTTATATTCACTTAAGGTTAAGTCTAGATCACTTCCATCAATACTTACTTTACACTGACTCTTGTCAAGACTTACAGGACCTAAGGAGATAATCTCTTCACTTATTTCTTTTGACATCTCCATTTGTTTAGATCTTCTAAGAAGAGATCTGACTCGCGCACTTAGAATATTTATATCAAAAGGTTTGTTGATGTAATCGTCGGCCCCGGCGTCTAGCCCTTCGATAATACTCTCTGGCTTTGTGAGTGCAGTAACCATGAGGATTGGTCTCTCTTTCGTTTTCTTATAGAGTCTAAGAAATTTGCAAATCTCTAACCCATTTGTTCCGGGTAACATTCTATCTAATATGTAGAGATCAATTGGAGAGCTGTTTTCTCTTTCGCTAGGGGAGGATTGGATAAATTCAAGAGCTTCTGTTCCATCCTCAATAACGGTGACTTGAAAATCCATTGACTGAAGTTGAAGTTTTAATAGGTCTGAAATATCTCTTTCATCTTCGACTACTAAAATATGATTCTTAGACATCTCTATTCCTCTTGTCCCTTTATGATGACTTTATCTTCTTTTCTACGTCCAAATTTTACATCAGCATTATGCCTAATGTCTGCACCAGTTTCTAAAAATATAACATCTTCTGCAATATTAGTAGTTTGATCTCCAATTCGCTCAAGACATTTTGCAACACGTATAACGGCAAATCCTTCATCAAAATTAACTGTCTCGGACTTCATCTTCTTAATGAAGTCTCTCATAATGTCTCGGTACAGCTCATTTACTTCCTGATCATGTTGGATAACATCTGTCGCTAGTTTTGAGTCAAGTTTCACGAAGGCATCGATACTATTTCTAAGCATCATTTTCACTTCATCATTTAAAGCTTCAAGCTGTGCATAGCTCTTGCTGAGCTTCTTCATACTTCTCTTTATATTCACAGCTTGATCTGCAATACGCTCTAGTTCTGAATTTATTTTCATCACAGAGAGAGCTATTCGAAGGTCAGTTGCGGCAGGAGTTTTTAGAGCAATGTATTTAAAGACAAGGTCATCAATATCTGTATGAAATTTATTCACTTCATTCTCATAAATGAATATTTCATTAATTGTGACTTCTTGCTTTGAAGAGTTATCGACAATAGACTCAACTGATGTTGCCATTTTTAAAATCATTTCTCTTAAATCTGCACTTGAGATTTCCATAGTTATCCTTTTATCCAAATCTTCCAGTAATATAATCTTCGGTTTTCTTTACTTTAGGGGTAGTGAAGATATCTGAACTAAGTCCATGTTCAATTAAATCACCTAAGACAAAGAAGCTTGTATAGTCTGCGATTCTTGCGGCTTGTTGCATATTGTGAGTCACAACAATTACTGTAAATTCTTTCTTTAACTCACTCATAAGCTCTTCAATTTTTGCTGAGGCTATTGGGTCTAGAGCAGAAGTCGGCTCATCCATAAGTAAGACGGAAGGATTCACTGCCAACGCTCTAGCGATACAGAGTCTCTGCTGCTGTCCTCCTGAGAGACTTGTTCCAAGTTTATGAAGCTTATCTTTTACTTCGTTCCAAAGAGCAGCTTTTCTAAGGCATTGTTCAGCGACACTCATAAGGAAAGATTTATCCTTAACTCCTTGGAGTCTAAGACCAATCGTCACATTATCTAAAATACTCATGGCCGGAAATGGATTTGGTTTTTGAAAGACCATTCCAACGTGCTTTCGAAGCTCTACAGGATCAACACTCTTTTCAAGAATATTTCTACCTTCTAGAATGATTTCGCCTGTTGCTTTTGCTCCAGGGACTTCCTCATAGATTCTATTTAAGCATCTTAGAAATGTGGACTTTCCACAGCCTGAAGGGCCAATAATTGCTGAGATAGACTTTTCTGGGTAGTCTACAGAAATTCCTTTCACCGCATGAAAATCTTCATACCATACGTTAAGATTTTTAACTTCTAAGATAATATCACTCTTCATTTAGAACCTCTGCTTATTAAATTTCTCAAGCTCCCGATCTTTACTAAAAGCCTGGCGATAAGATTAATCCCGAGGACAAGTATTATTAGAACGAAGGCTCCCGCCCACGCCTGTCTTCTCCAGTCATCAAAAGGGGAGATCGCGTATTGATATATTTGTACAGGTAGAGATGCCATTGGTTCATCAATTCTGTAGCTTAGATACATATTTCCAAATGCTGTAAAGAGTAGAGGAGCTGTTTCGCCCGCTGCTCGTGAGATTGCTAGCATTACCCCTGTAATTAGTGAGGATAAGTTTCCTCTTACTACAATATTTAAAATAACTCGCCATCTTGGAAGTCCAAGAGCAAGACCGGCCTCTCTAATATGGTTTGGGATAAGTTTTAAGATCTCTTCTGTTGATCGACAGACAATAGGGAGAATAATTATGCTAAGAGCGACTCCGCCGGCAATTGCTGAAAAGCTTTTAAAGGGAACAACGATAAGAATATAAGAAAAGATTCCAATGATAATTGATGGAACACCTGTAAGCATATCGATAGAGAAGCGAAGGAGTGCCGCTGTCTTACCCTTTCCAAATTCACTTAGATAAATTCCACAGAGAAGTCCTGTTGGAATAGATATTAGGCTTCCGATAGCAACTAAGTAGAGTGTTCCAAGTATCGCATGCCTCATTCCTCCTCCTACTTCTCCAACGGGTTTAGGAAGAGCAGTAAAGAAGTCAAGATTAAGAGACGAGGCTCCCATTTTGAAAACGTAACTAATAATGAGAAATAGTGGTAGAAGAACAATCAATGACGAAATATAGAGCATTGAATGAAAGAAAATATTTTTAAATTTTCTCCAAGTTAAATAATTCATGATCTACTCCTACCGCTTCTTTGCTTCTTCCAAACGATCGCTCTCGCCAGTCCATTTATGATGAAGGTAATAAGAAATAGTAATAAACCAATGTAGCAGAGGGCCGAGAGATGAAGGTCACTATCAGCTTCCGCATATTCATTGGCAATAACAGAGGCCATTGTCGCGGCTGGAGAAAAAAGTGATGCTGTAATAGTTGGAGAGTTTCCAATAACCATTGCTACCGCCATGGTTTCTCCAAGGGCCCTTCCAAGCCCTAGGACAACTCCACCCATAAGACCCGAAAATGAAGGTTTTAGAAGGGCTATTTTTATCATTTCAAAGCGGGTTGCTCCAAGAGCAAGAGCCGCTTCTTTTTGAATCTTAGGAACAGTTTTTAAAACTTCTCTACAGATTGAAGTGATTGTAGGAGTAATCATTATAGCAAGAATTATTGCAGCAGTTAATATTCCTATACCAAAACTCGCACCTTGAAAGAAGGGGAGGTAGCCAAAATTATCTTTTAGAAAAGGTGTTAGAATATCTTTAACAAAGGGTCCTAAGTAAAAAATTCCCCAGAGTCCAAAGACAATACTTGGAATGGCGGCAATCATTTCAACAAATAGTGAAATAGTTTTTGCTATTTTGGTTGGTAGTATTTCATTTATAAATAGTGCGACTGCAATGCTAATCGGAGCTGCTATAAGTATTGCAAGAGCTGAAGTAATAAGTGTACCGAAGATAAAAGGAAGGGCTCCGAACTCATCTTCAACGGGATTCCAGTTATCAGTGAGCGCATAGCTAATACCAAATTCTTTAATTGCCGGCATGGCTGCATTTACTAGCATGAGAATCATTCCGAGCAGAAGAATAATTACTAAAGTCGCAATTGCTTTTATAAGTAAGTAGGCGAACTTATCTTGTTCGCCATAAGTAAGAAACTTCTTCTTAGAACTTTGAATAGATATAGAGATACTTGAAAAATTATCTTTCAAAGTATTCTTTTGAATATTTTCTGTATCTCTAATCACTAATAATCCTATTTAATTTCGTTTAGCATTCTCGTTGCAAGAGACTTTGGAAGTGGAGCGTAGTGAAGCTCTTCTGCCATCGACTGACCTTTTGTAAGGGCCCAGTTTAAGAACTTTTTAACTTCTTTTAATTGTGCATCTTCTTTTTTCACAGGAAGAAGAATGTAAGTAAAAGCTGAGATAGGATAAACTCCTTTACCTGCTGCATCTACGATAGAAGTTGTAACGGCCGCATTCTTATCTAATGTCGCAGCTGAAAGAGAAACACCTTTTACAGATGGTTTTGTAAACTCACCGGCTTTATTTTTTAGAGCTACAGTTGGTAGGTTATTTTTAAGAGCGTAAGCAAGTTCAACGTAACCAATAGCACCATCTGTTTGCTTGATTGTTGCAGTTACACCTTCATTACCTTTAGATCCAATACCTACTGGCCACTTAAGTGACTTTCCTCTACCAACTTTCTCTTCCCACTTCTTAGAAACAGTGGAGAGGTAGTCTGAGAAGATTGAAGTTGTTCCCGAACCATCAGCTCTTCTAACAACTAGAATATCTTTATTTGGAAGTTTAAGTCCTGGGTTTAAGTTCTTAATTCTTTCATCATCCCACTTTGAGATAGAACCCATGAAGATCTCTGAAAGAGTCGCACCATCTAGTTTTAGCGTCCCACTCATTTCTAAGTTAAAGGCAATTGATACTGCTCCAAGAATTGTTGGGATATGCTTTACTGGCCAAGCTGCTTTCTTCTTATCTTTTTCCTTCATAGGAGCATCAGAAGCACCAAAGTCTACTGTCTGCTTAATTAATTGTCTGATACCACCACCAGATCCAATTGATTGATAATTGAACTGAACATCCTTATTAAGTTTGTTATATTCTGAGAACCACTTTGAGTACATTGGATATGGAAATGTTGCTCCTGCTCCGTTTACTTTTGTGACTGCATAAATATTTGTTGTAATTAGTAATGCCATTAAAAGTGAAATGAACTTTTTCATTTTGTGTTGCTCCTTAAGCCAATTTAAAAATACTTGATTAATTTATAGCAATATTTAGAGCTCGCTTTGTTAGGATTGTGTTAGATGAGTATTTGATTTCTCTTGTTAGAATCTAGGGAAGTTATTAGCTCTTGTCGCAGTTAGTTAACTAGCTGTGTTTACGTCAAATCTATGATTCTACTAGTCAGCTCTCTTCATACTCGTTAGAGTATTCCCATTAAATTTTTTTGAGGTACCTATGAAGAAAATATATATTTTGGCCAGTCTAGTTGCTCTTAGCTCTTGTTCTGCATTTAAAGTTTCTATTCCTTATGAAAAGGAGATTCACTATGTAGACCTCGCTAAAGGTGAGAAAAAAGAAGATCATGAGAAAATTACAAAGAATATCAATATTGCGACTCAAGGAGCATTTGCTACTAAGGCCGCTTATAAAATATTTAAGAGTGGTGGAAATATTATTGATGCTGCGACAACGGCTTCATTCGTTCTCGCCGTTGAGAGACCACAGTCAACAGGAATAGGGGGAGGAGGTTTTGCTCTCTTTCACGACGTAAAGAGAAATAAGGATTTCCCACTAACTGTAGACTTTAGAGAAAAAGCTCCACTTAATGCTCATGAGAAAATGTTCTTGGATGATAAAGGTGAAGTTATTTCAAGAATGTCTCTAGATGGAATTTTTTCTGCTGGTGTACCTGGTATGGTTGCCGGAATGTTGGAGCTGCATAAGAAGTATGGAAAGCTTCCACTAGGTACTGTAATGAAAGATGCTATCTCTCTTGCAAGAAATGGTTTTAAGATTTATCCAGAACTCGCTTTTGCAATTTCTAAGAGAGAAAATATTATTAAAAGGTATAAGGCCACTTGTGAAATATTCTGTAATAAAAATGGAGAGATTTTAAAAGAGGGAGACCTTCTAATTCAAAGTGATCTTGCAAGAACACTTGAAGTAATTTCAAGGAAAGGAAGAGATGGTTTCTATAAGGGAAGTATTGCTAAGGCCCTTGTCAAAGAACATAGAAGATTAAACGGACTAATGACTCAAAGAGATCTAGATAAGTATGATGTTAAGTACCGTGATCCAATTAGAGGAGACTATAAAGGTTATGAGGTCTTCTCGATGAGTCCTCCTAGTTCAGGTGGAGTTCATATTATTGAAATTTTAAATATTCTTAGAAATGATGACCTTAAAACATATGGTCTTCAGCACTCAAAGACTGTTCACTTAAGGGCCTCAGCAATGCAGGCAGCTTTTTCTGATAGAGCGAATTACTTAGGGGATACAGATTTTACATACGTCCCAGTTAGAGGTCTGACTTCTAAGAAGTATGCAGATGATGTTCGCTTTTCTATACCTGAAAATAAGGCGCTAAATTCTCTTTGGTCTAATATGAATGAGCCATCTAAGTTTGAAGCAAAGAACGATAGTGAGCTTGTGCAAAAACACGAGTCTCCTGAAACTACTCACTTCACTATTGCAGACGGAGAGGGGAATGTCTTTGTTTCAACACAAACTTTAAATGGGTACTTAGGTTCAGGAGTTGTTGTTCCTGGTACGGGAATTCTCTTAAATAATGAAATGGATGACTTTGCGACAAAGCCGGGGGCCAATAATTTATTTGGTGCTGTAGGTGGAGAGAAGAATCTAGTTCAACCGGAGAAGAGGCCGCTTAGTTCAATGTCACCAACGATTGTAACAAGAGATGGAAAGGCGGTTCTAGGGCTTGGTTCACCTTCTGGAACAAGAATACTTACTTGTGTAGTACAAACGATAATGAATTATATTGACCACGGTATGCCTCTCTATGAATCTATCGCAGCAACGAGAGTTCATCACCAGTGGAAGCCAAATATTCTCTATGTAGAAGAGAGTGGGCTACCTGCAAGAACTATTAAAGAACTAAAGAGAATGGAACACGAAATAGAATATAAAAAGCTTGGTTGTAGAGTTCAGGCCATTTCGTTTGAAAATGGAAATCTTCATGGAGTTTCAGATCCACGGGGTAGGGGATTAGTTTTAGGGGATTAGTTATTTTGAATTGACCCCAATTGAATCGGGGTCAATTTCAATCGAGCTCTCTAGCTAGGAAATTACTGAAGTGTTGAGTTGACGTAAAGTCTAAAACACTTGTCTTTCGATCTACGAATCATGCATGATCCTTTCTCACGACTTTCGATAAGAAAATCATAGAATTCAGGCATTTCATCAGCAACTTCTAATACTGATTTTCCTTCGTGTTCACCAAAGTCGATAACGACTTGGCATTCGTCAATGATCCCTGTGACAGGACTTATTTCTTGATACGACGCCATGTTCCCTCCCTAGAACGAAAAACGTAAATTTCTTATGAGCAGTGGAAGAAAATCAGCGGTCCGTGCAAAATTTTCCCCATACTTTATGATGGAATACTGAAAACGAATTGTAAAAGAAAAAAGTAAATAATTTCAGAGCGTTAGATTAAAACGGTCGGTTACTTTAAGAGTTTCTAAAGAAGACACTTTTAAAATATGTCACGATAAGCCTAAACTCGGTAGGGTAGTCATCGCTAATGAGTGCTTTGACTAGGTCTAATGAGTCGAAGAGACTCGTAGCATTTCGGTAAGGTCTTGGTGTAATCATAGCAGCAATAACATCAGTTATAGAAACAATCATCGTCTCAAAGCCACTAATCATCTTGACGCTCTTCTCATCAAGTCTAGAGGTGTCAGGAACATGAAGGTCATTGGTTAAGAGTGAGAAGAGATGATGGTTCTCAATTACTGCCATATGTGCAGGTGAGAGCTTTATTCTTCCTTGCAGAATTTGAATACTAATTGTGGGATGTGAGCGCAGGAGTTCAGAATCTTCATCCGAGAGAGTTATTTGATCATACTTCTCCAGGGGGATAACGCTCATTCCAATATCTTTAAAGTAACTAGTTAAAAAGAGTGATTCAACTTCTTTAAAACTGTAGACATGACTCTGCTTTAAAACACCAATGAGAAAGAGGGAAGCAAGAAGTGGTTGAGCGAATACAAAGTGATGTTTTTGCTTAATGAATTCTTTATAAAGCTTTTCATGTATCTCAGGTCTCTCATAGAGAAAAGCACAGAGATTTTTTACAGATTGATATTGTAAATTTAGTGTGTCGTCATTTGTAGGGTCATTGTAGAGGTAATTCATATTCAAAGTGAGAAGGCCAATTTGCTTTCTTCCTTTTTCTACAGGGTCTCCAATTGAAAGTGATCTCGTTACATTTCTTAAATTATTCTGTTGAAGGTCAATTAAGTTCTTTCTCGTATCTTGATGGACAAAAATAGTAGAGTGACTTTTGGCGATAAGGTCTTTTAGAACTTGTCCGTTTATAAAAGAATGTTTTCTGAGAATGAGTTTATAAAGCCCATCTGACTTTCCAAATATATCGCATGGAGTTTCAGTTAGAAAAAATAACTCTCTAATTGAAATTGGAAGAAGTTGAAAACTGAGTGAATTTTGTTTTAAAGCATCAAAAGCCGTCATTACTCTATAATATCGCTATTTTAAACCACTGTCGATTTGAGTACTGAGGGGAATAAATTGTCTTTAAACGCAGAGAAAGTTGGCAATTTCCCAGATTTCTTGGCCAAGAGAAATCTATTGTTTTCTTTACTCAACTATTCGTAATTATAGATATGACAAATCTTAACCATAATTTACTACCAATGATTACTGGCTCCTCTATAGTAGTATTTAGTAGAAACTTCAAAAGCATGAACAAAGTGGGTCCTATGAAATTAGTTGAATATATTCATTCGAATACTTTTAAAGATAATTATAAAATCAGTTCGAATGGTGAGTTATTCTTTCATTGGGCCAATTGGCGTGAAACATGTAAAATTCAAAAAGATCTATTAGGTAAGGGAGTCGATCAAATTGACTTCATTGATAATACTTTGGAGTCCCTAAAGACAAAGAGCGTTTGGTTTCAGAGAAATCTTAAATCTGTTAAATCAAATCTCTATGAACTCTATGAAGCTTATCTTGATCCTAGACTTAAGGCCACTTGGCACGATATTCAAAAAGACACACTTGTTTCTCTTCATCATGAAGCGGGACCATATATTTCTCTAACTTCAATGCGCTGGATGGACAAGTCCACTTATAGCTTCTTTGTTTACCGAAAACTTTTAACTGGATACTTTCCTCTTAGAGAGTTTAGATTATCTGCTAATATTGAGTTAATTGCTGAAGTCAATCATTCTCCACTTAATAGTATTAAGACAAAAATAACTCAATTTTCTAATAGAGGACTAATTCTCTCTATTGACGGTCACTCTTTTAGCAAAGTGAAGAACTCTGAAAATATAAGTATTAAAATAAATTTAAAATCATTTAAAAGTAGTAAGACGTTTAATTGTCTAAAGAACTTTGATGCCAATCATGAAGAGGCCAATGATTATATGCATATTAAAGGAAGTAGTTTTAGAAATAGTGGAAACTTAAATAATGCTGATTATAGTAACGGAAGTGAATACTACTTCTTTATTCCTTACTCTGAAATTTCCTTTGTAAATAGAAACGAAGGCGCCGCTGAAGTTTTCGGAAGAATGGTTTCGTTAGCGGAAGAAGGACTGCGCGAAGAGATCTCTAAGATTTCAATTGTAAGTGAATCAGCGCTAGAAGTCGCTTAGTGAGTGTTAGCTCACTATTAACAATAACTGATGCGACTAGAGTAAGATAAATAAGGGTAGTTTTAAAAACTACCCTGTTTGAAAGAATTTCTCCGAAATTCACTTCTTAACCTCAATATCTTTAATTCCAACTGTTCCAAGTAGAAATACTTTATTCGATTTAAGGTGAAGTACGTGAACTTTCTTTCCATCTTTTAGAACTTCCCAGTTATCACCAACACGGTCGATCTCTAACTCATAACTCTTTCTCGTACCTTTAGCTCCATTGTAAAGAGTATCGAGCTCTAAGTTCCCGCCATTATGAGCAGCAAAGTTATCACTCTTTAAATTTACAATTTCATACTTATCTCTTTTTTCAAGATTCACTCCGTCAATAATCTTATTGAGTGGAATGAGCTCTCTTGATACACGTACTTTATTGTCATAAGTATCTTTATAGAATTTCTTAATATCTGAGTTCTCGTCAGTATCAATGACCATTTTAAAAATAGTAGGCGTCTCATCATTAGTAATAGTAATTAGTGAGCTCTCTACTGCTAAAGCGTTAATTGAAGTTAGTGAAAATAGCATTAGTGCCATCACTAGAGTTTCTCTTTTTAATAAAGCATTAATCATAGTCGAATTACTTTTCATTTTCTCTCTCCTTTATGAATTTGCTTGTTACAGGTGACTATGCCACATCAATGCCAACTCATAATCTGTGAATTCTATGGTTTATAGATTGAGAAAATGGCCCCAGATATTTCTGGTGCCGGAATGATACTCTTTTACGGTGCCGGGAAGCACCGCTGTGTAATTTTTATAGGGGGGTGTTTAATAATTAGACTAGAAAACAAGCAACTCTTCTTCCGTCAACTTCACGAAGCTCAGGAGTTTCTATAGCACACTTCTCTGTCGCTATTGGACAACGTTTATGAAAAGCACAACCAGTAGGAGGATCCAGTGGAGAAGGAAGTTCTCCAGAAATAGGCTCATGATCGTTCTTGTCTTTTGACACCGAAGGAGAACTTGCAATAAGAGCTTTAGTGTAAGGGTGTAGAGAGTTATCGAAGACTTTTTCTCTTGGTCCGTACTCAACGATTTTTCCAAGGTACATAACTAAGATATCATCGCTAATATGATTAACTACATGTAGATCGTGAGAGATAAAGAGATAAGTTAAACCCATCTCATCTTGTAATTCCATTAGGAGGTTTAAAACCTGTGCCTGAATAGAGACATCTAGTGCAGAGACTGGTTCATCGCAAATGAGAATTTTTGGTTGTAGAGCAAGAGCTCTAGCTATTCCTAATCTCTGTCTTTGACCACCACTAAACATATGTGGATAGCGCTGGGCCATCTCTGGGCGAAGACCAACTTTCTTCATCAATTCGCAGGCCTTATTAAAACATTCTTTCTTTGAGAGTTTTGTATTAATAAGAAGTGGTTCACTGATGAGTTGCCAAGCTTTCTTTCTTGGATTCAAAGAAGAATAGGGATCTTGAAAAATCATTTGAATAGCACTCTTAAAGTCTGATTTACTAAGTCCATCAATACTTTGATTTTCTATTTTTATTGAACCATTTGTTCTCTCTTCTAAGGCCATAAGGGCCTTCGCTAGTGTCGACTTTCCGCAACCAGATTCACCAACAATTCCCAGGGTTCTCTGCTTCTCTACCGAGAAAGTTACGCCGTCTAGTGCCTTAACGAGAGCGCTCTCCTTGAATGACTTTGTTATTGGATAATGTTTCTTTAAACTTTCAACTTCTAAAATCATTTTAACCTTCACTCATTGGATAGAAACAACTAACTTGGTGGTTTTCTTCATTTAAAACAGGTCTTGAAATAGAGCAATCATCTTTTACTTTAAAACATCTTGGATTGAATTGGCAGCCCTGTGGTCTTGATCTTAAATCGGGAACCATTCCTGCAATGGATGAAAGAGGAGCTCTAAAAGTCGTAGCATTACTTCCTGGAAGAGATTCTAAAAGACCTTTCGTATAAGGATGTTTTGGACTATGAATCACTTCATCAGAAGTCCCTGTCTCAATAACTTCTCCTGCATACATCACTTGAATGCGATCTGCATTTTCTGAAACAACACCAAGGTCGTGAGTCACAAGAATCATTGCCATATTATTCTTGGCCTGAATATCTTTTAAGAGTTTTAAAATTTGGTCTTGAATTGTTACATCTAGTGCTGTTGTAGGCTCATCAGCAATTAAGAGTTTTGGGTTACAGGCAATTGCCTGAGCAATCATCACTCTTTGACTCATTCCTCCTGAAAGTTCGTGAGCATAAGACTTGGCCCTCTCTTTTGGGGCCGGAATTCCCACTTGATCTAATAGTTCAAAGACAAATTCCTTTCTTTCAAGCTTACTGAGATCTCTTCTATGCATTTCAAGTGTTTCTTCTATTTGATATCCAACAGTGAAACAAGGGTTTAAAGCAGTCATTGGGTCTTGAAAAATCATCGCAATATCAGAACCACGAATTTTCTGCCACTCTCTTTCTTTTAGCCCAATAAGCTCTTGCCCTTGAAACTCTAGTTTGTCAGCAGTGAGTTCAGCTGTGTCAGGAAGAAGTCCCATTAGAGCAAGATTCGTTATAGACTTTCCACAGCCTGATTCTCCTACTATTCCAAGTGTTTCACCTTGTTTAATATGAAAACTTAGATCGCGTATGGCGTGTAGTATTCCTTTGGATGTGTGAAATTTTAAATTTAAATTTTTAATATCTAGTAACATTATTACCTCTTTAGTCTTGGATCTAGTGCATCTCTGAGCCCATCTCCAAAGAGATTGAAACCAAGTACTGCAAATAGAATACAGAGACCAGGGAGTGTGACCATCCACGGTGAACTTTCAATGAAAGGTCTCGCGTCTGCCAACATGATTCCCCACTCTGGAGTAGGGGCCTGAGCACCAAGTCCTAAGAACCCGAGAGCTGCAGCATTGAGAATTCCATCACTAAAACCAAGTGACGCTTGAACGATTAGAGGGGCCATACAATTAGGAAGAATTTCTAAGAACATTATTCTTACTGAGCTTGCTCCAAAAGTTTTAGAGGCCATCACGTATTGCTTCTTTTTTTCTGCAAGTACCGAGCCTCTCACAATTCTTGTAAATCCTGGAATGGCAACAATTGCAACAGCAATAATCGCGTTGGAAATACCTGGACCCATTACTGAAACAACAACGATGGCGAGCAGAATAGAAGGGAAGGCCATGAGAATATCAATCATTCTCATGATCACTCTATCTACCCAGCCTCCATAGTAACCAGAGACTAGTCCTAGAATTGTTCCAATACTGCAAGAAATAATAACAACAAAGAACCCTATCAACATTGAAATTTGAGCACCATAAATAAGACGGCTTAAAATATCTCGTCCCACGTCATCTGTCCCAAAGAAGTATCTAGCAGTTCCGCCATCAGAGAAAAGAGGAGGTACTCTTAGAAAGCTTGGGTCAATACTGGTTGGTCCATAAGGGGAGAGTAGTGGTGCCAGTAGTGCAATAAGAGTGAAGAGAATAATTACGACTAATCCAAAGATCGCGCCTCTATTCTTTGAGAATTGTTGCCAAAACTCTACTAGTGGATGATCTATTTCTTCTGTATTTTTATTTTCCATTTAAATTATCTCATCTTTGGGTTGACGATGGCGTAGACAAAGTCGACCACTAAATTAATTAGAACAATCATTGTCGCGATAAAGAGAACTCCACCTTGAATAACTGGATAATCTCTAGCGTTGATACTCGCAACTAACCATTTTCCAATTCCAGGCCATGAGAAGATGGTCTCTGTAAGTATGGCGCCTGTTATGATGGAACCAAAAATTAATCCAACAACTGTAACAATAGGAATAAGTGCATTTCTAAGGGCGTGTACTACAATAATTTTCTTTATTGGTAATCCCTTTGCTTTCGCTGTTCTTATATAGTCTTCACCAAGAACCTCTAACATACTTGATCTGGTCATTCTTGCCATCACCGCTAGAGG
The DNA here is from genome assembly GCF_002753895.1 of Halobacteriovorax sp. JY17. Lineage (NCBI taxonomy): Bacteria > Pseudomonadati > Bdellovibrionota > Bacteriovoracia > Bacteriovoracales > Halobacteriovoraceae > Halobacteriovorax > Halobacteriovorax sp. JY17. The sequence goes on along the minus strand of NZ_NJER01000001.1, from coordinate 1,331,419 downwards.
AATTGTTCCCATAGCAATTGCTGGAAGTATGAGGTGTGAAAGAGTTGAGAGAAATGGACCGATTCCTTCGTTCGCTAAATTTTTTGGAAGGAGAGTGTCTATTAACATAAACCCTGTTACTACATCAACGTCGTACATAATAGAAATTCTTCCTGACACTGGTGTAATACCCAGCTGAACAGAGAAGAAGAGGATAAGAATAAGTCCCCACCAAAAAATTGGCATGGAGTAACCAACAAGTGACCCTCCCATTAGGAGGTAGTCGTAGAATGAATTTCTCTTGAGTGCTGCTAGAATTCCAAAGGGGATACCGATTATCGCAGCAAAAATAATGGCACAAATTCCAAGCTCTAGTGTCGCAGGAAATCTTGAGAAGAATTCACTTGTCACAGATCTCTTTGAAACAATACTCGTTCCTAAATCTCCGCTAAAAGCTTTTTTTAGAAAAGTGAAATATTGCTCATGCATTGCTTGGTCAAGTCCTAGTGCCTTTTGCATTTTTGCGTAGACAATAGGATCAGCACCTCTTTCTCCGAGCATAAGCATTACAGGATCGCCAGGGACAAGACGTATTAGAACAAAGGAGAGAATCGAAATCCCTACGAGAGTAGGGATTAAATCTAATAACTTTTTAAGAATGAATTTTAGCATTATTTTAGTTCCACAGTTTTAAAGATATCTCCACCAAGTGGATCGATCTTATATCCTTTTACTTTATTGCTCATTGCTCTAAAGATTATAGAGTGAGCAATAGGAACCCATGGGGCTTGTTCTTTGAAAATAACTTGCGCCTTCTCATAGAGGTCTGTTCTCTCTGCGAGATCAGTGACTCTCTTTGCTTTTACAACAAGGTCTTCAAAGTCTTTATTACACCATCTCGCATAGTTTGATCCCGCTTCAACAGCTGAACATCCAAGAAGAGTATAGAGGAAGTTATCTGGATCACCATTATCGCCCGTCCAACCAAGTTGAACCATAGCGTGCTCTCCTGCTGATGACTTCTTTAGGTAAGTAGGCCACTCATAAGAAACAAGCTTGGCCTTAATTCCAACTTTTGCAAGATCTGCTTGCATCATTTCACCCATCTTCTTTCCATTAGGGTTGTACGGACGAGTTACAGGGAGAGTCCAAATTTCAGTTTCAAAACCATTTGGAAACCCAGCTTCTGCTAAGAGCTTTTTAGCTTTTTTAATATTGTAGTCGTAATCAACGATACTATCATCGTATGACCAAATTGTAGGAGGTAGAGGATTCTTCGCTAGTTTAGCATGACCTAAGTAAATAGCGTCAATATATGCTGTTTTATTTAAAGCGTGATTAACTGCTTGTCTTACTTTTAAATTTCCAAAAGGCTTCTTCATTGTGTTCATGGCAAGGTAGCCAACATTGAGACCTGGACCTTCAAGTAGAGTGATGTCTTTATTCTCTTTCATTGAACCTAAGTCTGCAGGAGATGGTTCAATAATTAAGTGACACTCACCAGTTTTTAACTTTTGATATCTAACTGAAGCATCTGGAGTGATAGCAAATGCTAGACGACTAACTTTGGCCTTTTCTCCGTAGAAATCTTTGAAAGCTTCAAACTTAATAATATTATCTTTTTGGTAAGATTTGAAAACAAATGGTCCTGTTCCCACTGGAATATTATCCATGTCACCAAGCTTAGCTTCTTTGATTAATTTATCACCGTACTCTTTTGAAAGAACACTCATAAAACTCATGGCCATATTGGCAAGAAATGGAGCCTCTTGTTTCTTTAAAATGATCTTAACGGTATGATCATCAACCTTAACAATATCCTTGATAAGATTTCCCATGTCCATTCCATTGAAGTATTCATAAGTACCACCACTTACTTTGAAGAATGGGTTTGATTCATCTCTCATTCTATTAAAAGAGAAGAGAACGTCATCAGCATTGAAATCTCTTGTAGGGGTGAAGTACTTAGTCGTATGAAACTTAACACCTTTTCTTAGGTTGAAAGTGTACTCAAGCTTATCTTCTGAAATTGACCAACTCTCTGCAAGAGCAGGAACAATTTTAGTCGATCCATATTCAAACTCTACGAGACGATTATAAATAGTGTGAGCGGAAGCATTATTTGAAGTACCATCTGTTGTAATTTGTGGATTGAAGGCCGTTGGGCTTCCCTCTGAACAATAAACAAATGTACTCTTGTTGGAACCTTCTTTTACGCAAGACGTGAAAAGTGCGCAAAGGGCTACGAGTGTGGCCAATTTCTTCATGGAATAATACTCCTCTTAAATGTGTTTTAGGGGAGCAATACTACCTGTAAAGAAGAGGTGTTGACAAATAATTGCGTGAAAACTTATCGATGCAAAGGGTCTATACAAAGTTATTTGATTCTAAAAATCTTCAATAACTTCAACTAGTCCCGGCTGCTCTATAAATGGATTTGAGTTACCTTGAATGCTTAGAATTTCACTATGTCTATCTTTCTCGGCTTGATCTACTGGGTCATCATGGTGCCACTTTCTAAGCCATTTTTCTTGAGCGCTTGGAATTCCTTGGCTATAGCGAACCGCGAAGTAGAACATTGCTCTGGCAACATTTCCACGGTGCTCAATAGGTGGCTCAAAGCAGGTTCCAATTCCTGGAGCAGTTCCTAGACTAGACATATTATTTGTCCACTTTGTATTGCTCACTTCGCAGAATGGGTAACTTGATCTAATTGAATTTACTTCTGAGTTAGCTGGAAAAATATGGTGAAGATCACTTACTGCAGGCTTCTTACTCGCGCCCTTACTCTTTGGCCATGTGTGTTCTGCGTTCATTACTCTATGATTTGGGATTGAGGTCGTTCTGATACACTCTTTAGAATATACTGAGCATACATCCCCATTTACGTTGTCTAGAGAACCAAACATTTCTTCTCTAGCTCCTCTATAACTTAAACTTCTACTTTGCTTACTCATAGGACCTAAAATTCTCTTTAAGTCTCTATCGCAAGTTCCAATGAGCTTCTTGTATTCGGCCTTAATTTCTTTAGAAGAAGTTAGTTTCATCCAGGCGTTCTGACAGCTTCCTGTTCTTGCCCATGACGAGGCCATGGAGAGGAAAGTGACAAGGCATAGAGCTACTATTTGTTTCAACTGATAATCCTAAGTTACGAGGTGCACCGAATGTAAGACCATTGGAGGAAAAATTCAAGTAAAGTTTTGATAAACCTTATACTTAACATTAGCTAGGCTAGGTAAAAAGTTCAATTTTAGTATTCCTACAAGAAATCAATAACTTAGATTAGGTAATCTTTACATCAATGAGTGAATCACGTTGATGTGAGGCGCTATTTTCTGTATTTTCGGGAGGTAAATGTAAATTGAAAAGTTTGTCAGGAGACATCTATGAGTAAGTCCCTTTTAATTTTGGCCATGACTGGTGCGCTAGTTACAAGTTGTGGTGGAAGAAATGAAAAGTATCCTAATACAGGAAATGTTGCCTATGAGAAAATGATGGGTGCCATGACTTCAATTAGTGAGATTGAAGTAGGTAAGAATTATTATACGACTACGGCGTTAACTGTTAGAGATGAAAATGGGAAGAGGCTTGGTACTCTTTCTCGTCATGATAAAGTGACAGTGGTTGCTACAGGAGCTGATGACTACGTTGAAATTACATTTAGAAGAATGAGTTATCAAAATATTGCGACTTCAAATAAGTACTTTGTTTCTTTTAAATACCTTCTTGAAAAAATTGAGGATTATAAGGACTTCGATGGAAAGTACTTTGTTATTCAAAACCTTGCGACAGAGAGACTTAGAGTTTATGAGAAATCATGTGACGCTAAGAATGTATGTCTAAATAAAATGGTTATGGAATCTGAAATGGCCATTGGTGAAGATACTAAAGAGACGAGAAGTTATGTTGGGTCTTATAGAATTACTGATTGGTGGAAGTTCTATCAAGATCATGCCGCACACTATCCTTCTTGGTACCAAGAAGATTATCCTATGCCACCAGAGGCAGGGTCGTCATTTCTAAAGTGGTTTAAGAGCAAGTATATGCCAGAAGAAAATGGAAAGAAGAAAGGTGATATGCGTGGAGCTTTTGGTTGGTACACAGCTTGGGTTGGACCAAATCACCATTCTCAGTGGACACACGGAACTGTTGGTTGGGGATCTGACAAAGATAGTTTGATTAAAGCAACTAAAGAATACTTTACGAATTTAGTGGCGAACCCAAGAAGTTCTGGTTGTTCTAGAATGAATAACGAAGCGATTGCTTACTTAAGAGACATACTTCCTGTAGGAACGCCTATTATAAAAGTTTATGCGAAGGAAGCACTACTTGATGGTCATAGATCAAATTATAGAGTTAAGACAAAACCTTGGAACTATGTTCTAACAAAGAATAATGCTTACTCTACTAAGAACTTCTCTGCTAATAAAGATGAAGTTGAAAGTAGAAATATTCCAATGAGTAGAAGATTAGAAGAAGGAACATTTGTTATGGATGCGTATCCAACAATGTTTAACTTCACAGAAGGTGAGGATCTTGGTTCGTACGAAGCAAAGACAAAGACTACTGGTAATGTTTACAGAATCGAAGAAGATAAAATGAAAGGTGTCTTCTATGTAGATGCTGGATTACTTGAAGATTATGCACATCCAAAGCATGAGAAAATCGGAAAAGGTGGATTTAATAATGAAATCGCTCCGTCTTACATGATTATGGATCGTTCGATTGATAAAACAATGGCAGTTTATATTGCGGATAAAGATCAAGATGAAAATGATAACTCAGGTGTTGAGTATCACGAAACTGTAAAAGTTGAGACAAGAGGAAAAGCAGATCTAAGTGGTGAAGATAATGACTTCAGTACTGAGATTGAAAACTTATTTGTAACAGGTAGTAAAGCAGAGAGAGATAGTAGTCCGCTAATTAGACTACAGTTAGATGTTGGGGTATTTGCAAACTTTATTATGACTCCAGTTGAAGATGACGAATGGGACTTAGTTGTTTCGAATGAAACTCTAAACTCAACGAATTCTAAAGTCGAAGAGTTTGTGAAAAGATTTTTTAAGAGAGGAGTAAGTGCTCCTGTCAGCGTAAGTGTTGGTTCAAAGGAAGTTACGATTACTAAGAAACAGGGTCGTAATATTGAGTTTACTTATAAATTCTAAAAAGTCTTAAGAGGCCAGCGGAGGAAGAAATTCTTTCGCTGGTTTTCTACGTTTAAATTTCAAATATTATTGGTTCAAAAGTAGGTTTATAGGATTCATCCATAATACTTGCATTCACAAATAAAGTACCATTTCTCTTTAAAGTCCCATGAGAGCCGTGAATATGTCCGAAGATATGGGCCTTAAGATCCAATTTATTAACGGTATTTAGAAGATCAATATCACCAAGTTCTGGACTATTCTTTTCAGGGAAAGCGCGATCTAAAATTCCAAGAGGAGGACCATGCGTGATGAGAATATCTGTGTCCTTAGGGATTGCTCTCCAGTGCTTTAGAATTTCTTCGCCAGCGGCCCTATTAAAGGCCCAATCTCTATACTCTAAATTAATTGGGCTTCCCCAGATTTTAATTCCATCAATTTCAATTTGACGGTCATTTAAAACAATCACTCCCTCTAAGAAATGAGAAGCAAATTCATAATCAACTTCAAAAATCCAATCATGATTACCAGGTACTAGAATTATGTGTTGATACTTATCTTTTAAAGAAAGAAACCAATCTCGTAAATCTGTGAGTTCACTCAACATAAGTTCTCTATTTGAACTTACATTCTTTGGAAGTAGAGAGAAGTCCCCTGAGTGAATAAGAAGATCTCCCTCTGGAAGGTTTTGTAGATAAGCTTGGTGTGTATCAGAAATCGCAACAATTCTCATATTGAACTCTTATCGCTCTTTAGAAAAATAATTAAGGCACCTAGTGCAAGAAGGCTTAGAAGAGGACTTAGCAGAAGAGCGATATTAGCACCATAGTTCTCATTTATAAGGCCAAAGACAAAGTGCATGGAAGCGAGCATCACCCCAATCCAAGTCATGACAGAAGTAATCATATAATCACTCTTCTCTTTAAAGGTCTCTACTAGAAAGTCCATTCCCATTGGAAAAGCGTAGGACATGGTAAAGCCACAGAGAGCGAGAAAGAGAGGGTGGATATAGAGACCGCTAAAGAAACAGACAAGTGTTGTAATATGAGAGAAGATCATTAAGTGTTCGCTCTTAAAATTAAATGACTTTAATGAAAAGAGTAGTCTTCCGGCGCATAGACTTAAAAAGAAGAAGCTCAAATAGTATCCAGCAGTGATCTCATCAAACTTTAGAACGGTTCTTAAGTAGTATGGAAGCCTAGTTGAGATAACAATTTCACTCGCGACGTAGGCGCCTAGGAGAAGTCCAAAGAGTATTCTAAATCTTACTGGAACATTTTGATTCTCTCTTTGCTTTTCTTGAGGTTCTGTAGGAAGAGTTTCTGTCTTAGCGGTAATAAGTATGACAGAGAAAGCAATAATTCCACTTACTACGAAGTAGGTCTTCCAGTCTCCTCCATGCTTAATAAGAAATGCCAAGATAAATGGAGCAAGTAAGGACGATAGGCCGTAGATTGCATGGAGGCCTGAGAAGAGTCTCTTCCTAGAGGAGCTCGTCGAGCCTTTAATCACTAGGACATTCATTGTAATTGTACAAATTGCGAGGCCAAGACCTAGAAGGACTGAACTTACAATTAAAAGTGTGTAGCTAGTTTGAACTCCTGTTATGTACATGAAGAAGCCACTTAGTGCCATGAGCGACAGGGAGATTCTTGTTGAAACTACAGGACCTAGTTTGGGGAGCCATTTTACAGCAGTGAGATTCACTAAGAGGCTTATGAAGCTTGCTACTGAAAAGATATAGGAGCCTTTAGCTGGTCCAATGCTGAGGTCTTCTAAAATCGCATTATATGTAGGTGATCTTCCATTATCTAAGAGTGATAAGGCAAAGAGACTAAGGTAGCCTAGAGCTATAAATCTCCAATTCATATATTTCCGCGCTCGTAGTAACCTCTGCACGTTGGAAGACATTGTTGAATACTTTTTATTTTTCGACCCAGTTTTATTCCTTTTCTATTTGCAGCAAGGTCCTCCCAATCAGGTGTCCCAAAGCCTAAGAGATCTGCAATTTCTTTGGCTACACCGACAGAGAAACTCTCTACAACACCACACTTTCTACTTAGAATACATGAATAGGAGCAATGTTTAACTTTATCAAATTCCGTTTTAGGGATTATTGATTTATATTTATGGAGAGTCAGAGTCGAACATAGAAATTTCTCTCTGGCCGAAAGGCTAGAATTTATTGAAAATACAATAAGACAAATAGTTAAATATTTCATAGATAGCACTCTATAAATAATGAAGTTTAAAGAAAAGGAAAAATCATGAGCAATGACATATTTTCAGAGGTGGCCGATACTGGTTACAGGGAAGAATTAGAGAGCATTAATAGCGAAGAATTCTTTAAGGTTCTAAAAAGCAGAAGAAGTGTAAGGGTCTATAAGGACGAGCCTGTAAAAGAGGAAGATATGCAGAAGATCTTAGATGCTGCTGTCTTGGCACCTAATTCTTCTAATCTTCAGCCATGGGAGTTTTATTGGGTGAAGAATGCGACGAAGAAGGCAGAGCTGGTAAAAGCCTGTCTTTCTCAACCGGCAGCAGCTACTGCTCCTGAGTTAATTGTTTGTATAGCGAGAACTGATACGTGGAGAGAGAACGCAAAGACAATGCTTGAGTTCTTAAATAAGAAAGAGGGAGTTCCTGCAGCCGCTAAGTCATATTATGAGAAGTTGGTTCCATTGGCCTACTCTCAAGGACCTCTTGGAGTTTTTGGGCTTATTAAGAGGCTTGCAATTTTTATCACAGGTTTTAAGAAAGTGACTCCAAGAGAGCCTGTTTCTAAATCTCAGATGATAACTTGGGCAACTAAGTCCACCGCCCTTGGGTGCGAAAATATTATGCTCGCAGCTAGAGCTCTTGGATATGACTCTTGTCCAATGGAAGGAGCAGACTCTAAGAGAATTAAGAATATTCTTCACCTTGGAAGTGGCGCCCACTTTGTTATGGTGATTAGTATTGGAAAGAGAGATGATAAGGGAGTTTATGGTGAGCAGATTCGCTTTGATAGAAGTCATTTTGTAAAAATTCTCGAATAATGAATGAAGTCTTTCTAAAGAGTATTCAAAAGATACAAGAGAGCTTGAAGAGTACAGGCTTTCTTAGAGGTCGTACGTTTGAAAACTACAAGGGGAATTACTTCTGTGATTGCTCTTCTTTATTTACATCAATTTTAAAGATTGAAAACGCTGAGCTTTTTGAAAGGATAAGTCGGGGAGATGAAACTTTAAAGAGTAGTGATTACTTTTCTTATGCGAGAGAGCACAATCTCTTTGTCGATGAGATTTCTAAGCTTAAGCTTGGAGATATTCTCTGTTGGAAGAAAGATCATATACCAAAGAGTGGGGATAGCGGTCATATGGCACTTGTTATTTCATTTCCTGCAAGAGAAGAGGATCACTTATATAAAGTAAGAGTCTTTGATGCAACGAAGACTCCTCATTCTAACGACTCTAGAGAGGAGGACGGTGTTGGAGAGGGAGATCTCTACCTACAAACTGATGCGATAGGAAAGATAATTGGAGTTCGCTGGAGCGATCAAATTCAAAAGATAAAGAGAACTCCAATTATCGCTATTCGCCTTTAATTCTATCGACTATTGCTCCTGCAAATCTTTCGGCAGAGTCTTCATCAAAACTTAGATAGAGAGCTGGTTCAATTAATTCAACTTCTCCAATATATCTCCATTGTTCTTCTTGGTTCTTTAGAAGATCAACTCTTGCAAAGAGAGTATCAGTTGAAATTGAAGAGAGGGCACTCTTGGCATAATTAATTGTACTTGTATCAGGAGTAAAAGAAGTAATAGAGCTTCCAAATTCTTCTTGTGATCTATAATCATTCTTCTTTGGAATTTTTAAAATTGCGTGGGAGAATTGACTATTAAAAAATATGAGAGAGATTTCACCATCTGTAGAAATACTATCTTGAAAAGGCTGAATGATTACTTCTTCTTTTGATTCCTTTCTGAACTCAGAATTTCTTTCAATAATTTGAATTCCAGAAGCTCCTGCTCCAACTAAAGGTTTCGTAATTAATTTTTCGCACTCAAATAGGTTAAAAGCTTCTTTGATACTATTAATTGTTTCAGTTCTCTTTATGGAGGGAACAATTTCAAATCCTTTTTCCTCTAGCTCAAATAGGTAGGACTTATTATAGTTATTTAGAATAACTTTCTTTGAATTAAATAATTTCGTGTGACTTGGGAGAGTATTTAGAAAGGAAATGAATTTTTCAATTTTCTCAGTGTAGTCCCATGTGGATCTAACGAGAGCACAATCATAGTCCTCCCATTCAACATTTGGATCATCCCATATTTCAAAAATTGCTGTAATACCTTGCCTCTTTAAAAAGGCAACTATGAGATTATCGTCGTTACAGGCCTCGGAGTTAATTTCTCTACAGGTAAGAATTGCAAGTCTTATCATACTGGTTTTCCTAGTGTTTAAGGATTTTTATACTTTATTTAAAGGAATTATACTTGTTTATGAGAGACAATGAAATAATGGAGCACAAAATATTAATGGTTGATGACTCGGAAGAGATGCATGAGCTGTATAAGAAAATTATTGAAAAAATGAATGCTAAGAATTTTGGAATGCAATTCTCACTAGAGCATTGTTTCCAAGGTGAGGTAGGAGTTTTAAAAGTAAGAGAAGCTTACCGCAATAAAGATCCGTATTCGTTAGTGATTATGGATATTCGCATGCCTCCTGGCATTGATGGAATTCAAACCATTAAGCATATTCGAGAAGAGTATCCACAAACTGAGTTTATTGTCTGTACAGCTTTCCAGCAATATTCCTGGGAAGATTATTTAGAAATCTTTGGCCCCACAGATAAAATTCTCTATATCAATAAGCCATATAATAAGACTACGATGAAACAATTGACTCTCTATGTCTGCTCAAAGAATCCTATTAAAAGCTCGGTCTAAAGTGTTACTCTTGGCCAATTTCTTCATTAAGGTTTGTCTTCTAAGACTCTGTTAAGTAAAGAAATCTTTAAAAATATGTTCCTATCTATTTAGTTTTACTTAAGGGTTAATTTTCTTAACCGATAAATAATTATCAATATTAAGAAAGTTAACCATTCTAATTAGGGGGAATGATGAAGAAGACTTTTAAGAAAGTATCAACAACAATGTGTCTTTTAGGATTATCAACAGCGGGACTTATGTCAGTAGATTTAGCAAAAGCTGCTTCTGACACAGCTCAGGCCCTTGCTGTCGTTACAGCAGCAATCAATATTTCACAAGTTGCAGATCTAGATTTTGGATCTTCAGTTCAGGGTGATGCTGCTTCTACTGTAGCTCCAGGTGATGCAACTGCAGCAGAGTTTGCTGTTACAGGGCAGGCGAGTACTGCCTATACAATTACTCTACCGGCCGACGCTACTGTAACTATGATTACTGGTGGTGGTGCAACTGCTGATGAGCAGATTGCAGTAAACTCTTTTGCCTCTACTCCAGCAGCTGGAGCAAACGGATTACTTGACGGTACTGGTGCGCAAACTTTGAAAGTTGGTGCGACAAGAGCGGCCCTTTCGGGGACTCAGACTGCAGGGAGTTACGCAGCTAACTTTACTGTAGACGTTGTTTACTAGAAATTACAAATAGTTAGATAATTTCATGGCCCCTTCTTCACGGAGGGGCTTTTTATTTCCACCTTACATTCATCAATATTTTTAGAGATAATGTCTTTAACTACTTGAAAAAATGGAGAAGTTAATGAAGTTAAGAATACTCTTTGCTGTAAGTGTCCTTTTACTTGCGGCAAGTACTTATGCAAATCTACAGGTCTTTCCAACAAAGATTAAATTATCGACGAGATCAAAAGTTTCAACTGTGACGATTAGAAATAAGGGAACGTTTAAAACAACTTATAAGTTGAGCGCTGTTTTCTACAAGCAGTCTTTTGATGGTCAGATGAAGAGAATTGATGACCCTGGAGTGGGCTCACATTCTATTATTAAATTTCTTCGCTTCTCTCCAAGACGAGTTACTCTCGCACCAAATGAAGAACAGGTGGTTCGCTTTATGGTGAGAAAAACTTCTAAGCTCTCTCCTGGAGATTACCGCGCTCATATTCGATTTGAGCCAATAAAGAAAGAAGAAGAGAAGAGTGGCGGAAGAGATAATCTGGTTATGATGAAGATAGATGCTAGAGTCGCAATTAATGTCCCTATTATTTATTCGCATGGAAATAGCAGTGGGAAAATTAGCTTAGAACAATTCGCAATCTCTTCCAATAAAGAAGGAAGCTTCTTTCATGTCATTATGAAAAAAGATGAATCTATTTTTCCTTTTGGGACGTTTAAAATCTTTCGCCTTGATGGAGGAAAAGAAGAGTTTATCTCAGTTGTAAATGGCGTGAGCTCTTATATTCCAGAGAGAAGATTCACTTTTAAAATTGAAGACTTCAAAAAGAAGAGAGGGAATTATGAAATTCGCTTCTTTGAAAATGAATTTGCAAAAACTCCTTCGGCAAAGGATCAGTTTAAGTTTTGATAAAATCTCTTTACCTTCTATTTATGCTTTCTTCTATGAGCACTTTCGCTCAAGGGGATTGGTATAATTATGAGAGAATTATGCTGATTAAATCAAAGAAGAATTTTATTTTAAACGAAGGACTTCTCACTTATAAAAAGAATAATAAGTGGTATCTTCCCCTAGAAGATCTCTTTGATTCAATTGGTATAGAATATAAATTTGCCAAGAATCAAAGAGTGATAGAGGGGTTTCTCTTTGATGAGAAAAATGGTTATCAAATAGATTTAGATCAATGTGAAATGAATCTTTTGGATAAAGTTAAGAAAATTGATTGCACAAGCTTTATTGCTCTTGAAGATTTTGTGCTTGTCGATGTGGCGACTCTTGAAGAAATTACTCCTATTAAATTTAAAATAAACTCTCTTAATTCTTCTATTGTTTTAGAATATCACTCTCTATTTCCTCCAGAAGCTAGAGATGAGAGGGCTTCTAAGAAATCTTCCAAAAGAGGTGAGATCGTATCTTATCCAGTAGAGAGAAATAAGAGAGAATGGATAGATGGATTCAATTTTGATCAATCAGTATCGCTTGAGTCAAGTAAGTCTAGAGATGGGCACACTAGAACATCTCTACGTCACGAGACCTCCCTCTCTGCTGAGGTTTTAAAATCAGAGCTTTATACTGACTACAGAGGGATTGGAAAGAGGCAGGAGTCTTTTTGGTTAAGTCTTGAGAGGAATGATTATAGAAGTCGAATCTTTGGAGATGTAGGGCTAAGTGAAATAAAGCTTATTCACTTTAATGCGCCTACGGTAAATCTCGTTGGTGGAGGAAAGCAAATTACTGGAGGCTATTTTTCAAATAGATCTCTTCTTCGATCCAAGAATTTTTCAAAAGAAGACTTTTCTGGCCCTCTTGAGAGTGGGTGGGAAGTAGAACTCTATCACAATGATATTCTTATTGGGAGGCAAAGCGGTAGCTCTTTAAAGCAGAGGTATGAATTTATTGGGGTCGATTTATACTACGGTCTTAACCGCTTTCAATTTATTTTCTACGGACCTAAGGGGGAGAGAAGATACGAAAATAGAAATTTAAATATAAGAGATAATTTCAAAAATGATGGAAAGATTATAGTCACGGGAGCGATGGGTAAGGATAGCTCTAAAGAGGATAATTATACCTTCTCTCTTTCAAAGAATCTCTTTCAAAGAGTGCAATTAGATTTAAATACAACACGAAATTTTGATGAAAGAACCCTTGAGTCAACGGATTACTACGGAGGGTCTCTAAGTACTTTTCTTGATAGCACTCTTCTTGATACAAATTATATAACTGATGGTAAGGAACGTGCTTTTGAAGCGTCTGCTAAATTTAACTTTCTAGGTGTTAATACCAATCTATCCTATATTAATAACACAGGAGTGAAGTCAGACACTCTAGGGCAAGAGAATCCTATCGACTATTCATGGAAGGGATACTTTCTACTCCCTTTAAAATTTATTTCAAATTTACAAATGTATACGAGTTTTAATTATAAGAAGAAATATGGTGTGACTCCAAAGTACTTAGATCTCTTAAATAGACTCTCATTTTCTATTATGAATTTCTATATTTCAAATAGCCTTAGCGTTGAAAACGATGTTGTCTTTAATGAATTATTTTCTCGTTATACATGGGGGCATTCGACTTTGAAGTTAAAAAATAGAATGAATAAAGAAGGCCTAAGAGATAGTGAATTTGGTTATTCATTTTCAAATAGAAAGAAGCATAGCTATAGCTCAAACTTGATCTATGAATTTGATACGAGAACAACTTCTTTAAATCTTAGGGCCGACAAGAGGTTTGAAAAACTCTACGCAGGAGTCACTCTTGAAGCGACGAATAAGAAGAGTTATGGAGTAGGTCTAAATCTAACCTATGGACTCGTCTTTGACAAAGAGAGTGGAATTAATCTCTATAACAAGAGAACTAGTGAGTACGCCAATATTAAAAGCTTGGCCTTCTTTGATAAGAATGGTGATGGGAAAAGAAGTGCTGATGAGGGAGTTATTCCTAATGTTGAATTTTACCGACTCTCTGGAAATGAAAGACAAGTGACAAATAAGTTTGGACATGCCTTCTTTTCTTTTGTTCAACCCCTTGTTCCAACGGATATAAAAATTAGTCTTCAAAATATTGAAAATATTTACTTGAAATCAAGTACCTCTGGAAAGAGAGTTTGGGGAAGAGCTGGGAAGACTGCGCTTCTTGAATTTCCTCTGAGGATTGAAGGAGACGTTGAAGGAGAGATTGAGTTTTCTAAGAAGACAAATTCAAAAGAGAGATTAAAGGGAGAGATTCTATTAGATGGTAAAATTTATAAAGAGTTTCAAATTGAAAGAGATGGTTATTTCTATATTCAAGGGATTATCCCTGGGAAATATACTTTAAAGATTAAGTGTGAAAAATGTGTCGGACGAGATTATAAGAAAGAATTTACGATGCCTAAAGAGGGCGATAGTATTTTCTTTGAAGGGGTGAAGATATGAAGGTATTGATACTTTTGCTTATTTCTATTAGTAGTTATTCAAAACCAATCAAAGTTACTCAAGTTCAAGACCTGGAGTTTGGAATTCTTGTCCAGGGAGATTCTTCTAAAATAATTCCTCCAAACTCTAATAATCCGAATAGTGCTGTATTTGATGTTACTGGAGACAAGAATACCTCTTACTCAATCTTACTTCCTACTCAAATGTCAATTAGTCTAAATGGATCAGGATCTAACCCTATTATTATCAATAACTTTAAGTCTGTGCCAGCTGCGGGGGCAAATGGATTGCTCGATAAGAAAGGTAGGCAAACTATTGGTATTGGAGCAACTCTTACAAGTATAAATGTAACTCAGCCTCCAGGGAATTATTTCGGAACTTTTACAGTGGATGTAATTTACTAGAAAAATATTTCAATTTTCTTATTCTGTGGAGTTTTTAAAATACCCTTCTTTCCTGAACTTCTTGTCATTGTTCCATTTGTAGAATGAATGAGAATCATTTGGTTCGGAGCAACTCTTATCCCACTAGAGTCAATAGTGAGCTCTCTCTTCTTCTTTATACTTATTTGAATTTCGGCAAGGGTGTTGACTTGCATCGTGGCCCGCGCAGAAGCGGATTCAGCGCGAATATCTAGAGAGAGAATAAGTAATAGTGTTAGGACTTTCATCTCTTAGATATTGAGGCCATTTCCTAGGGGAGAGAGGGATTAATTTTGCGTTTATCAAGACCTATTAAGCTTTTAAAGCTGGTTCTCCATAATTAGAGATAGGTTAAGAAAGTAAAGATTTAGAAGAGGGCATTGTCTATATTTGATCTAACTTTTCTAAACTCTTGTATTCTTGTGAGAGACCTGAAAGGTTGTCAGATATTTAGAAGAGTAGTCACATGTCAGCTTTTTAGACACTTAATTTCAGTAGTTTACTTATTTTCAGGAGTTTATCTTTGGTATGTATTTTGCTCTTATTAATGGGAAGTACTTACAATAAAGGTGTCGACATGAGAAAAACAAGCTTTCTTCTTCTATTTATTCTTGCGAGTTTCTATTCTTGCTCTAAGAAAGAAAAGAGTTATGAGTATACAAAAGTCGTATCTGAGATTGAGTTCTTAAATCAACAACAGCTAAAACAGAGCTCTACTTTATCTTCTGGTGAGCAATTTAGTTTAAATACAAAGAAAATTTCAAGTGGTGAGAAATCGCTAAATCTATCCGATAATCTATGCCTCTTAATTAATAAGAAACAGCTTGATAATCCCTTTGAGTTTGAAAAATACTTTTCAAAGAATATTAAGTTCAATGATTTTAAGAGTTATACAAATCAGATTACACAATTATCAAATCACTGCTATTCTTCTGAAATTATTATGGACCACTATCCAATCAGCATTATTAAATTAAATTTAGCTGGTGATAATTCACTCTATGCCTTCTTTAGAGTAGATAAAGAAAAGCTTATTCAGTCTTACTACTTTCTTTCTGCAGTAGGTTTAAACATTACTCACGAATTAGTAAGAATGAGTGATGGTGAAGAAATTTCTTCAATTACTTTCAGTAATCCTAATGTAAAGAGAGGAACTTTCTTTATAAAGACTCCATATCTTCATACAAGTAGTTTTGGTTACTATATTAATTCTGTAAATAGTTTGATGAAAATGAATATGAATGTAGTCATCCAATCAAATAGAGGCTCTCATGCTTCGACAGGTAACTTTAAATGGCTTCACGAAAAGAATATTGAAGACTCAAAAGAGACAATTGAGTGGATCACTAAGCAGAAATTTTCTAATGGGGCCGTTATATCCTACGGTGTATCCTATGATGGCTATAATGCACTTGCTGCAGCAGCGAGTAATGCAAGAGGGCTTATTTCTGCAGTTGCTTGCAGTGCTCCCTCTAACGCTGAAACGGACTCTTTTACTGCAGGAAAGACTGTAGAGTCGAGATTATTAGACTATATTGCTGAGAGAGAAAATCCAGATCAACTTTCTCTCTACGATGAGAAATTCTCATATCTCTTTTCTAAGAATACTCCTTTTGAAGACTATGACAATCTTCTCTATGGTAGAGATATTGCAGATTGGACAGATTTAACTAATGCAAGAGAGAATGGAGAACTTAGCGAGTACTTTAAAGAAAGGTCTATTCTAGAGGAGCTTAAAGAGTCACATATTCCAATCTTTCATATTGCTGGAACAGATAACGATCAAGATGGGAGAGATACTGTCTTGGCCTTTGAAGCTCTAAGAAATGATTCGATAAATCCAAAGAATCACTTCCTATACTTACATCATCAGGGGCACGGTTGTGGTGGATTCTTTGAGAAAGAATTTGCATTTAATTTCTTGCAAGGAAAAATGAAAGATTTAAAGAGTGAGTACCGTGACCATTCAGAAATTCCAACTGGATCAAATAATGTTGAAGGAGATTTTAGAGAGTTAACTCTAACTCTGGGGACTGAAGCCCGTCCTGCTATTTTAAATAATAGGCTAGATATTGCTGAAGGTAAGTCTCTTCAATTTGGAGGGGTGCTTGAAGAGGATTTAGTCGTCAATGGAACTTTGAAATTAAAATTTACAGCAAAATCCTCTCTAAAGAAAACAGCTGTTATTGTTTCTCTCTTTAATACTGAAAATGGTGAGTGGGAAGTTCCTCATTCAATGACTTATGGAATTAGTCGAACTTCAATTTACTTCGAAGATAATAGTGAAGGGGAGTATTCTCTAACTCTTCCTCCAATGTTTTTTAAGCTTAATAAAGGCGAGGCTATTCTTATTAGTCTTTCTGCAGCAGCAGATAGTTTTGTAGATTTCTTTGTTCGTGAAAGAGAGAATTACTATGAGATAAATGCAGATGCTGGATTTATTGAGGTATTAGATTCAAGAGTGAATTTAACTCTTCCTGTAGAAGTAAAGAAAGAGAAGTTGGAAGAAGCCTAGAACTTCTTCCTGTCAATGTAGGAATCTTCTTTGAAGATTTGTCCCGATGAGAGTCCGTAGTTTTCATGGAGACCTAATTCTTTATTGAGCTCTGCTGGTTCTATTTGATTAGATAATAGATTCGTAAAGGCCAAGAGCTTATTGTAAATAGTTTTCGCATCTTCATGGAGAGCTTCAATTCTAAAGAGGCTCACTCCAATGGCCTCACATTCTTTTAAAAGAGTAGGCGCAGAGATGGAAGTGGCATTGTACATGGTATTTCTGCACTCGGAATCTGCCTTGATGAAGTGCTTATTTCCAAAACTATCATGTAGTTCGACTTTGTGTTTTTCACAAGGCTTCCCGCAGTCTTTAAACGATTTTCCATTTGAAAGAAAAGCTGCGTACACACAGTGTTCCATATGAAAGCTTGGCATATACTGATGAACTGTTATTTCAAAGTTCTTATTCTCAGAGTGTTCTATTAAGGCCAAAAGTTGATCTCTATTTAAGTCGTAACTAGGAGTAAGAGAACTTAGTCCCTTCTTAAATAGGTAAGATGCGGTGACGGAGTTTGCAATATTTAAACTAAAGTCTCCGATCACTTCTTGCTCGGGATCATGCTCTTTAATAAACTGAAGAGCTCCTAGGTTTCTCACTAGAATAACGTCAGGTTTAATTCTAAGTAGTAGCTTTAAATGATGATATTCACCAGGTTTTAGAATCCTATTGGTCGCTATTGCGGACTTTATTCCATACTCTCTTAAGAGGTCTAGAGATGTTTGGTAATCTCTTCCAAATTCATAATCTAGAATAATGAAATCTAAACGCTCTTTTATTACTTGATTTGAACTTATTAGAGGAAGAACCTCTTCTAACTGAGAAATTTCTCTTAGTAGGAGCCTTATCTTGGAATCTCTCTCTTGAAGTCTCTCTTTTGAAGAGGGAAGAGTTACTTCATTTAAGTCTCTCACTGGAGCAGTTGTTAGCTCTTCTAAGAGTTGAGAAATAGCTCTTTGTCTAAGCTTCTTTAAAGTCTTATTTGGAATAAAAGGTGGTACTTCTGATAATTCGACCTTTGGTGATTCACAGATAAAAGGAGTAGCACTTAGAGCGCTAATTTCCTTTTTTATTGAATCAATATTAACGTCATTCTTTGATGGCTCAAGAATTAATTCATCAGTAATAGTTATCACTTTTTCACTTATTGAGGCCGTTAGTTTTAACGGCTGTCCACAGTGAGCTTCTAAGTTTACTTTGATAGGTCTTCTGAGTAAGGAGTGCTTATCAGTAAAAGACTTACTTAGATCTTTTGTAATCTTTGGAGAAGAAGTTTGATAGATATTATAGCCTTCTTTGATAGCACTCACTTTAAAGTCTTTTTGAAAATAGATTTCAAAGCGTCTGTTTTTAAGAGTTCTAATATCGTAAATCATTCCCCCAGTTTCTTTCTTCTTTGGTTCTGATACGCTCGCAAAGAGAAGACCATCTCCCTTTTCTAAATTTCTATCAGAAGCAATAATTACTGAGTTCTTTCTGACTTCTTGAACTTGACCAATTTTCAGTCCACGATTACTTCCAAAAGTTCCGTCAACTAAGTCTTGGTGATTGACTCCGTGGAGCCAGCCTGGGAAGAATCCTCTAGAGTAGGTAATTGCCATTTCTTCTTTAAGATCTTTAGTCGGAGCTTGATGATCAATCGCCGCTCTATAAGAATTTGCTACGCTCGCAACAAAGAGAGGGCTTTTGAGTCTTCCTTCTACTTTTAAGGAGTCGACGCCAATCTCTCTGAGTTGATCGACTTCATCAATTCCACAGAGGTCTTGTGGAGAAACAAGATACTTCTGATCGATGAGATCAACCTTCTTATCATCTACAATGAGATCATACTCAAAGCGGCAGCTCTGAGCACATTGCCCGCGGTTAGCACTTCGTCCACCTATGCTCTCACTTGTAAAGCATTGTCCTGAGTAGGCAACACAGAGAGCTCCATGGACGAAGACTTCTAATTCTTTATCTGTATTTTCTTTGATTTTTTTAATTTCACTTAGACTATTCTCTCTTCCAAGGACATATCTTTCGATGTCTAAGTCTTTTGTCATTTCAATGGCGAGTTCATTGGTCACTGTCATTTGAGTTGAGGCGTGAATTATTTGCCATGGCGCCATCTCTTTTATGAGTTTTACTAGGCCTAGGTCTTGTACAATGATCGCATCTGGCGAAAGAGGAAGAAGCTTTCTTAGAAGCTCCATTGCTCTAGGAATTTCTTGTTCAAATATAACGATATTAAATGCCACGTGAACTTTTACATCATATGTGTGGCAGAGTTTTATAATTTCTTCTAATTGCTCGAAGCTATGATCAGTGGTTCTTCCTCTAGCATTAAATTCTGGCATACCCACATAAATGGCATTTGCGCCATTGTGAATAGCGGCCTGGCACATCTCAATATTGCCAACAGGGAGGAGGAGTTCTGGTTTCTTTGTCATAACCTTGGATAAGTAGCAGAGAGTACTTGAAAGTACAACGCAATTGAAAAGAATTACACGACATAAAGAGGTGAATTTGTTATAAAAATGAATATCAAGGTGAAAACAATGCAAGAAAAATTAAAACTCTTTTTAAGTTCATTTTCCTCTCTATTAGACTATGAGAATAACCACCAATGGTCCCACTGGATGACCTCTGTGGAGAAGATGCTGGATAAGAGCTTTTCAGACTCCTATGATCACTATTCTAAGGCCTTCGGTGGTGCTGGAACGTTAAATGATATTCATTTCTCCGATCCTTGGAGCTTGAGTCTATTTTGGAAGCTAAGATCAATTATTGGAATCTACTTTCAATGTATCGAACTTGATAAAGATGTTCTAACTCAGTTAAATGAATTTAAGAATGAGAAATTAGAGAACTTAAAGGTTCACTGCTGTTCGAATTGTAACGCTCGCTTTGTCACGCAGAGAGACCTTATTCACACGCAAATTCCTTCTAAAATAAATCAACTCATTCTTGAAGATATTTATACGACTCCGATGAAAACCCTCTATGAACGCTTTGCTGTTCTTAGAAAGTCTAGCCCCGAACTTCTAGAGGAGCTGACACCTACAATTGAAGAGGATTGGGAAATCGTGCGCGCAGACCCTTGGTATCAACCATGTGCGAAGTGCTCAGAGAATGCTCTCAAGTTACAAAATTATAAGTATGATGGAACTAAGTGGTCTATGCTCACTTAGTTCCTGTATCATGTTTAATTCTTACTTCAATTTGTTTAGCTTAGAATGATCCTTATTGTAGTAGAAGAGCATCCTGTGACTTCTATAGTAATCCATTACATCATGTTCATGCTTGAGTGTAGGGTGAGCAATAACCCAACTTAGAGCAAGCATTGTTGTTGCTAGAGCTGAAAAAATAATCCCCGATAGAGAAGGGCCTGAAGCGAGTAGGTATTGCTCATAGGCAATGTAATAAATAAATAGAGAAGCTATAAAAGTAAAGACATGAAAGTGTTCATGGGTCTTTAGAAAGTAGATACTATGGTGCGAGTCTATCTCGTCGTAGAGTTCCTCCTGACTTATTTTCAAGTCACCATTTTCGACCATCGTCTCTTCGACCTTGTAGTACATTTCTACTTCATCGTCTTCAGCTTCTGAGATTGGGTTTAATTGAATTGAGAGCATAGAGACTCCTTGGTTACCTTTACATTTATAGGATAGCCAAGGAGTGTGAAGATTTTGTGAAAAACGTCTTTTATTTAGCTTTAATTTTTAAAGATCTCAACAACTTGAAGGAGCTCTTCTCTACCTTCCTTACAATCGACAACACTAGATTCTAGCCAATTCGTAGGCTCATCATGTGAAGCCGTGTGTAGAGCACAGAGGTCTAGAAACTTCGTTCCTGCGAGGTAGCTTTCGTCGCCTAGTTTAACCTGTACGTTAAAGGCGATACCTTTATTTGAGAGTGTGAGAGTAGAGTTTTCAAAGAATTCTGCAAGAATACTAGATGCCGAAGCAACTTTTGGAAGTCCAGTCACTTTGGTAATTCTTGTTACATCTTCTCCACGACATTCGTCGTCCTTACATTGGTAGACAACTCGACACGAACTTCCATTACCATCACTTGACCATGAGTAGTCAGTTTCTCCTCGAACGAGAATTCCCTCTACGATACCTGTTGTTGTATTGAAAACAGGAGAACCTGAATTTCCTCCAAATGTATCTAGATTTCCAACAAAGTACCAGTCATTGGTATTTGTTCTAATATTTGCTCCAGCGGCAACTTTCATTGGAAGACCTGAAGGGTGACCCATAACTGTTATTGGATCGTCTTTCTTTACTTCACCTTCAGTTCTAAAAGAAAGTGGTTTCGCGTCTTCAACATTTCTATCTAATTCAATGACTGCAAAGTCTGCCTTAGTTGAATCACTTAGTTGTTGAGAAATAATTTTCTTACAAGAGTAGACTTGATTCTCCGCTAACTTTGTAACACCCTCTTTAAAACCAAAGGCCCATTGGTAGCTATTACAATCGGCCTGGTTTTCAACACAGTGACCTGCTGTTACAAGAATATTCTTTCCAACAAGAAAGCCAGAACATCTTCCTGGGTTAATTTGATTCGCAAATTGCTCGGTTGGGCATAGATTCATACTTTCTTGAATTGTTTCGGTAGAGAGTTCTCCATTGGTTCCTATATCGCTTTTGGAGATTTGAACCGCTACGGCCTTTGACCATTCTTGATGTCTTGGATCAGTTGAGGCCGAAATATCTAATCTATCATCCTTTCCGTATATGACTTTGGCGGAGAGAAGTTCATTCACAGTACTTTGTTGAACGAATTTATTTAAGTCACTAGTTAAGTCATAGACTTTTCCGTCTACCGTACATTTTTCTGGATACTTTGCAGTAAATGCAGAAATCGATTGTTTGAAGAGTTTAAATTCTCCCGTCGTTGTACTTGGCGAGTAAATATCCACAAATGATTGCTTAAGTGAATTATAGTCTTTTTGGAAAGTGTCTTGGCATTTTACAACTTCATCTTCACATGAAGCTAGTGTTAAAAGTAAACCTAGTGAAATAATTAAATTTAATTGACGCATATATTCTCCCTGGAAAATATAGAATCATATTTTATAAACCCCTAGCAATGCTTAATCAGGGGTTATGTAATAAAGTAATAATGAAGTAGGGAAAAGTTAGAAAATAGAGTGTTCCTGCAATTTCTCTTTAGTGTTTAGTTGTCCACAGGCGGCCAATATGTCACCACCCTTTGTCGTTCGAATTTTAGCGTTTAGCCCGTATTTCTCAAGGCCGTCTCTAAAGTAGAGAACTCTTTCATTTGTGGGTCTCTTATAAGGAGTACCAGGAAACTCATTAAAAGGAATAATATTTATAAGAGAGCGTCTATTGACTAACCACTTGGCAAGTAACTCAATGTCTTCATCTCTATCATTTAAATCTTTAATCAGAAGATATTCATAGGTGATGAATTGCCTTTTTAATAATTTAATCTCATCAAGGTTCTTAAAAAGAGTCTCAAGGTTAAACTTCTTATTTAGAGGAATTAATGTACTTCTATGCTCATCAACTGGTGAGTGAAGAGATAGGGCAAGATTTATATTTGGAAGCTCTGAGTATCTTTTTAAGCCGGGTAAATAACCCGCAGTAGAAAGAGTTATTTGTCGAAAACCTATATGAAGTCCCTGAGCAATAAGAAAGATTTCAATGGCCTTTTTTACATGGTCAAAATTGTGAAGTGGTTCTCCCTGTCCCATGAAAACAATATTAGGAGGAGCTATCTTTTCAGGTCTATTTTCTCGGAGCCACTTATAGGCAATAATATACTGTCCCACTATTTCATGGGTCTCCAAATTTCTGGCGAGTCCCTGCTTACCCGTAAAACAAAAACTGCACTTCATAGCACAGCCTACTTGGCTAGAGAGACAAATAGTATACTTCTTGGCGAAGGGGATAAGAACCGTCTCTACTTTATATCCATCTCTCATTTCCATGAGAAACTTTACTGTTAAATCATCTGATTTCTGAATTTTTGAAATTTTTGGAAGCTCCAGAGAATAATTTTCTTTAATAAATCTAATTGAGTTCTCAGCGATATTGGGAACATTGTCTAGCGTTGAATTAAAGGTTTTATAGAGGTTTCGATAGAGTTCAGTGGCTCCTAATTCTTTAAAACTATTCCTTGAAAACTCATTTTGAAGCTCGTTAAGGGTTAGGCTATAAATGGAAGTGAGCTGTGGTGTGTATTTCATCGTCATTATTATATATTCTGCAAAGTTAGCTTTTGCAACTGGATGAAGTTGTGTTAAATAAAAAAAATGAGTGAAGAAAATTATCGTTTTAGTGGAATTTCAAGATTGTATGGGGCACAAGCTCCTAGCGCTCTTCGTTCTGCCCATATCTGTGTCGTTGGAATCGGGGGCGTAGGATCATGGACCGTTGAGGCTCTTGTTCGCTCAGGAATTGGAAGAATCACAATGGTTGATCTAGATGATATTTGCATAACAAATGTTAATAGACAGCTTCACGCTCTCGATGGAAATATTGGAAGACTAAAAGTTCGGGCCCTTGAAGAGAGGTGCTTGCTCATTAATCCTGATGTGAAGATTAGTGCTATTGAAGACTTCTTAACGAGTTCTACTGTTGCAGATATTCTTTCAGAAGAGTTTGACTATGTCGTTGATGCTATAGACTCTCTCGACAACAAGGCAGTACTTGTTGATGAATGCCTAAAGAGAAGTATACCTATCATTACTATTGGTGGAGCAGGCGGGAAGCAAGATCCGACGAAGATCCTTGTGGATGATTTAGCGAACTCGTGGAATGACCGTCTACTTCAAAGGCTTAGAAAGAAGCTTAGAAGAGAGTACTCTTATCCAACAGATAGAACTCCTTTTAATATCAAAAGTGTCTTCTTACCTGAACTTCCCTTTCTGGCACAAGATGATGGAAGTGTTTGCCAAATAAGAAAAGAAGAGCAGAAAAGTTACCGTCTAGATTGTTATACAGGATTTGGAAGTGCTGCTTTTGTTACAGGAACTTTTGGTTTTGTTGCTGCTAGTGAAGTGGTGAAAGATATTTGTTCTAAGTCTTCAGATTTTGTAAAAAACTAAAACCGATCTATAATCTAGTTAATGTACTTAAACTTTCATACTCATATTTTAAAAAACGATCCAGAAGTTATCAACTTCTATAATGTTGATATTCGCAAGGGCACAGTAGAGTTTACTAAAGGTGATTTTCGTTGCGCTGGAATTCATCCTTGGTGGATAGAAAGAAAGCACTTGGAAAATAGAGATTATTTTAAAAAGTTTTTCTTAGAGAGCGATTTTCTTTGTATGGGAGAAATGGGATTAGATAGATCTTTTAAGAGTACTTCTTTTGAAACTCAGGAAGAGGTCTTTAAGTTTCAATTAGAAATTGCTTCTTTAAGAGAGGACTCCTTTATTATTATTCACTGTGTGAAGGCCTATCAAGAAGTTTTAAATTGCGTAAGAGATATCGGTTTTAAGGGTCACTTAGTTTTTCACGATTATAATGGAAGTGAAGAGATGACTCAGAAATTAGTCGAGAGAGGGGATTACTTCTCTTATGGTAGTATGCTCTTTCGAGAGAACTCAAAGGCCATGAAGTCTCTAAGTTTAATACCTAATAATAGACTCTTTATAGAAACTGATGATCAGCAAGAATTTTCAATCTTTGATGCGTATAAGAGAGCTTCAACTCTTCTTTCTATGGATTTAAAAGATTTAGCTGACCAGTGTATGAAGAACTTTCTAAGGATTAAGGGATAATTTTTTCTTTAAAGCCTGGTAGATTGCTCGCTTCACTACTATGGCAAAGTTTGAGAGCGGCTTTCAGTGCTCTTTGATAATTTCTATCGCTATTAATTCGGATACTCTGGAGGTAGAAGAACTCTGCCCAAGTAAACTCTAGAAAAGGAATATCTACTTTATCAAAACAACCTTCTTCTCTCGCAAAGTAGGCTAAACTTCTATAAGGATTGTCTTTTAAGCTCTCAATATTTTCAGGAATATCTTGGAAGTTAAGAGTGTTAAAATTATCGTCTTTTAAGTAGAGAAATTTCTCTCTTTCCATTTCTTGCGCAAAAGTATTCCAATTCTTATTCGACCAGTCATGGATGATTTTAAGGTAGAGTCTCTTCTTTTCTTTTGGTATATCCGCTTTTAAGAGAGCGAAGCTCAAGTGATGGTGATCGATGATCCAATACTTCTGATCGGGTCCAAGTATCGCAGGAGTCCATTTCTCCTTAAGATAGTTGTCAAGAGAGTCTTTCTTATACTTTTTTAATATTTTTCTTACTTTATCAGGAATTTGGTCGAGACCAATAAAGGCCTGAGTCGGATGAATTTCATTAAGTGAAACAAGTTTTTCTTTCTTAAAGACTTCAGATCTTACCGATAGAGAAGAGAGAATAAATAGAGTAACGAGAAGGCTTTTCATGCGTCGATTCTACCGAAGGTAACTTGAATAGCCAAGTCGGTTATTGTTTTGATTCTATTCTATTTTCTTGTGTTTCTATATATAACTATCTAATTTTAGTAATATTTGTTAGAAATTTCCCATATAAAAAATACTTCTTTGTGGTAGCATTAGATGATTCAAATATTAAGGACGATTATTTTGAAAGTACTTTTACTACTTGTATTTTTAATATCTACAACTTCTCTCGCAAGTAATGACTTCACCGAATTCTTCAATCCTTCAGGGTGGGATAAAGTCTACACTAAGAAAGGAGTAGTCGTTTACTCGCAGAAAGCGAAGGACTCAAAAATTGTAGGCTTTAAAGCAGAAGCTATTTTGGAAGCACCTTTAGAAAATATTTTATCTCTACTAAGAGATGTTGAGGGAACGATTAGATGGGCTCCAAATATGACAGAGAAGAGGACAATTAAAGAATTTAACGATCTAAAGGCTACTACTTATAGCAATAATGATCTTCCGTGGCCTGCTGCGGATAGGGATATGATCTTGATGAATGAATTAAGGTTAGATGAAAAGAATAAGTTCTTAGTAGTTGATACTTACTCTGTAGAAGATAAGAATTATCCCCCAGTTAAAGATATTGTTAGGGCCGAAATGTCCTACGGAACTTTAGAGTTTAGAAGACACGGAGAATTCTCTTCTGTTCGAATGACTTTGTTGGTAGACCCAAAAGGTTCGCTACCAATTTGGCTCGTAAATATGTTGCAAAAAAAGCTTCCTTACCAATTTCTTGAGTCACTAGAAGCTGAAGCTAAGAAAACAGCGATACCTTTAAAGCCTGGAATTAAAGCTTTACTTAAGAAACTAGATAATTTGAAATAGACCAAAAATCTTCACAATTACTCTGATTTCCTTAAGCTATAGATTCTATAATTCATTTATGAGAATCAATCCTGACATGAATATTCTAGTTGTCGATGATGATATAGATGTTCGAAACTTTATTACAACTTTACTTCGAAAGAATGGATTTAGAAATATCCATGAAGAAGTTAATGGAGTAGGTGCAGTTGACTTTATAGAACAGGCCTTCCTAGAGAATCAAAGAGTTGATATGGTCTTAGCTGATTGGGAAATGCCAGAACTTGATGGTATTCATTTTCTAGACTACCTAAAGAGAAATGCTGACTTTAATGAAATTCCCTTTGTTATGGTGACTTCTGATACTGATCGCTACCATGTTGTAGAGGCCATTAATCGAGGAGTCTCTCAATATCTCATCAAACCCTTCGACGAACAAAAATTACTTTCAAAAATAGAAGAAGTTCTAAAGAAAAAAAGAGCTTAGACTTTCTTTGCCCAAGACTTTGCAAGCTTTAAAATCTGAGTAATAAGCTTTGTGTATTGAATTTCTCTATGAGCAGCACTAGAGGCAAATTCATCTTCGCGGGCAATATTTGGATTTGGATTAACTTCTATGATGTAAATGTCTCCATTACTATTCATTCTAAGGTCAACTCTAGCATAGCCATTTAGGTTTAAGTGCTTGTAGGCTTTCTTACAAATATGTTGAATTCTCTTCACTGTCTCCGTATCAAGTTCTGCGTGCTCTGTTTTAATTCCTTTTCGGTCTCTATACTTATTATTCCACTTCGCTCTATTAGAATAGAGCTCCTTTTCAGGCTTTTCGACTTTTTCAAATTTTAATTCCCATATCGGTAGAGTTTTTATTTGATAATTCCCCATTACTCCAACATAGAACTCACGCCCTTCAATAAACTCTTCAACGATGGCATCGACACCTATTTTTTGATTTATATATTGAACTCTCTCTCTGAGTTTTTCTTCGTTGTAAACAATTGAAGCCTTGGCAATGGCAAGGGAAGCTTCCTCTGTTAAACATTTTACAATGAGAGGGTATTCTAAGTGCTTTAACTTTCTCGTTTTCTTATTCTTTGGAAAGACTTGAAACTGAGGGGTCTTCAATCTGTGAAAGAGAAGAATCTTCTTGGTGAGTGCTTTATCTCTAGCAAGCATAAGCCCTCGAGGATTACATCCTGTGTAGGGCACTCTAAGTAGTTCTAAGTAACTCACAACATTTTGATCAAAGAGAACTTCACCATCAAATTCTTCGAGTAAATTGAAAATGAGAGTGGGTTTAAATTCATCAATAGCGTTCTTTATGACTTTTAAATCACTAATGACACCACAAGGGAAAACGCTATGTCCCAGCTCTCTAAGTGCTTTGATCACATCGTATTCAGTTATCCATGGGACTTCATCTTTATTAAAATCTTTCTCTTGAATATCTTCAGGGGGGACAAGGTCTTTATGCATTAGAACGAGTATTTTCACATGATGACCTTATTCTTTCCTTGCTTAACGTAGTGTAGAGTTGATTTACTTAGTAACTGTATAAGAGTTTCTCTCGTTTGAGAGATAGGCATTTTAAGAGTGAGGCTCTTATCTCTACATTCACCTTTGAGCTCTTTTAAAACATCTCTAACTATATAATGATACTGATTCGTATTTTTTGCAACTCTTATGCAAAGCTCTCTCTCATTTAAAGTAATGAAACTAAGCGCATTATTCTTTCGACCGGGGCTAAAGACTTTACTTAAATTCTTTCCAAAGATTGGAGCTTTGTACTTACTTTTTATTTTTTCTTTTCTACTAAGATAAGTTCTAAGCGTAATTCCTAATGTGGAAATTTCATCGACAGTATCTTTATTTTTTAAAAGTGGACGCTTTCCTCTGATGGACTTCATAGTTTTGTCTACATAATTAAGCTTTTCTAGCGCTTTCCAATTCTTATATTTCTCTTTCCAATTAGACTTTGGATCTAACCACACAGCAAAGGTTTCGGCCCAATCTTCATCAGGATGAGCCTGGGCGTAATTTTCTCTTATGTGTTTTACATAGTTTTTTGAGAAAGGCTTTCTGATATAGTCTTTTGGATATTTAAGAGAACTTCTTCCAAAAAGATTCTCTCTCTCTTGGCAATTTCTTAAATTATAAGCATTATCTATTGCGTGACCAACTTCATGTCTTATTAATTTTAAGCATTCAATCTTTGTACTACCTTCAATAAAGCCAATTCTTTCTTTTTCAAGTTTTGAGATTTCTTTATTAAAGAGATAGAAAGGCAGAGCAATTCCAGGGATACCATCAGCGCAAAACCAATCGTCTGAAATCCAAAAATGAAAATGAAAATTGATTCCTTTTATTTTTAGTTCTTCTCGAACAATTTGAATACATTCCTCTGCGAGACTTCCTTTTATTTGAAGTGCTAAGAGACAAAGAGGTGTATTTAAGAGCGAGCTATTTGCTCTCACTCTTTCGAGAGTTTTCGCCATACGTATTTGTAAGCCTATTTGGGATTCTTTACAATAAGTTACGTCTTTTTTACTCATTTTAGAGGCATTTTTATTAGCAAGAAAAATTGCCACAAATCTTAAGATTAGAAGTTTAAGTAATTGTAAAAATAGGTTTACTAATTAAATTAAGTTAATAGTTAATTTTTTCTTCCGATAGTAATTATACTAAGACAAACCTTTAATTCGGATAATACTTATGGACACTGAAATGCTGACATTCTTTGTTGATGAAATAAAGCAGATTAGGAACTCAATGACAGTCTCTATATCTTCACTAATTGAGACTAAGTTAGCTGATAGTTCTAAATTTGAAGAAGTCGGGCAGATGGTTGACCGAATCTATGGAACGGCTGCAACGCTAGGGTTGACTGAAATTAGTGAATACACAAAAGCTGTTAAAGATGTAAGTTACATGGCCTCTGCTAGTGAAAATGAAGCTGGTAAGAAGAAAGTTCTTAAATTCTTAATTAAGTATGTCGAATTGAGCGATCTTATTTGCGAAAGTATTTTTGATAAGAAAGAGTTATCCAAAATAAATCTTCAATTAAAAATAGAAAAGTCTAAGGCCAATCTCTTGAACCAAAGAGAGTTCTTTAGCGTTCAAAAGAAATCTTGTGCCATAGAATAATAGACATCTGCCTATCTCCATTTATAATAATTAAAAAAATATAAATGGAGATAGAAAATGCTTGGTAAATTTATCTTAATGGCCTTGTGCCTCTTAATTCTCTCTTGTGAAAAAAGAACACAAATGGGCTACTCTGGTCACGGTGTTGAGGCCATTGATGCGAAGACTTTATCCAAGTACGCACCAACTGCAATTCCTAAAAATCTTTCTACAGAAATAGAAGCGGAAAATGAAATCCGCTCAACCGGACTAGGGCAATTGACGCCAGACGGGAAAGAGATGTTCTTCTCTTGGTCTGTGACAGGGGTTCGGCAAATTTGGAAAATCGAGGGGCCAAAATCTTTCCCAATTCAAATGACTGGAGGAGAGAATGGAACTTCTCTCGAAGATATAACTAATGATGGGAAACGTCTTATTCTCTCTAGAGATCATGGGGGCGATGAGTATCCAAGTCTATTTCTTCAAGATGCAAGAAATGGTGGAGAGCTTATTAAAATTTTTGGTGAAAAGAAAATAAAGGTCAGCTATCTAGACCAAAGTGAAGATGGAAGCAAGATCTACTATAGAGCAAATGATATAGCGCCAACAACTTGGGGGATTTACGAGTACGATATTACTTCTAAGAAGAGAGAGCTTCTCTATCAAGGAGAAGGTTATTGGTACATTGTTGAGCTCGGTCAGAATGGTGAAATGATCCTAGGTCATGCTCTCGGAAATATTGCTAGAGAGTTCTATCTCTTCAATAGAAGAACTAAGAAAGTAACACCGTTACTAGGTCAAGGAGAAGAGGAGAGTTACTATCTTAGATACTCTCATATAACTGGTAAATTCTTAGTCTTAACAAATAAATTTGATAATTTTAAAAGACTCTATTCCTACGATGGAAAGAATTTTGAGGCGATAACTGAAAA
Organism: Halobacteriovorax sp. JY17; assembly: GCF_002753895.1. Lineage (NCBI taxonomy): Bacteria > Pseudomonadati > Bdellovibrionota > Bacteriovoracia > Bacteriovoracales > Halobacteriovoraceae > Halobacteriovorax > Halobacteriovorax sp. JY17. The sequence goes on along the minus strand of NZ_NJER01000001.1, from coordinate 1,300,996 downwards.
GTTAGAAATGGATATAAATAGTATTTCTATTGCTAAAGACTTCTCCCGCATTCTCCTGCGCTACAATGATCAGGGATATTATAAAATCAAAGCTATTAATGGAAAGAGTTATGGACCTATAAAGCTTCCTGATTTTAGTAAGGCCACTCATACTTTCTTTGGTTCTACAACAAGAGACTCTCGCTATACAATTTTTAGTCAAGCTTTCTACAATAGGCCGCGCGTAAGTTACGTCTACGATTGGAAGAAAGGAACAATGCAAGAGTGGACGATTCCAAGCTCTCCTGAACTTGATACGAGCCACTATACTAATTGGTCTCTTGAATATTATCCTGCTGCAGATGGAACTCAAATTCCTATGTTTGTAAAAAGACCAAAGGAGTGCGAAGTGAAGACTTGTCCTGTGATTATTTCTTTTCATGGAGGCCCTGAGTCTCAATCTAAGCCTGGATTCAGTCCAGGAGCTGAACTCTTCACAAAGAGAGGGTTTATCTACGTTATGCCAAATGTCAGAGGTTCTAGTGGCTATGGAAAAGAATGGTTGAATTCAGATAACGGCGCAAAGAGATTGAATGTTATTACAGATATTAGAGATAGCTCCATTTTCATCAAGAAGCATTGGGCCAAGAATGGGGTAGTACCAAAGGTAGGTATTACTGGAGGATCTTATGGAGGCTACTCAACTCTCTATGGAATGACTGTTTTTGCAGATCATTTCGATGCAGGTGTTGCAAGAGTTGGAATGAGCAGTCTTGTCACATTCTTAGAAAATACAGCAGAATACAGAAGATATTTGAGAGAGACGGAGTATGGAAATTTGAAGAGTGACCGTGAAGTACTTGAGAAACTCTCTCCTATAAATTACCTAAATAAAGTGAAGTCGCCATTACTTATTATTCAAGGAGCCAACGACCCTAGAGTTCCTGCAGGTGAGGCTATTCAATTTCAAAGGGCCCTAGAGAAAAATGGAGTAAAATCATCTCTTATTCTCTTTCCTGATGAAGGACACGGTGTGAAGAAGAGGGCCAATCGAACTCTAAGTACTGGCCATACGCTTAACTTCTTTATCCAGTGGCTAAAATAATATTCTCTCTTTAAATTTCTCTAAAATCTGAGAGAATAGAATAGCTTAAGGAGTGAGGTTTTTTATGAAAATGTGGTCTACATATAGAAAAGATGTAATTAAATCGAGGTTACTGCAAATAATGGAGAGCGGAGATGAGGTTACTGTTTGGCAGAGTCGAGACGAAGAGAAAATAAAATTTCAAGCTTCTTTAATTGAAGTGACTGATTCCAATACTGTAATTGAATTAGAAGATAGCTATAGAAATGCAGATTATAAAATTACGAAAGACAAACCTCTATTTGTTCACTATGCCAAAGGGGATGCTCTATTTAAGAAAGATGCTTTTAAGTCTGAAGGTCTAAAAGTCATTATGAAAACTCCTGTAGAGTTAATGATGAAAGAGAGAAGGACTGTTGAGAGGTTCTTATTTAAGTATCAAGACTTTAAAAATGTTTCTTTCAAAGTTGGAAGTGATGAAAATGTTGAAAGTCTTTCATGTATATTGAAAGATCTATCTGTTCAAGGTCTAGGGATGGTTCTTCATGAAAGTGAAGCAAGCAAACTATCAATAGGTGATAGTCTTTATATCACGTCGATTACAGATCAAAATTTAGATACAGGTCTACTTGCTGAGGTTTGCTATCTGACTCCTTATAGTGTTTCAACTGAGTCAGAATCAAATCTTGTTAAGATAGGTGTTAAATTTTCGGTCTCTCTTGAGAGTGTGACCTATAAATCAATTAGTTCTGTTATTTCTAAGAAGCAGTTAAAACAAAAGGGGCTTGAGGTTTCTACTTTTAATGGCCTAAGTGAAGTAGAGCAAGAGAAAGTTCTTAGGAAAATTTCTGAAGAAAACTTTGCTTTGGCCAATAATATTCGAGAGCAGAACGAAAATATAGATAGATTACGCTACCTAACTCTTGAAATGAAGAGAACTTTTCTTCTTCAAGTGAATTTAGACTTATTGGCAGCGTCTTTAAGATTATCTTCAAAAGAATTGATCTATGACCTTATCAGTGAAGTGACTGACACAATGAGAGAAGAGTTTCTCTATAAACTTGATCAGCCTAAATCCCCATCGGCAATAAATAAGGCGCAAGATGAAATCGTCAAATTCATTAGGTTGAAAGAGAAGATGGGGGAACTTGTTTTAGATCCAACATCTTTTGACGTGCTCGTTTAATTAAAACTATTTAGACTAAGAAAAATCTTCACGGCTTATTGGCGAAGTCTCCTATTTTCAGTAGAAACCACTTTTATAATTTAATAGGAGTGGAAAATGAAAAAACTAATAGTAATTTTAGGTTTAACTTTAATGACTTCTGTAGCTTCGGCTTCAGTATACAAAGTTTGCGTTGCTCAGGCTCAAGAAGCTTGTAAAGAATCTCAAGACTTTAACTACTGTTTTGACTATGTACTAGCTGACTGTATTGATTATAACAATGGTTACAGCAAGTCTGTTCCAGCTTGTGAGAAGTACTGTTCAACTCTTCCTGAAGCAACTCAAAGAGCGATTTGCCTACAAACTTGTAGCCCACTTTAGTCTCTAAGAAAAAACCAAAAGGTACCACGTACCTTTTGGCTTCCTGTCCCTTTTCCTGTACAATTTGCCCTTTAAAATTCTCTATTTCAAAGTAAACTCCAAAGGAATGTTGCAATGAGTTATAATTTTCAAGAAATTGAAGCTAAATGGCAGAAGTATTGGAATGATAATCAAACTTTTAAGGCCGAAGAAAATAGCACAAAACCAAAGTACTATATTCTAGATATGTTTCCATATCCTTCGGGAGCAGGTCTTCATGTTGGACATCCTCTTGGCTATATCGCTTCAGATATTTTTACGAGATTTAAGAGACTAGAGGGCTTTAATGTTCTCCACCCAATGGGCTACGATGCCTTTGGACTTCCTGCCGAACAGTACGCCATTCAAACGGGAAGACATCCTGCAGATACTACAAGAGAAAATATTGCTAGATATAGAGAGCAGTTAGATAAGATAGGTTTCTCTTACGACTGGAATAGAGAAGTTCAAACTTGTAATCCAAAGTATTATAAATGGACTCAGTGGGCATTCATTCAAATGTTTGAGCACTACTATGATCTTGATGAAAATAAAGCGAAGCCAATAAGTGAATTAATTTCAAAACTTTCTAAAGAGGGAAGTGCTGGAGTAAATGCTCACTGTAGTGAGATGGAAGCTTTTAGCGCTGATGATTGGAAGAACTTAAATGAGAAAGATAGAGAGAATACTCTTCAAAATTACCGACTAGCATTTCTTGCAGAGACGGCGGTGAATTGGTGTCCAGGCCTTGGAACAGTTCTAGCTAACGATGAAGTAAAAGACGGTCTCTCTGTTCGTGGCTCTCATCCTGTAGAGCAGAAGAAGATGCAACAGTGGTGCTTAAGAGTTTCTGCATACGCTCCAAGACTTCTTGATGGACTAGATGAGCTCAATTGGTCAGATTCTCTAAAAGAGATGCAAAAGAATTGGATAGGAAAGTCCGTAGGCGCAGAAGTTAAATTCGCGATAAAAGATAGTAGCGAGAAAATAGAAGTCTTTACAACTAGAGCGGATACGATCTTTGGTGTGAGCTTCATGGTTCTTGCTCCTGAAAGTGACTACGTTGACTTGGTCACAACGCAAGGGCAGAGAAGCGAAGTTGAAGATTATCTTGCAGCAACTAAGAAGAGAAGTGAGAGAGATAGACTTGCTGATGTAAAGCGTGTCTCAGGAGTCTTTACTGGTTCTTATTGTATTCATCCATTTACTGGAAAAGAAATCCCAATTTGGATTGGTGACTACGTTCTTGGCGGTTATGGTACAGGTGCTGTAATGTCAGTTCCAGCTCACGATTCAAGAGACTACGCATTTGCAAAACATTTTAATATTCCTATTACTCAAGTTGTTTCAGGCGGGGATATCTCTGAAGAGTCGTATGACGCTAAAGATGGAACAATGATGAATTCTGATTTCTTAGATGGACTTTCTGTCAAAGAGGCCATTGCTAAAATGATTTCAGAAGTTGATGCAAGAGGAATTGGAAAGAAGCAAACAAACTTTAGACTTAGAGATGCCATTTTCTCTAGACAGAGATATTGGGGCGAGCCATTCCCGATTTACTTTAAAGACGGAGTACCAACTCCACTTAGCCTTGAAGACCTTCCGCTTCAACTTCCTGAAGTTGATAAATTTCTTCCAACAGAAGATGGACAACCACCTCTTGGAAGAGCTGAGAATTGGAAGACAAAAGATGGTCACCCTCTCGAGATGTCTACTATGCCTGGCTTTGCGGGATCATCTGCCTACTATCTTAGATATATGGATCCTCATAACGAAGAAGGTCTTGTTTCAAAAGAGGCAAATAATTACTGGCAAGATGTTGACCTCTATATTGGTGGAGCGGAGCACGCGACAGGGCATTTAATCTATTCTCGTTTCTGGAATAAATTTCTCTTTGATATTGGTTACGTCTGCAAAGAAGAACCATTTAAGAGATTAGTTAACCAGGGAATGATCCAAGGGCGCTCTAACTTTGTCTATAGAGTTAAGGGAACAAATGAATTCATCTCTCTTGGTCTTAGAGATAAGTATGATACTCAAGAAATTCATGTGGACGTAAATATTGTTCATAACGATCAATTAGATATGGAAGCTTTCAAAGCTTGGAGACCTGAATTTAAAACAGCGACTTTTGTAACAGAGAATCACGACGGTAAAGAGGTTTACAATTGTGGATACGCCGTTGAAAAGATGAGTAAGTCCATGTTCAATGTTGTAAACCCTGATACTATTGTAGAAAATTATGGAGCCGATACACTTAGACTCTACGAGATGTTCCTAGGGCCTCTGGAACAAGCAAAACCTTGGAATACAAATGGTATTGAGGGAGTTCATAGATTTCTAAAGAAAGTTTGGAATCTCTTCTATCAAGAAGAGAAGCTTACTCTCTCTGACAATGCTCCAACAGCAGAAGAATTAAAAGTTCTTCACACTTGTATTAAGAAAGTAAATGAAGATATTGATTCATTCTCTTTTAATACTTCTGTGTCGGCATTTATGATTTGTGTGAACGATCTGGCAAAACTGAAATGTAACAAGAGAGAAATTCTAAGTGACTTAATTGTCCTTCTTTCTCCCTTTGCTCCACACTTCTGTGAAGAGCTTTGGAGAGAACTTGGAAATACTGAAAGTATCTCTGTTGCTAAACTTCCTGAACTTAATGAGTCATACTTAGTAGAGAGTACTCATAAATATCCTATTTCAATTAATGGAAAGATGAGATTTCTTATGGACATTTCTCTAGATGCTACTAAAGATGAAATTGAGAAACTTGTCCTTGAAAGTGATGAAATTCAAAAATGGCTGGAAGGAAAAGAAATTAAGAAGAAAATTATTGTTCCTAAGAAAATTGTTAATATTGTTGTAGGTTAAAAAAAATAAAGGCCCTAGTGAATTCTAGGGCTTCTTCTAAATACCTTGTAAAATATTAAAGTTATACTTCGTCTTTTTGGTATAGAATTTTGAATAATTCTTATAATTTAGTGAATCTTTATTTAAGATAAATTTTTGATAAATTTTCTTTGCATTTTTAATAGTCGCAAGATGGAAAGGACTTTTATAAGTAAGTCCGAAGTCATTCTTAAAGTCTATTCCTTTATGATAGTCAAAGAGGGCGACGAGAGCAAAGGCCAATTCTAAGTAGTGACCACCAACAGAGCAGAGTTGTTTCTTGTCCATGACATTTTTTATTCCGCTTGAAGTCCAGTCAATTGAGCAAACTTGATAACCACCTTTTCTAGATTCTTGAATTGCTTCTGCCATGAAGTCACTGGCCACTAAGAAACCACAAATATTTGGATAGCGGCCTTCGATATAGGGAAGCATTTTTCTCACTCGATCTTTCTTCCAGTTTCCATAGAGCGATTGTCGTAAATTCTGTCCAAGTTCTTTTGCTACCTTTGCAAATACTTGCTCTCTGATAAGGGATGCATTTGAGAGATGTGTTCCATTTATTGAAACAATATCACTTCCTTCTTTGCAATGCTTTCCAACTTCCTTTGCTACTAGTGTTGCAGCTTGCTCTTCGTCAGGAAAGAAGCTTCCTATCCAATTCTTAAACTTATCTCTTGGAGATCCAATTTCTTTTTGATCTTTCTTCGTTAATTCAATATTTACGAGCATTACTTTTATATCAGTAGCGGCTAAGAGTTTTAAAGAGTCATAAATATTGCTCTTAATTGGAAGGATCATAATATATTCAGGTCTAAACTCCTTAGGTCTATTCACAATTTTTTCAATTTCTTTAAAATAGTAGGAGGGGTGAGAGTTAGAGTAGAGAACTTCTAGTTCAACACCTAAGTCCTTTGCTGCCTTTTGAACTTGATAGGTTGTAATGGTCCAAAACTCATTCTTTGTATCTTTTGGGTCTGGGGAAACAAAGACAACTCGCGGTTGAGCTTTTGCCCAGACTGGCATTATGACAAATAAACTGGCAATTAAAATGAAGACTTTCAAATCAAATCCTTAAGTAGTGGATAAGCTAAGATTCTATCAATAAATTGTCACAAAATTAAAGTGAACTTCACTAAACTTTAGAATACTTTATAATGTCTAAAGTATTGAACTAGAAAAGGAAGAATTATGAAGAATATCCTAATCGTAATATTGCTATTCTTGGGCGCAGCTCACCTTGCTAGTGCTAAGGAAGATATTAGGAAGGCCACTTTTGCTGGCGGGTGCTTTTGGTGTATGGAAGGGCCATTTGACAAGCTTGAAGGAGTTCTGTCGACAACTTCTGGCTATATTGGTGGAGAGAGTACTAGTCCAACTTATAAGGCGGTAAGTTCGGGAGGGACGGGGCATACAGAGGCTGTAGAAGTTACCTTTGATGCGAATAAGGTAAGCTATGAGAAGCTTCTAAGTGTTTTTTGGCGCAATATAGATCCAACTGATAATCAAGGGCAATTTGTAGATAGAGGGAGCCAGTACCGACCAGGGGTTTTCTACTATAATGAAAGTCAGAAAGAATTGGCGAGGAAGTCGAAGCTTCAGCTCGCTGAGAGTAAGCGTTTTAAGAAAGAAATAGTGGTAGAAATAACTAAAGCAGGGGTTTTCTATCCGGCCGAGGAATATCATCAAGACTTCTACAAGAAGAGTCCAATTCGCTATAAATTCTATAGGTTTAACTCGGGCAGAGACCAGTTTTTACAGAAATATTGGAAAAAGTGATATATTTTTTGCAATCTAGTTGCATAAAAATAAGATTCTGAGTATAACTCTCTTACTGAAGAGGTAAGAGATGAATCATGTACAACAAGAAAGAATGGATAAACTAGGGATTATGCTCTCTCTATCTTGCTGTGTTCACTGCTTAGCAACTCCATTTATTCTTATGGCCGCACCGGCCCTTGGTGAGTACTTTCATAGCGAACTCATTCATATAATTCTCTTTCTCTTAGTTGCCCCAATAGCTCTAATAAGTTTTCTTAAAACATATAAGCACACTCAAAAAGTTAGACCTCTTACTCTTGGAGTAATTGGCCTATCAGGACTATTCATTGCAATGTTGCTTCACATGGTTGTTGAGAGCGGTTCTTCTATAGGGCATATTCACGAAATTGAAATTATAGTGAATATAGTTTCAGGCTTAATTCTTGTTACAGGACACTTTTTTAATTTTAAAGATTCTCTCTGTAAGCACTGTTAGTTATTTATTTTGGCAATTTGGGCATATAGCGAAAAATTCTAGTTTGTGTTCCACATCTTTGTAACCCATCAACTCTATTTTTTGATCAATCTCTTCAACGAAGCAGTGATCTAGAACTATAACTTTTGAGCAATCTTTACAAATTATATGGTGGTGATGATGCCCTGGGTGATTGAATTCATAACGGGCGAAATCTTCGTCAAATCGAATACTATTTAGAATATTACTCTCTTTAAATTGCTTGAGAGTCCTAAAGAGTGTGGCCCTATCGCAGAGTCCATCTTCAAGCTTTTCAAAAATTTCATCGGCAGAATACGGACCATGTTCTCTTGTAAGTAGCTTTAATATAGCGGCCCTTGGCTTTGTAAAACTAAGGCCAGCTTCTTTAATTATTTTCTTTATATCTTTCTCATTCATGGATTTATGTTAACAAATAATCAGCAGACTAGCCACCACTTGATTTTAAGGTAGAATATTTCAAGAACGAATAAATATTAGAGGACATATTGCTATGCAAGAACTCATTCCAGTCACATTAGTTGTAGGGTTTCTGGGCTCCGGAAAAACAACTTTCATTAATAGTATTTTAAATGGAGATCATGGAAAGAAGATCGCTGTCATTGAAAATGAGTTTGGTGAAGTAGGAATAGATGAAGAAATTTTGACAGGCTCTGAAGATCTCTTAGTCGAAATGAGCAATGGTTGTATTTGTTGTTCTATGAGAGGAGACCTTGTCGAGTCTCTTACGAAGTTATTAGCAAAGTCTAAGGACTTCGAGCATATTGTTATCGAAGCTACGGGAATGGCAAACCCCGGTCCAATTATTGAAACCTTCTTTTCATCAGATATTCTAAGCGAGTCTTTTACACTCGACTCTGTTATTGGTCTTGTTGATAGTGGCCACTTTAGAAAGAATGTCGATAAGTTCGAGCATAGCGAGCAGATTGCTTTCTATGATCAAATTGCTTTTAGTGAAACGATTCTTTTAAATAAAGTTGATATGACTTCTAAAGAAGAATTAGAAGAAATAAAGAATGATATTTCAAAGAGAAATCCACACGTCACATTAATTGAAACAATTGAGGCGAAAGTAGATTTAAATAAGGTGATGGGGACGAGATCATTTGATCTCTCTGTAATAGAGAAGACAATGCCTAAGACTTCGGGAGTAGAGTATCCATTTAGCTGGGGGGGGATTGTAACTCTTAAGGCCGGATTTTATAAACTCAATATCGGGCACGTTCATCATAATGAGAAAGTAGTTTTCTTTAAAGTTGATGAGGCTGAATTTACTGATCGCATGACTAGCTACGCTTCTTCTATTTTCTTTTCGCCTCAAAGAAGAGCGAAGAGAGGGGCAAATATTAGTGTCGATGAGCACACTCTCTTAGATTTTGAAGGGGCCCACGATGGAAGAAATATTTTAGATATAGAGTTTGATGGAAGTTATGCTTTCTTTTTCACTGATGACCCAAGTCATTTACAGGTTGAGATTATCAACAGAGAAAATCAAGTTATCTCTTTTGAAAATAGTAAGTCCTATAAGAAAGCTCAGCACTCCCATGGTGATGAAGTGAATTCTATTTCTTTGGAATTTGAAGGAGCGCTAAACCCCCAGTCATTTGAAATGTTTTTAAATGTACTTTATACCCAGTACAAAGATGAAATCTATAGATCTAAGGGAGTGTTGCACTTCTTTGGTAATCCTCAGAGAGTTCTCTTTCAAGGGGTGTATTCTTCTTTAAAGTTTGATCATGGAAGAGACTGGGAAGAAACAACAAGTAGAGTGAATAAAATTGTATTTATAGGGAAAGGTTTAATTGGTTCGAGCTTAGAGGCCGGCCTTAAAAATTGTATAGTCGAGGAGACGAAATGAGATTTCTAGTATTGTTAGGATTACTTTTTACTGTGAGTTGTGCTTCAACAAATATGAAAAAAGAAGCAGTTGTAAGTAACGCTTATGAAGTTTCTCCAATTATCAATGGGGCAGTCGTTCCAAATTCAATGGTTAGAAATATAGATGGTGTAGAGGTTGATTTAAATAAAGAATTACAAGGAAAGAATACTGTCCTCGTATTCTACCGAGGAGGATGGTGTCCTTATTGTAATCTTCAACTACAAGGACTAAGAAAAATTGAAAAGAATTTGAATAAACTAGGTTGGGAGATTGTGGGAATTAGTCCTGATTCACCAGCTTCTCTAAAAGAAAGTATCTCAAAGAATAAATTAACCTATACTCTTTACTCTGATAGTAGCGCTAATGCAGCAAAAGCATTTGGTCTTGCCTTTAGAGTTGATGATAAAACTAATAAAAAGTACTTAGGGTATGGAATCAACTTGGATAAGGCTTCAGGGGAGTCACACCATATCCTTCCTGTTCCAGGAGTTTATCTTATAAATTCTAAGGGTGAGATTGTTTTTAATTATATTCATCCTAATTACAAAATCAGACTTAAAGAGTCGATTATTTTAAATGCTGCTAAAGAGTTAAAATAACTTGGTATTTCCCCAACTTGATTGTTGGGGGGAATAAATTAAAATTATTTCAGTTTTTCATTTTAATAGGTATAATTTCTAAGGAATTATTTTTTCACGGAGGAAAAATGAAAAAAATACTACTTATCGGTGCTCTACTTATTTCTACACACGCGTTTGCTGGAGATTCATCGTCTGGTTGTGGGCTTGGTTGGGCCGTACTAAAGAAGAACTCTCTTATTTCATCATTCACGAGAACTTTTATCAACGCAACATTTTCAAGTACAATTGGAATGACTTTTGGAACTTCAGGATGTGCGCAACACAGTATTGTAAAGAATGAGAGTAAGATCATTCACTTTGCAGAATCAAATTACTACCAACTCCAAAAAGAAATCGCTCTTGGAAAGGGAAGCTACCTGACAGCTTTCTCTGGACTTATTGGTTGTGGAAATTCTGTTGAATTTAATTCAAAAATTCAAAAAAACTTTGATAAGATTTATCCTGAATTATCAACGACTCCAACAACAGCTCTAAAGAATATTCTTCAGACTGTTCAAGGTGATCAGGAGCTTTCAAGAAATTGTCAAATTATCTAAGAATATCACTTTTTATAACACTGGCCCTCAATTCATTGAATCTAAGGGCCAGTGATTTACTTCAAGATAAAATTCAAAAAGTTTCAACATTCAAGTACTGGAAAGGATTAATTCACTTTCAGGGTGGTTTTTTTAAAACTGAGTCTCTTGCTGACTCTGAGAGTTTCTTTCTTGCAAAGAATGGAAAGCATGATTTAGCCAAAGAGCTTGCTGCTAATATTAAAGCATTCAAAAGTATTGAAAATACTTATACTCCCCAGAAAATCCCCGCTCAATGCGCGTTTCCTGAGCGCTTTAATTTTATAAAGAAGAATTTTCCAGAAATAAATTTCAAAAGTCCAAAGTGTCCTCACTTTAAAAGATGGAAGAGTGCAGTTGTAGGGGAGAGTCTCTCTCTTGTCTTTGCTTCTTCTTTTGTAAATAATCCCTCGTCTATGTTTGGTCATACTTTTTTAAAATTTAATAAGAAAGGAAATGAGTCACTAAGTAAGGATATGTTCAACTACGTGGTGGCCTTCTCTGCTAAGGCCGATGATAAGCCAGGGCTTCTCTATGCTATAAAAGGTCTCTTTGGAGGCTACAAGGGAATAGTTGATGTTCAACCTTTCTATCAAACTCTAAGAGAATATTCTAAAGTAGAGTCGAGAGATATTTGGGATTATCAATTGAGTCTTACTAAGCCCCAAGTAGATGCACTTGTTAATCATATATGGGAGCTCTATGCCAATGCTAATTTTGACTATTACTTCTTTGATGAGAATTGTACTTCCGTCTTAGTCCGAATTCTAAGTCTTGTGACTAATATTGATCTTGATAAGAAGATGAGTGGATACTCGCTTCCTACTGATTTTCTTCGCGTTCTAGTTGATAGTCACTTAGTAGAAAAAACTTCTTATTATCCTTCTCTTAGAAAGCAATTCTTTGCATCATACGATTCTTTAAGCAATTTACAAAGGGATAGCTTTTCTAAAATTCTAGATGAAGAGTCAGAGATTGGAGATAGAGAAACCCTTAGCTCTCTAGTTCACTACTACGATTACATAAGACATGATCATGAGAATAAGGTTTCTAGTGAATTTCAGCAGGCCCAAAAAAGAATACTCTCTCTTAGTTCTAAGAAAGGAAAGTCAAAAGAGATTACTGCGAAGACGCCTTCAGCTCCAGAGGAGGGACATCTTCCTGGACGAATTGATTTGATGTATGGAAAGGAAGGTTCATCAAAGACTAGCATTCTAACTTTTAGACCGACATTTCATGCTCTTATTGATCCCTCTGAAGGTTATGAGCCTTGGTCGCATATAGAATTATTTAAATTGAGTGCAAAGTTTAATCATAGTCAAAAAGATTTAGTCCTAAATGAATTTCTATTTGCTGAAATTCAAAGCTTACCCGATTTTAAATTTCTAGATACCAATACTTCGTGGAGTCTAGATTTAAGGGCGACTCCTCTATACGAAGAGGGAAAGATAAACTCTTATAAGGGAAGTTTTAATTTGGATATGGGGCTTTCTAAGCATAGTGAGTACTTTCTCTTTAGTATTTTAACTGGAGCGCGAATAGAGGGACATAGTAGCTTTAAAAATAAACTTAAAGTTGGACCTAATGTGAAAATTAATATTGGGGTGAATCTCTTTCAAACGAAATTAATCTTGGAGAGTAGTTACTTTTACTCGCTCTTAGAAGCTAAAGAGAAGATTCATAGAGATTATTTACAAACGAAATTACAGTTGAGTTCAAATATTTCTAAAAGAATTTCTATAAAATTAGAAGGGACCCACTTCAGCGACATTGAAAATATTAACAAGGCGACCTATCAGAGCTATCTCTTTGGAGTAGGGATCTACTATTAGGCTAATCCTTTATATCTCTTGGCCAGACGCTCGATTTCGATTTTTTGTTTTTGCTGGAGCTCATCGATTTTTTCTTTATAGCTTTCGTTGATACTTGTAATATCTTTAAGATTTCTCTTACTAGATTTTTCAAGACGTTTTGAATTAGTAAGTTTCACTTGATTTAACTCGTGATCTTTCTTTTCTAAAATTTCTTGGAAGTTCTTACTCACTCTTTGAAGTTCAGTTCTAAATTCATTTCTACTTTGAATTCTCTCTTCTTTAAATCCTTCTTTGAGTTCATCAATTTCTTTCTTATGTCTTGCTTTGATTTCTACAATTTTTTCTTTAATATCATTACTGGCACCCCCTAATTGAACATCATAAGACTTTGCCGTATTAATTCTGTCTTCTTCGTAGGTATCCACAATATTATTAACTTTATCATCATGTGCAATCTCTTTAGAGTCGAGTTGTTCTTCGTAGCTATTTTTGAGTTCGTCAAATTGCTCTCTTCTTCTTGATTCGAGCTGTCTGATTTCTTGGGAATGGTCGTAATTGCTATCGATTGTACTCATAGGTAACTCCTTAGTAGAAGTATACAATGAGAGGGGGGGTTCTTTGAGATAGAAAAATTAGCCTCTCTTAATAATAAGAGCTAAGCGACTAGTATTACAAGTATCATGTAGTTGAATGTTTTTGTCGGCTTCTTTGTTTTTTATATTCCAGAGATTGAAATAACCTTCATCTACAAATAAGTCATTATATTTTTCTAAGAGATCTTTAGAGGACTTCCAAAAGTTGAAGTCATCTTTCGTAAAATCTGTAAGAGAGTATTCTAAATGTAGACTTTTTATTGCTTTTAAAACTTTTGAATTCTCAAATTCTTCCATGGTTAATGTGAAGATGATGATAATTTTTCCATGAGAATCGAGGAGACTAAGTAGCTTCTTAAAGTACTTCTTGTAATTATTAATCATATAGAATGAATCAATGAGTATAATAGTAGAATATTTGGAAGAAAAAGAGTGTTCTAGAAATTTTCCTCTTATAAATTGGGCCGACTTTGTTTTCTCTGGGCATATTGAGAAATCAATACCCGTTGCAGTTAGTTGAAACTTAGAGCTTAAGTACTTCGTCAACTCCCCATTACCACTACCAATATCTAAGAGAGTGGAAGGCTTCATTCTTTGAAGTTCTTCTTCTAGGAATTCTCTCTGATTTACACTCAGAGTATTCCAGCAGGAGAAGTCTACGCCGTGGAGTTCTTGGCAGTAGGATTTATAAGATTTTGACTTATTAATGTCCATGTAAGTTCTTGCAAAAACTTCTGGAGCATTCTTTAAAAAAAATAAATTATTAATGAATTTATTGAATCTCTTCATTTTTCTTCTTCTTTGACTTAAGCCCTTTAAAGGGGTCACGTATAAAGTCTATTCTATTTAAGTAGAGTCCTGAGCCTGGACTAATAAATCCTGTCTTTCTAAACTCTGTCGTTTGAAGAGACTCAAGAATATCTTCTGTACTAGTTTTTCCAAGACCAATATTGATAAGAGTTCCCATGATTATTCGAACCATCTGTTTTAGAAACCCACTTCCTTCGATGATTAAGGCAAAAGAATGAGCACAGTCATTCTCTTGTATAATTCTTTGGTCCTCTACAATTTCACAGCGATATATTTCTCTTACTTTCTCTGAATTCTTTGCGGCCTTAAAACAGAAGTTTGTGAAGTCGTGAGTACCGACAAATAACTTTGCGGCTTCCTGCATTTTTTCTAAGTCTAATTTCTCTTGAATATTATGAAAGTAGGGAGACTCTAAATCTTTTTTTTCATTTTTAAAAATATAGACGTATTCTTTCTTACTCGCAAAGTAGATGACCTTGAAGTGATTATAAGTTCTTTCACAACGCTTCACTCTTATATCATTGGGGAGAGTTCTATTGAGCCCTTCGAGTAGATCAATAGGTTTGAAGTCTTCTTCTATTTGGACAAAGCAAATATTTGCTCTAGAATGAACTCCCGTATCTGTCCTACTAGAACCCATAGTTCTAATTTTCTTTGAAGTTGTAATTTCTTTAAGGGATTTTTCAAGAGTCCCTTGAATGGTATTGAACTCTTTTTGTTTTTGCCAGCCAAAGTAGTTTTGGCCATCGTAAAAGAGTTCAATATTATAGAAGTATTTCATAGAGGATAATTTAGATTATCCCCATATCTTTACCTTTCTTTAAAAGGTTCTCTTTATCTTCTTGGCTCATACCAAGAATCATTTCTTGAATAGATTCAAGTTGCTCTGGAGTCATATTCGCCATCATATCTTGGGCCTGATTCATGAAGTTATCATCAAGAACCTCATCTTCAAACTTATAGAAAACTACCTTGTCTACAGTAAGTTCACTATGATGACCTTCCTCTTTCAATACATCTAAAACTTTATTGAAACTGAGTCCTTTATTGTCTGCAACTTCGTACATTTTCTCTAAAGGAAAAGAAATACTCTTTTCTGGATATCCGTGATTGCGCAGGTTTTTTAAAACTTGTTCTTTAAAGTTATCGAGTTCTTGTGACATAATTTCCCCTTTGGAGATATTTTTCCATACTTAGGGGAAATTGTCACGAAAAGGCTAGTAATCTAGGTCTTTACAGACAAAGTTGTCCTTGTGCAGCTTAGATATATTTGCGAACACGGGTCTTTCAATTCTGATAAAATCCTCTAGCGAACATTTCATTGCATCAGTATGTGTGCCAGCATTGAAGTAGATTTCCGAATCTTCTAGTAGGCTCGTCGAAGCTATAATATCCATTCCATAGAGATGACCAAAGATAGGAGTTGTTCCTATTTCGCAGTCATTGAATGCTGTCTTTAATTCTGTCTCTGAAAATAAGGTGACATGCTTTGCTCCTAGTTCCATTTCAAGATGTGCTATATCTAACTTGTCACTGGCCGGGAGTATCGCAAGGTATTCTCTGTCATCAGCATGAATAGCGATAACTTTTGCAAGTTGATGTTTGGGACAATGGATGGAGTGAGCAACATCTTCTGCTGTGTATGCTGCGGGGTGTAGTATGTGTGAATACTTCACTTTCTTGGAGTCTACGTATGCTGTAAGTTTCTTTGGTACTGTCATAGAAACCCCCTTATATGCCAATCTTAGTGAGAAAGTGTGAATGAAGTATAGATAAACTTAAGATGTATATTAAAGATTATATGAATAATCAGCTATTTAGATAGTCAAATCTCATAATTATCAAGAAATCTTTAAGTTGTTTCTCTTGTATGCGGTGGATTATCCTGCTAAATATTAGATATAGAAGTTTTTCACAAAAATTAATTTTATCTTGAGGAGCAATCCTCATTAAGGCCTCGGGTACAAATTAGCAGCGCATATCGTGCCCGAGGCCCCATATAAGACCTAGCTTGAAGCTGACTCATATTGATTAATTGCCTTTTTCCAAATAAATTGTAAGACTCCGAAACTAATTATGATCGCTATGATGAGATAGATTAAATAATCCCATGCGGAGTGATCAAAGAGAAAGTGTACGGGAGCTGAGCCAATCAAAAGTATTGGCACTGCGATTGTGAAAACTTTTCGTGAGAGTGAAGAGTAAATAAAGTTAGGCCACCGACTTAAATTTTGAAATTGCATTCGTAGAAAATTAATACCCATGCCTTCTGTCATCCAAAACATACTTGTTGAAATTATGAATTCTAGAATTGCAAGTAAGGTAAAGCCTAATAAGACAAGTGCGGGTAGTGAGATCCAAGAGATGAGATCTAGCTCAACTCTTCTTCCGAAGTAGATGAGACAGGCCCAGACGACAGCAGTATTACAAATACTCGATGTTCTTATATGTCTAAAGAAGCAGGTGAAGATAGAGCTGATAGGCTTTAAAATAGTAAAGTCCATATTTCCTGATTTTATATCTCTAGATAGAACCCAAAAACTTTCACTAATTAGAGTCATGTGAAGGTGATCAATACACAACATAAATGAAATGAAGAACATGAGTTGGTCTTTATTCCATGGGCCAATAGTTTGAACATGATCAAAGATGAAGCTGACTGTCATTAGGCTTGAGAAGTAGAAGAAAATATCCATCAATATAAGTAGAAAGAAATTTAATCTAAAACTCATTGACTGAGAAAAGCTAGTGCTAACAAACTTTCTGTACACACTTAAGTGGTGTCTGATTTCTCTTATCACATTCCCGCCGCAGTATAGAGTTTCATTCCTCTTTTCCAAATCAACTTATTAATAAGAGCAAAGAGTATTGTCCAGCCAATGATAATAAGTGGAGCCGTCGTTAGAAGAGGAAGTTTTCCTTGAAAGATCTTAATCGGGTAGTAGCTCAGATAAGGAAATGGAGTGTAATTTAAAATTTTCACTGCCCATGCAGGATAAAGTTCTAGTGGGAGAATAGCTCCAGAGAGAAATGCAGACATAATTTGAAGGAGTACTCTGAGTATCCAAGTTTCCTCAAGCCAAAATGAGAGAATTCCCGTCATATATTGAAGGGTGAACCACATAAGGCTAACAAGAAAGCAAAAGATGTAGCCATTGAATAAAGTTACTAGGGTAATACTTTCAAAAATTCCTAGTAAGAATATTGAGAGAATCGTTATTCCTGAAATAAAAGTCTGTAAGAATTGAAATGAAATAAATGAAGCCGTATGAAATTCCCAAAAATTAAATGGATAAATTAAGTAAGTAGAAATTCTTCCCATTCGTATATCTTCTGCAAGGTTATGGGAGGCGTATCCTCCTGCAATGAGAGAAACCACTAAACTCCAGGCGTGATAGTTAATCATTTGAGAAAAAGAGTAGCCTTGTATGATTAGATCTTGAGTCCCATTATAAATAGAAGACCAGAGATTATACTTTATAAAGAAGAATACTAGTGAGGGGCCAATCACTTGTAGAAAGAAATTAAACCTGTAAGCAGTTTGTGTGGACCACGAAATACGGATTGTCTGAAGCCACTTAGATAGGTTAGGGAAGTTACTTATCACTGAGTATCTCTGGATTTTCGATTAAGGTCTTCATCACTTTTTCTATGGGAAGAATTTCCGTATTAAAATCTGTCACTTCAAATTCTTGAATAATCTTTGAGCTAGCTGATCTAAGTTCTTCTTCAGGAATTAAGAGTTCAACTTTTAAATCTGAAAGGCTCCACTCAGGTCTATAATTCGAAAAGAGAGAGCTTGTTTTATCTACAGAATTCTTAAAGTGAAAAGAAACTCTCTTTTCATGCCCGAGTATATTTTCAAATTCTTCTATAGCGCCATCGTAGGCCTTCTTCCCTCCGAGAATGAGAACAATTCGAGAACAGAGCTCTTGCACGTCGGCCATATAGTGAGAAGTTAGAATTATCGTACACTTATTCTTTTGGTGATAATCTTTTATAAATTGTCTAATGCTCTCCTGTGCTACAAGATCTAGTCCAATAGTGGGCTCGTCTAAGAAGATTACCTCTGGAGAGTGGAGAAGAGAGGCCATGAGTTCCATTTTCATTCTCTCTCCAAGGGAGAGTTTTCGCACGTGAATATGCAAGAGATCTTTGACTTTTAAAATTCTACTCATGTGCTCAATTTTTATTTTAAATTCCTCTTCTGGAATTTCATAATACTTTTGCAAAAGAAGAAAGGAGTCCATTGCAGGAATATCCCACCAAAGCTGAGACTTCTGTCCCATCACGAGGGCTATTTTCTTTCTAAAAGATTTCTCTCTCTCGCTTGGATTATGTCCTAGAACGTTTATCTCTCCGTTTGAGGGAACTATAATTCCCGTAAACATTTTCATCAGAGTTGTTTTTCCCGCACCATTTGGCCCGAGTAACCCAACAATTTGTCCACTTGGTATGTCTAGGTCAAAACCTTCGACTGCATTTTTTAGAGTGTAATCTCTTTTGTAGAGAGATTCGACAGAACCCATAAAGCCAGGTTTCTTTTTATAGCTCTTGAAGCTCTTCGTTAATTTATTTGTTGTTATCATTAATATTCCAATTAATTTCTTCTAAGCCATTAGTTCTTAAATAGTGATTACATTGTGAAAAAGGTTTACTGCCAAAGAAGCCTCTATAAGACGATAGAGGAGAGGGGTGAACAGACTTTATAATAAAATGCTTTGTTGTATCTACTTTCTTTGCTTTCTTTTGAGCGCCGCTTCCCCAGAGAATGAACACGACATTCTCGCACTCACTATCAACGAGCTCAATGATTTTGTTCGTGAATATTTCCCATCCTTTCTTTTGATGAGAAGCCGCTTCAGATTTTCTAACTGTCAGCACGTCATTTAAAAGAAGAACTCCTTGTCTTGCCCAACTGGTAAGATTTCCATGGAGTGGAATTTCAAGCTTTAGGTCGTCAGCAATTTCTTTATAAATATTTCGAAGTGAAGGAGGGATTTTAACTTCCTCTAAAACGGAGAAGCTAAGTCCATGGGCCTGCCCTTCTCCGTGATATGGGTCTTGCCCGATTAGAACTACTCTTACTTTATTTAAAGGAGTTTGATTTAAGGCCTCAAAAATATTTTCTTTTGGTGGATAAATAACTTCTTGGTTTTGCTCTTCTTGGGTAAGAAAACTTTCTAAATTTTTAAAATATTCTTTTTTAAATTCATCTTTTAGTAATATTTTCCAACTAGAATGTAAGGGGATATTTGTTAAATTCATTTCTTAAATTTATACACTTTGATACTATTTAGCAAAGCTAAGGTGAGTGATATGAAAGAAAGTTTTAAAGTATTTGGAAAGGTTCAGGGAATAATGTTTAGGCAGACCTTTATTAGGTCTTGTCATAGGCGTGGATTGGTCGCAGGAGCCACAAATAACACTGAAGATAGAGGTCTCGTCACTTGTAGTGTTGAGGGGGAGACCAACGAAGTTTACAAGCTTAAAAATGATTTATTAGAATTGAAAGAGCTTAATTCATGGGGCTCTCATGTTGAACGTCTTGAGGTGATGGAAGATTTTCAAGAGATTTCTGCTCACGAAGTCACGACTGATAATGTAGACTCTTTTAAGTGGACTGATGGCGTGAAGTTCTTTCTTTAATAAATATACTTTTCAAAAGGAATTGTTGTAATTCTAGAAACATCTTCGCCACGACAATTTCCCTCTTTGCAGATCATGAGATCGTAGCATCCAAGTCTATTTACAAAATCTTTTTCTCCTCTTACAAGGATTCCTTCGACTTCTAAAGTTTCTTCATTAACAACCGGAGAACCTGAGTTCATGTGAAAGGCATCTAGTTCGGCAACGAAGTAGTGTGGAGCAATATCGCTTCTTATTTTCCCGTTGGTTGCCACCTTTAAAGGAAGGCCACTTGGAAATCCAATTAGTGAAAGTTTTGTCTCAGGGTCCATTTTTCCATACTTTCTATAGTTGAGGGGAGTCCTATCAGTAACTTTTCGGTCTAATTTTATTATCGCCCAATCTTCTAGTGTTTCATCTTTAACTAGCTTTCTCTCTAAAATCTTTGAACACTTATAGATATTAGAGTTTGGAATTCGGTAGCGCTTATAAGGACCTTCTTTCTCTCCGAGTAGATCAATTCTGTAATCAAAGACAAATGATTTTGAATTACAGTCCCAATCAGTTTTAATACAATGACCCGCCGTAAGAACTACGTCAGGGGCAATAAGAACAGATGAGCATGAAGCGGAGATAATTTGGTTCTTAAAAGGTACGCTTGGGCAATATTCGATTGTATCTTCTAACGTTAGAGAAACTAATTCTGTTTTTTCTCCAATTTTCTTTAAGGAATAATTTGAAATAATCGCAGCAACAGATTTTGAAGCCTCTTCTATTCTACTATTTTCAAGCTCAAAGGGTTCGTAGCGATCATCTTCGCCATAGATTACTTTAAAAGGACCAGCATTTATCTTAAGACAAATTAGAGGAAGAATTAAAAAGAGTGAGGCTTTTTTCATGAGTGAAATGTAGTGATTATCACCCTCTTTGGCCATTAGGTGATAATCTTTACATTGAACATCTGCGTCAAAACACTTTTTATCTACTTGAAATTAGAAGTGATAAGGAAAGCTTGAGAAGTCTTGATCTCTCTTTTCTAGGAAAGCGTCTCTTCCTTCTCTGGCCTCATCAGTTCCATAAGCGAGCCTTGTAGCCTCACCTGCAAATATCTGCTGACCAACTAGACCGTCATCTAATAAGTTAAAACCAAATTTTAACATTCTCATGGCAGTAGGCGATTTAGAGTTTATTAATTTTCCCCATTCAAGAGCAACATCTTCGAGTTCGTTATGAGGAACAACTTTATTAATCATTCCCATATCGAAAGCTTCCTGAGCAGAGTAGTTAAGACCTAGGAAGAAAATTTCTCTCGCTCTCTTTTGTCCACATTGTCTTGCTAGGTAAGCGGAGCCGTAACCAGAGTCAAAGCTTCCAACGTCAGGATCTGTCTGCTTAAAGACAGCATGCTCTTTACTTGCAATAGTCATATCGCAAACCACGTGTAGAGAATGTCCTCCGCCAACTGACCAACCAGGTACAACGGCGATAACAACCTTAGGCATAAATCTAATGAGTCGCTGAACTTCTAGAATATGAAGTCGTCCAAGTTTTGCTGGATCTTGTTGGCCTTCATCGCCAACATACTTATAACCATCCTTTCCTCTGATTCTCTGATCGCCACCAGAGCAGAAGGCCCAGCCTCCGTCTTTAGGTGAAGGACCATTACCTGTGATTAGGACGCAACCTACGTCAGAGCTCATTCTCGCGTGATCTAGGGCGTGATAGAGTTCATC
This sequence comes from Halobacteriovorax sp. JY17, assembly GCF_002753895.1. Lineage (NCBI taxonomy): Bacteria > Pseudomonadati > Bdellovibrionota > Bacteriovoracia > Bacteriovoracales > Halobacteriovoraceae > Halobacteriovorax > Halobacteriovorax sp. JY17. The sequence goes on along the minus strand of NZ_NJER01000001.1, from coordinate 1,279,553 downwards.
TACAGTTTGTGGTCTAAATGCATTTCTGACCTCTGGTCTGTTGAAAGCAATTCTTACAGTACCTTGGTCTTTAGCGCGGTGATAAGTTATGTCTGTGAAGTTGAAACCAGGAACTTCTGTCCAAAGTTCTGGATTAAAAATATCTGAAACCATTTTGTTCTCCTTAAATGTAATTGCCTTTATTCATCTCTTTTTAAAATGTGTCAAATTTAGAGTGCTTCTTTACAGTTTCTGGCCCATTGTGTAATTTTGGCCATGGATAAGACAGAGCAAATAAGAAAATTCCTAGAAGAGAATTCAGTCACTTATAAAGAAGTTGATCATGCAGCGGCAGAAACGTGTGAAATGTCGGCAGAGCTTCGCGGTGAGAAAATTGAAATTGGTGGAAAGACACTACTCTTTAAAGATAAGCAGGGGTTTAAACTCTTTGTCATTTCGGCGGCCCTGCAAGCAGACTCTAATAAAATTAGAAAGATCTTAGGCTCTCAGAAACTACGCTTTGCTCATGCGCAAGAGTTAATGGAGAAGTGCTCAGTAGTGAAAGGGGCGCTACCTCCATTTGGAAGACCTCTACAAGATTTTGATCTCTACATAGACGAATCAATATTTCTCAATAAGTCTATCGCATTCAATGCAGGAGTACTGACAAAGTCGTTTATCTTAGATATTGAAGACTATAAGAAATTAGTAGAACCAGTAATCTGTAAATTTAGTAAGGACATTCTTTGAGGCCATTACTTCAAGTTAGAAATTTAAGAAAATCATTTGATCATAAATCTATTGCGGCGATTGAGGATCTATCTTTTGAATTAATGAGTAACGAAATTGTAAGCATTATTGGTCCAAGTGGGACTGGAAAGAGTACCCTCGTAAAAATGATTGCTGGAATTATTTCAAGTGATGAGGGGGACATTACATTTCTTGATGGAAGAGATTTAAATTCTTTTAAAGCATCTCTCTCCTATGTTCCTCAAGAGCTATCTCTTGATAATAATAAGACGGTCTTTGAGAATATTGGAGTTCATTTAATTGAAGAAAATGAAGAGAAGAGACATCATGCGATTAGAGATATGATTGAGGTCTTTGGGCTACAATATAAAGACCATAAATTTCCAAGTGAATTATCTACTGGTCAAAAGAGTAGAGTGGAGATGGCAAAGGCCCTCGTGACTCATCCTAAACTCCTTGTTCTGGATGAGCCTTTTGCTAATCTGGATAGAAGTCTAAGAGATGAAATTAAGAGTGAACTCGTAGAAATTTTAAAACTGAGAAAAATCTCCGCTCTCATCGTGACTCACAATCTTGAAGATGCCTTTTCCCATTCTGATAAAATTATGGTTTTAAATGACGGAATAATTAAGCAATACTCTTCGGCAAGAGAGGTCTATACAAGGCCAAGCGATGCATGGGTGGCAAGCTTCACTGGCTCTGTAAACCTTATGGCCGGAAGTGTTTTGAAGATAGAAGGTGAGAATTATACGCAAAGTAATAAATTAGACAGCTTTAAAGTTAAGTGCTTTGATTCAAGAATTAAAGAAGGTGACTTTGCTTATACTCTCATTCGTCCTGAAGCCTGTTATATATCTGAAAATGGAAAGTACAAAGGCAAAGTAAAGAGGATTATCCACATGGGCGCAAGCTTTGAGGTATGGGTTCAAATCGAAGGGATTGAAAAGTTTAAAATTCTTGCAACTCATTCAGATAAGGTTGAGTTAAAGAGATCTATACGCTTTGATATTCATCTTGATCAGTGTCAACTACTTTCAATCTAATGAGACATACACTTATTTTCTTTTGCTAATTGCTTAGTGATGTCTAGAGCATCTTCTTTTAAATACCAATGAGAGTTTATTTTTTTTCCATTGATCTTTACTTGGTAGAGGCTATCTTCCCAGTGCTTTTCAAGAGAGCAAGTATCAGTTGTTGGAATAATTTTAGCCGAACCACAGCTTGTGATAAATAGAGTAATAGTTAAAAAGGTTAGAGTTTTATAAATCATAGTCAAATTCATCACAGTCTCTCTCTCTTCTAAATCTTTCTAACTCACCACTTCCTGGAAGTGACTTATAAAACCAGTAGAAGCATTGATTATCGGCCCTGAGTTCTTCTCTTCTAAGAATTGCATCTCTAATATCAGAAGGCTCTTTCTTTAAGTTTCTTCTCTCTTGTATTTTAATTTTTTCTTTTTCTTCTTTTTCTTTTTCATCTTCACTTCCACCAAGAATTAGTCCAAGAGCACCAGTTGCACTACCTATCGCAACTCCTACTTTTGGAAGAGGGGGAGAGGAGGCGCTTATGTCAGGAAAGAGGTCTTTCATTTCTTTAATTTTTCCCGTGACATCGGCTAAATTTGGAAGAAGGCTTAGTTCGTCACTTAATAACTTCTCTACAATTTTAGGATCAAGTCTTCTAACTTCTTTAGAGAGTTGATAAGTATTGGTATTGATGGCCTCTCCAGCTTTTAGAGTAAACTCTTGTGTCTGTGCAATTGTTGTTTTTAAATTTCCCTCTAAAAGGGCCACATCTGAAACACCTTTGGCATTTGCGATATAGGAATTGGCTAAAAACTCTGTTCCTCTAACTCCTACAGAAACTTGATTCGCTAGAAATTGTACGCTTTGATTTTCTGAAACCTTTTCTTGAATTTTAGCCCGGAAATTTCCCCTAATAAAATTAAAAATATTTCTTCGATCTTTCTTAGAGTACTTCTTAATTTGAAGCTCACTATTGGGGCCAAGAATAAGGTTAGTTCTATCTAAGAATGAAATCTTAATGAGGGACTTCTCTCCTGTTGTTACTATATCAAGTTCATTTAGAAAGGAGCCCTTACTTAGTGGAGACTTTGCATTATTTCTTTGGACACTGGCTTCTCCCTTTATGAGAATGATTTGGCCGACTTCAAGCTCTTCGCCATATACTTGGAAGAGGAGTATATTTAAAATTAGTGTAAGAGTTAGGAATCTCATTACTTCTCCAGAAATATCTTTTCTTTAGTTTATCGACATAAAAGGGTATTTTATTTAGTAATGCCAATTGTTCTTTGCTTACCAATTAGTAATAATCAATGAAAAAACAACGTCTTATGATTCTTTTCTAAATTATACAGGAGAATGACCGATAGAATTATATACTAATATATAAGATATATTATTAGTTTTACCATTTGGGAGGATTTCCACCGTGTCAGATAAAGCAGTACCATTCTTTTTTGATTCAACTAAAGAAGTAGTCATAGAGTTAAGTGATAATATGACTTTTGGAAGAAATAAGGAGTGTGACTACTCTGTTATCGATCATAGAGTGAGTGGTGTGCATTTTAAGGTCGTCGTTAAGAAAGATGATGTTTATATCATCGATCTTGAGTCTTCAAATCGAACAAAGCTAAATGGTGCCGAAGTTTCGCCTAATCAAGAAATGAAATTATCTCTTAAAGATAAGGTAAAGTTTGGTGAACAGCAATTCTACTTCTTTTTTGAGCCAATAGAGACTTTCCACATTCCAGAAATAACAAGAACTCTGACGATTTCAAATACGGCAGATATTGTTGATGAAATGCTTGGAGAGCCTTCAGACTATAAAGGAATCAACCTTTCTCTTGGAAGTAATAAGAAGGGAAATCCTCTTGCTGAATTAAAGAAGTCAAAGGCCTTAGTTGATGAATATGAGCAAGCATTAAGATTAGCTTTAACTGAGATTGAAAACAGAAATGCAGTCTCTAAAGAATATGACAGCTTGATGATGAAAATTGAAAATAGTAGACAAGAGCTAAGGAATGCAAAGTACGAAGATAAGATAAAAATTGAAGAAGATCATAAGAGCTTTAATTTCTCAATAAATGAGATTAATAATTCTATTAGGGAAGCTCAGGAAAAAATTAATAATTGGAAGAAAGATATCGAAGAAATTCAAAGTAAAGTAGAAGAGGTAAAGAGGCTCGAATTAATTTTTGAATGTCTTGAAAATGATGAAATTGTTGAAGAGAAACTTTCAAAAGAGCTTGAATTTTTTAGAGCCAAGAATTTAGATGAAGTGAAGGCGGATCTCCAAAGAAAAGTTAAAAGTGAATTTGATAATTATAAGAATCTCCAAGAAGAGTATTCGGATATGTTAAAGTATAAAAAGAGCCGAGTAGCTTCTTAAGTTAAAGTATGAAGATAGTCGTTCAAAGATCACTCCAATCCTCAGTCACTGTAAATAATGAAGTCGTAGGTACTATTCCTAAGGGAATGGTACTTTTAGTTTGTATGGAAAAGAGTGATACTGATCAATCAGTCCAAAAAGCTGCTGAAAAAATACTAAATTTAAGAATCTTTTCGGATTCTGAGGGAAGAATGAATGAGAATATATCTAAGTCTGGTGGAGAAATTTTAGCCGTCAGCCAATTCACACTCTCTTGGCCTGGAAAGAAAGGCAATAGACCTAGTTTTGATAATTCCATGGAGCCAGAACTTGCTAATAATTTCTTTGAGAAATTCTGCAATCTATTAGAGCGGAGTATCGTTGTGAAAAAAGGGATTTTTGGGGAAAATATGCAGGTCACTATAGGCAATGATGGGCCAGTGACCTTCTTTCTAGAATTCTAACTTACTTGTGATTTAAACCAGTAGAGTTTGCTCTATTTTCTTCATCTTTCTCGGCCTTAACCGCAGATTTCCAAAGTCCAGCAAAAATAGCAAAGAGGATTATGAAAAATACCAGAATGTGAACTACTTCAATTTGTAGAGATGTCGCCACCATTTCGTGATTTCTGGCGGGAACCATAACTTCACCTTTTGGAACTATTGATGTCTCATAAACTTTTACATTCTCATTACTCATAGAGTCATTCCTCATATAACAATAAATTTAAAGATAATTACCTAATATATTTACATTAAAAGACCATAATGGTCACGAAAAAGGCGAAATTTTTCTAAAAATAATTAAAACGAGAGTATTTGATTAAAATACTAAAGTATTTCTCTTGAATTATCGATAGGTCAATTACAGAAAACAAGGGGAATAAAATGAAAAAGATTTTAGCACTTAGTGCTATGGGTTTAATGTTCGCGTCTTGTTCTAGTGGAAATGTTGCTTCAAACTCACCAGCATTGGCCGAGAGGCATGTAGCCTCTCTCAATCAGCCAGTATGCACGGTGGAGCATCATTCAAGGAACAAGAACTGGTACAGGCTCTCTGTTAACGGTGAACCTCATAACGAGCATTGGTATAGCAAGAAGCAAGTTATGCGGATAAAGAATAACTATGTTCAAAAAGGTAAATGCCAATAATTAATCTCTAAGCCTCACTCTCAAAAGTGAGGCTTTATCAGTTTTTTTCATTTCTCATTTAATCTATTAGTTCTCATAATAAATATATATTTAATCAAAAAGGAGTTTGATATGGCCAAGCTAATTAGGTTAGTCGCGGTTTTTAGTATTCTTCTACTTTGCGTAGAAGCATTTTCTAGTGAAGAAGTAGAGTCTGATAAGTCGAGAGGTAGAGTTATTCAAGGACATGTTATCTATGGTCCGACACTCACTTGTGAATTGTGGAATGATTCTTATAGACCAATCCGTGTGATGAATTATACTTACGACATTTACTTTAGAAATAGATTTGGGCAAGTTGAACTTGCAAAGAGAACTTTCGATTGTCGCTACAATTGTAGAGTGAGAAGTCAAACATCACAGGTTTTTACAGGGCCTTTGAATAATGGACCAACTATTTCCGCCAATTGCTTTGCATTTGTAAGATAAGATCCATTGCAGAAGTATTTATTATTTCTTTTAATTCTTGTATTCCAATCGTGTAACTCACTTGAGGGTGGGTTACATAATTTTACTACCTACTCCTTATTAGACGGTGGGGAAGAGATTGAGCTAACTACTGGTCTTGTTCCAGTAAATTTAGTTCTTAAGTCTAAGCGACTCTTTACTATAGAGTATTTAGACCATTCCTTTGACTTTAAAATACCTAAAGACCAAGCTCTTCCTGATTATGCGGGAGAAATACGCCTGACTTCTTCTCAAGTAGGGCAAGAGTATGGAGTGTATGCCAAGATCAGTACGACTATATTTCAAGGGGAGCTTATTAGGGAGCAAGAGGATTGTTCTTGGGTCGAGAGATATACTACCTGTGATGAAGATAGAAACTGTCGGATAGAATATCGTTCTCGAAATGGGGTGAAAGAAGTTAGTTTTAGTAATAATATTCATCAGAAATTAATTACGCTCAATCTAAATGTCGATGAAACGGGTGAAATTATTTCTCAGTTTCTGGGTCAGAAAACTCTAATTAAGAAAGTTTATCGCTACGAAAGTACTTGTTATTAACTTTTTTTAAAGTCTCTAATCTTCTCAATAATCCATTCTCCATCATCAATGGGGAGGTCATGTCCAGCAGTAGGGTGGAGGTGAATTGGAACATTGAAGTATTTCGAAATTTTCTTTGAACACTTACAATTTGTAAATCGATCATTCTCAGAGGCGAGCACGAGGTAAGGAGTTTGAATTTTCTTTGGAAGATTAAATTTTGAAGCAGCAAATAGTTGCTTAAAGAAGTTACTAATCTTAATTTGTCTCTTCTTTGCAAGCTCTCCCCATTCCTTTGCAATGGATTGATCTACATTATCATGATTCGTAATAAGATTAAGAATAAGTTCCTCTCTTTTATGGGGATCATTAATAAAGATTGTTTTGGCCAGAGACTTTATTGCTAGGGGAGATATTCTTTCAAAGGGAAGTGATAATTTCTTAGTTGAAGAATTAATCGTAACTAGTAGTTCAAAGTCTTTTGGGTACCTCGCACACCAATCCATGGCAATCATTCCTCCCAGAGAAATTGCAAGAAGTGACCACTTCTTTTCATTCCCTCTTTGCACTAACCACTTGGCCCTAATGAAGTCAGTCATTCCTTTTATACTTAGAGGAACGGCTTCGTGGAGAGAGTCTCCTGCACCTGGTAAATCAAGGCAGAGAACTTCGCCTTGAAAAGCATCTTTCATTTGTGTATCAAAGTTAACCCAATGGCCTTTTTCTCTTGCTAGTCCTCTCAGTAGGACCCAATTTACTTTTTCCATACTTCCCAATTCTTTGTTATATTTGAAAAGAAATCAATTAATAATAAATGTCTTCTCATCGTTCTATCATAGCGATGATTCTTTATGGGATTGAAAAAACCTAGTTTAGAAAAGATTTGTATAGGATTCTTCTTTAACCAATTCCACGAGCCCATTTCAAGAGTCCATGGAATGAAGTCATGTTCTTTAAAATTCTCTTCCTTCCAATCAAATAAGTAATCCCAGAGGTCTCCATGGGTTGTGTATTGATCCGATTGGGGTTCTATTTGATAAATGTGGTGTGGAATTGTTCGATCAAAGACTTCTTGAATTTTATTAACTTGCTCGATCGCAGGGAAAGTCTCTGAACTCTTTGCATAGGGATACCAAAGTCTGTCTTTAAGTCCAAAGCCTGAGTGAAAGTCAATGACAAGGCACTTATTTGTTTTACTAATGATTTCTTTTATAACTTTGCAAAGAGTCTCTGACTCTAATTGCATAGGAGTATTCTTCTTGCCTCTATACCAAGGGAGGAGATGACTAATTCTATGACCACCTACGAGAAAGAGCGATTTGGTTGTCGCATCTACTGGAGCATTTCTCATAAGGTCGATACCATTACCATTAGATCTTTTATTGTGAGCGACTCCAACAGGGTTAACTATGGGAATGGCCACGAGGTTAAATTGATCAAAGAAATTTTGTAAATCCTTATTCCATTTTAATTGCTCGAAGAGAAAATTTAGGTAAGAGATAACAACATGGGTGCCAATCTTTTCTAGGCCATGAACTCCTCCAACTAGAACGAGAGTAGGAGAGGAGTTGGGAGCGTTTCCAACTTTAAATTGGTGTATAGGATAATCTAAGCCTTTAAATGAGATAGTCTGAATGACTTCTACACTTGCAATCGATGGCCTATTCAAAATTAATTGCTGTATTTCAATAGCTTCTGGAAATTCCTTATTCATGCTCTTATTATGATCGCTACAGCCTAAGAGTTCGAGTTTTATTTATACATTTATTTACTAATTTAATTGCACGTCTATGATTTCTCTCATGCTTGACACTGCACTGCTTATATCTTTGAACAAATGAGCCATTTGGAAGCATTGTGAAGTTCATAAGATTTCCGAATTCTTGCTTTGTATAGAATTTGGCTCCATTCTTTCTATCACCCTTAACGAAAGTGATATATTCGAGAGGAGAGTTTTCATAGAAGATAGCTTCGGCCATTCCATTTGGAGTAATAGTATTTCTTCCTAGAATATAGTCTAGAGGCCATTTCACATCTCCGTATGAGAGATAAATAATTTCAGAACAGGTAATTTTAAAAGCAGTGTCAGCATTGAAAGAGAAGTCATAATTCTTTCCAATCTGTTCTGCGAGTATTTTATAAACCTTTAAAATTTCTTTAGTAGATCTCTTTAAAATTCCTTTCACTCTTACTTGGGCGTAATCATCTAGATCCATCCATTTGTTAAACTCTGCGAAAGTTGTTCCCCATTTTCTCATTTCAAAAATAGAATTGCCTTTTTCAATTTGCTCTCTAAATGGATCGAGCTCTCTTGCGTTCCAAATACCCATTTCAATGAGTTGATCTTTGGTTCCTATCCAAACAGCATTGTGTCCCCAATAACCAGGAATAGTATAGTCTGTTAGCTTATAAGACTTCTTTTCAAAAATAATATCTAGAGGTTTTAATCCTCTTAGTATCTTATCTTTTGCAACTTGATCATCTCTAATTTGTCCACCATCTCCCCATTCAATAGGTCCTGCGATTGCGCCAAACCCTGAGCTGAGTCCTGAAGTTGTTCTTGATAGAATTGTCGAAACATAATCACTAAAGTAATTCTTCAGACTTGCAAAGTTTGATAGGTCTTCTTTTCTACTGCTCTTGTATAAAATAATAGAAGCACTTTCTTCCTTCTCAGATAATTTCTTTGCTCTATTAATTAGAACAGGAAGTGCTTCATTCACTTTATGAGCTAGAACCTCTTTAAAGAACTCTGTGATGGAGTTATTTAGAATATTAGATTGATCTAAAAGAATATGTCTTAGTTCAGTATTATTCATATAGGTATCGTAGAGTGCTTGAGTTCTTTCAATAAGCTGAAGGGCGCGCAGTGATTCTTTTGGACTTGAAACTGTATCTAGAGACTTTTTAAGATCCCTACGATAAGGAGCACTTTCTTCTAAGTATACTTGCCAGCTCTCTTTGATAATATATAAAAAGAGTCCATTACCATTTGGTCTATTCCATAGGTATTCTAGACTATAAGAACCTAAGTTTAGGGTGTGCTCATAAATTTTCTGATGAGTGTCTTCGGACTTATCTCTACTTATAACGACTCTTTCTAAGTTCTCCTCAAAGCGTGCAAGCTCAGAGCTCCAAATATTTGAAGAGCAAAGAAGTAGAATGAGTAGACAGAGACTTTTTTTCATTGATTTTCCTATAAATAAATTAATACTTATTTATAGCGAAATCTTGGACAAGCTTCTAGGAATGGTGAAATGATTACTGCAGTGTTAGAATTTTTGACAGTTAATCAACCTTGGCCCACTCTGGCTTTAAGTTGTTGGAATCACTTAGTTTCCACTGCTTTAGGATGTGATCAATAATGCCAAAGTCTGCAAGGGCTTCCTCTAATTCTTCTGGAATCTCCTCCTCGTCAGATGACATCAGAAGGCCAGTTGTATAGTGTTTTAGGGATTCACCTTTCTTTGTTGTAGTTACTTCAATGGAGTAGACGCGGATGAGGTCTTCTCGTAGATCGTCTAAGTCTTGTATGGTAAAGCTTGAAAGTGGGTTAAAGGGCCTATAGTTTTCGTCTCTATTGATTTCAATCTTAAAATCAATCCCTTCTATTGTTGTTGAAAATTTCATGAATCTTATTTACCTCTTATAGGTAAAGTACCATGTAAAGTAATCTTGTAAAACTAATTTCTCTAGTCCTCACGATTGGAAATTGCTATAAATTAAGCATGAATAGTGGTTATCTTGCAGGTATATTTTCTTTTGGTTTTTGGGGATTAATTGCTCTGTATTGGAAAGAGTTATCTGCATTTGATTCCTATGAGCTCTTAGGTCATAGGATATTTTGGGGTGTTCTCACATTCTTAGTTTATATTCTATTCAAAAAGCCTTGGGGAAATCTTAAAGCATGTATTGATACAAAGAAGAAGAGACAATCTCTCTATCTTACAACGGGGCTAATATTCTCTAATTGGTTTGTCTTCGTTTGGGCCGTAGGTAGCGGACATGTTCTAGAGGCGAGTATTGGTTACTTTATTAATCCTCTGATTAATGTTGCTCTTGGGGTTTTTATTCTCAAGGAAACACTTAGGCCTAGGCAGAGAGTTGCGGTTGTACTTGCTTTTCTTGGCCTCGTCATTCTTCTTTCAAGTGGAGTTGGGCGTATTGATATTTCTTTATTCTTAGCCTGTACTTTTGGTACCTACGGACTTTTAAGAAAGAGAATGAATATTCCTTCTATGGAGGGGTTATTCTTTGAAATGCTCCTCTCATTAACACCCATTTTGATCTACTTCTTTTATAAAGAATTTAGTGGTGCGGGACTATCTTTTTTCAAAGTGAGTAGCCGTGAGCAATTTCTTGCAGCTCTTGCGGGAATTGTTACTTTAATACCACTTGTGACTTTCAATTATGCAGTAAAGAAAATTCCTCTGATTAGCGTAGGTCTGCTACAATATATTGCACCAACTCTTCAATTCATATTAGCTGTCTTCGTTTACGGAGAACTTTTTACGAAATCACACGCTTATGCATTTAGTTTGATTTGGGGTGCGCTTATCATATATACTTTTGACTTAGTTACTTCTACTAGAACTCAAAGGGTTGCGAGTGCGTAAAGCATTTACATTTTTTTCAACAATAGATTCTAAATTATTTATTTTAGTAGAGGATGGAGAGAATCCTTCGCTACCAAGTCATTTAGATATTAGAGGGAAAGAGCTTTCTAAACGTGAAGGTGTAAGGTCTTTCTTTTCTTATGAAAGTGAAGCAAGTGAAGTTAAGGGACTAAAGTGGAGAGAGCTACTTTCGATCTCTCACTTTGCAAAAGGGGATGGGGCTATTGTATGCGAAGGTCTTGGAGAATTATTTCCAATCTTCTTAAGAGAAAAATCTCCTCTTCCAAAGTTATTTTTAAAAGAAAGCTTTAATCACGATACTATCACTTTCTTTGGTGGGAGTTTCAATCCATGGCACGAAGGACATTCTGAATGTCTTAGAAGATGTCCATCTGAAAATGTTGTTATAGTTCCAGATCGTAATCCCTGGAAAGAAGAGATGGAGATAGATTGCTTCTTTAAATCTTTTATGGAGCTAGCAAGAAGGTTTGAAGAAACGCAGTTCTCTCTCTTTCCTGGCTTTTACGGACTAGAGCAACCAAACCCAACTGTTGACTGGCTCCCTAGAGCGGAGTTTACTAAGAAGTTTCTTCTCATTGGTGACGATAATTTCTGTACTTTTCTAAAATGGAAAGAGGTTGAAAAATTGGCCAACTCTTTAGAAGGTATTTTTGTCTTAAATAGAAATCATTCACAGACTGAAATAGAGGGAGCTATCCAAGAAATTTTGGCAATAAATCCTAATCTAAGAGTCGAGATATTGGGAGAGCATGACTTTATGTCATTGAGTTCCACAGAACTTAGAGCAAAGAAATAAAATCATGATATAATTTCTCCTATGATAAAGAGAAATAAATCACATATTGAAGAAGATATTCCCCATATTGGTGATGAGGGGAAGAAGAAGTCTAATCGGGTGAATGTTCATTCTACAACTTCTGACTTGAAAGGGGTTGGAGGATTGTTAGAGAGCTTTCTTAGAAAATTCAAAGCTCTATCTTTTGGTCTAGCCATGCTCCCCATTGGAGTTGCCTATATTTTCTGTCTTGGCTTCTCCATTTTGCCGGGCTACTTATTGGTTGAGTTTACTTACAACCATATTCATTTCTTTAAACCTCTCTTTATTTCTTTGTCTCTTGCTGGAGCTTATCTGCTCTATGGAATTTCTATTATTTTTGTCGTTCCTTTCTTTAATAAAATTATGTTTTTAAAACTTAAGCCTTGGAGAGGAGGGTGGTACTCTCTCCAATCTCTTCCTTGGTACTACCATAATGCTCTTGTTCAGTTAGTGCGCTATACATTCTTAGATCTTGTTACTCCTACTCCGATCAATGTTCTCTTCTTTAAAATGATGGGAATGAAAATTGGAAAGGGAGTAATGATCAACACAACTAATATTTCAGATCCTTGCTTAATTACTTTAGAAGACAATGTTACTATTGGTGGTTCGGCAACCCTCTTTGCTCATTACGCTCAGGGAGGTTACCTTGTTATTGCTCCAACAATTATTAGAAAGGGAGCAACAATAGGGTTAAAAGCTTCTATAATGGGGGATGTTGTTGTGGGAGAGAAAGTAACAGTGAAGCCTCACTCAATCCTTCTGCCAAAGACTCGAATCAATAAGGGTGATAAGCAGATTTAATATCTTGTTAATTTCTTTCAAAAAAAAAGGCCTCTTTCGAGGCCTTTCGTATTTTGTAACTTTTTTTGAAATTACTTAACTTTCCAGTAATATTCGATCACAAATTGTTGTTCGAATTCAAATGGAATGTCAGATGGAAGAGGAAGGTCGATCATAGTACCTTTCTTCTTGTCAGCTTCAATATTGTAACAAGCTGGAACAGTGGCCATTCTTGGAGACTCAATTGAACCTTTGTAAAGTTGGTTGTTGTAACCTTTATCAGATAGAGTGATTACATCACCTTTTTTAACGATGAAAGAAGACTTATCAACTTTCTTACCATTAACCTTTACTTGTCCGTGAGCAACCATTTGAGAAGCTGCAGACATTGAAGGTGCCCAGTTAAGTCTAAAAAGAACGTTGTTCAGTCTTGACTCAAGAGTAGATAGAAGTGTTTCCATCCATGGCTTTGTTTGGTTTTTCTTCGCTTGTTTAACATAAGCAACAAGTTGCTTTTCACGTAGACCGTAGTGGTAAACTAGCTTTTGTTTTTCTTTTAGACGAACAGCATAGTCAGAAATTTTCTTTCTTCTGTTACCGTGAACACCTGGACCGTATGGTCTTCTTTCTAGTGCACCAGCTTTACCTAGACCTGGAAGTTCAAGACCTAGTGCTCTCTGGATTTTAAAACGAGATTTTCCCGTAGTTGCTTTTGCCATTTCAGACTCCTTAACTGTGTGACTTGGGGTATATGGCGATCACGTATCACATCTTAATATTAAGACCCCGCGTCAAATTCTGGAATACGTGTCCGATGTTTTTATCTAATTTACGAAGTACTGTCAACGCAAAAGAGCTCTTAAACCTTCGAAAGTAATAGATAATCTTTGCCATTTTCAGCTATTTACGCTAAATTTTATTGGCAGTACATTAATATTTGTTGAGATATATGGAGAATTCTTGAAAATTCTAGATATACAGAAGAACCTATTGATCTCCCACTTAGGCCTTGTTGGCATTAATGAAGAGCTCCTAGATACTTTTCCGATTCAAAACTTAATCGATAAGTCTGATGATCAGGTTTGTGTGGCCTTTAATATTCACTTTGAAAAAGTGAAGGCAGAAGTTCTTCTAGAAGTTGTAGAGATCGTTTCAAAAATCCTAGAGATAGACGCAAAATCAGTTGAGAGAAAGGGAAGCGAATCTACAACATTTATGGTGCAAGTCTTCTATGACAGTCTCACAATGCACTGGAGTGACCGCGCTTGCCTAAAATTTGAAGAATTGGCAAATGAGCTAAAACCACTTGGTGTAAAAGTAAGTGCCAACGTTTCAATCAATAATTAGACTTGGCCATATGTGTCTATTAGAAAATTTTCCTTCATGTTAAAATAATTTAAAACTATTCAAGGATTGAAGGAGTAATCATGAACTATGAGTCTATTAAGGACATTAAAAAGAAAGAACTAGAAGCAATTGGTATTATCGGAATGGATACTGATGGAAGCTTTGAATTTTCTGACTCAGTTTTAGATGATGATATGGATGATATAGAAATACAGGGCAAGAAAATTCTAAAGAGCATTAAGCCAACAGTAAAAAAGAAAGCTGTAAAAGCGAAGACCGCTACTAAACCAATTGAAGAGAAAATTCTTCAAACCCCAAAGAAGTATATAATTCAATTTAATAAGAATGAAACTGAAGAAGCGGAGCTTGTTTTTGCTACTCTCGCTGAGCTTGGAAGTGAAGTAGAAATTAAAGACATTTTTAACTACGTGATGACGAAGGGCTTCTCAGCAGAGGATAAGTTTCAGATTCAAAAAATAGCTTCGAGCAGACTTTTAGAAGAGAAGTTAAACAAGTATCTAAAAGAAAATAAGTTGAAATTAGATAAGGAAGAATTACTTCTTCACCTTTTAAACGAAAAGATTCAATAGAAGTGATATTACCACGCACCGATAAAGTGCGTGGTAAAGACTTAGTCTTTTAAGTCTATAAACTCAAACTTTGTCACATCAACTAACCCTTTATCAGTGATTTTAAGCGATGGAATAACTGGAAGGGCGAGAAATGCCATTTGAATAAAAGGCTCATTTAAATGAACATCAACTTCTTTACAGGCCTTTTTAAGTTCAATAATGCCCTCAGTTAAGACTTCCGCGGTTTCTAAACTTAGAAGCCCTGCAATTGGAAGAGCAAGAGAAGCTGTGACTTTTCCGTCTTTTACAACACAGAAACCACCTCCCATTTCGATGAGCTTGTTGGCGGCAATGGTCATGTCGCTTTCATCGGCACCTATCACAATAATATTATGAGAGTCGTGAGCAACTGAAGAAGCAATAGCGCCACTGGATAATCCGGAGCCTTTAACGAGTCCAAGTGCAGGCTTTACACCTTTTCCATATCTCTCAATAACACAGATTTTTCTAATATCATCGGACTCAAATTTAGTGCCGTCATATTTAACTTTTAAGTGATTAGTAATAATTTCATCTTTTACAATTTCAATGACGTTATAGGTTCCTTTTGAAAATTCAAACTTTATCTCAGTAGGAGAGAGAGGGCTTCTCTTCATTGTATTTTCGATAGGAGGTTTTGATTTTTCTAAGTTTTCTTTTAATGATTCTTCAATCTTATGCTCTTTAACTGGAAGACCTTTCATAAAGACTTCACTAATTTCTACATTCTTATAATCGCTAAGAAGGACGATGTCGGCCTGTCTGCCCGGAGCAATGAGTCCTAGCCTCTTAAGTCCAAAGTGTTTTGCTGCTGAATAAGAACTTAGCCTGTAAGCAACGTGAGGTTCAATTCCAATTTCATTTATCATTTTCTTCACGAGATAATTGATATGACCTTCGTTAAAAATTTCATAAGGATTTCGATCATCAGTACAAAGAAGGCACTGACAAGAGTTAAAGTCATTTACAAGAGGGGCAAGAGTTTTTAAATTCTTTGCAACAGAGCCTTCTCTAATAATGAGGGCCATGCCTTTTGATAGTTTCTCTCTACCTTCTTCTTGAGTAATTGTTTCGTGGCAATTTTGAATACCTGCCGCAATATAAGCATTAAGAGCTTTTCCTTGAACTAGTGGACAGTGACCATCTAAATTCATCTCTTGAAACTCTTCCACCTTATCTAGCACTTCATCGAATGCGTTAATGACTCCTGGGAAGTTCATCATCTCAGCAAGTCCTAAAACATTTGGATGGGATTTATAGGCCTTCATCTTTTCGAGAGGAAAAGGTCCACCATTTGTTTCAAATCCTGGAAGGGCAGGAACACATGAGCTAACCTGTACGAAGAGATTTTGTTTCATGAGTTCACTACATCTTAGAAACCAGCTAAAGCCTTTATCTCCCATTACATTTGTTATTTCATGAGGGTCACAAATGGCAGTAGTTGTTCCAAGAGGAAGAGTCAGTCTTTCAAATTCAAAAGGATGCATCATTGAAGATTCAATGTGAAGATGTCCATCAATAAAACCTGGAACAGCAACGGCTCCCTTGGCATCGATAGTTCTCTTGGCCTTTTGGTCTAGATATTCAAGACCAGTTCCCGCAATAGTTTTTCCTGCGATGGCAATAGCGCTTTCATTGATACCACCATTTACAAGATCCATAACTTTTACATTCTTAATGAGAATATCAATTTCGCCATCACCTCTCGCAACACTTAGTACATGCTTGAGTTCTTCTCTAGTGAGTTGCTGAGTATTCTTTGATTGAATCATTTTGAGTCCTTTAAAATATTATTTTTAGCAATGGCGCAGATAGAGTCATCTTTAGAAGTGTAGCAAGACCTTGTAGCGTAGCTCTCTGCTAAGTCAGCTCTTCCTATGGCCTTGAAGTAGAAGGCCATTTTTAAACAAGTTGCGAGAGAGCTTTTCTCACACATCTCAGATGCTTCTTTGATCACTTCATTACTAACCGCTAGGTCTAAGCTGATAAGTGTTGAAATATTTGCGTAGAAGTAATCTTCTAGATTTTTATTAGTAGGTTTTAAGTTTAGGAGGATATCTTCTAAAGAGTTTCTACTATTTGAATTTCTAGCCTTGAAGTCGACTCCCGATTTCTTTAAATAACTGAGAATTTCTAGCGAATAAGGACCTTCTGCTAGGTAGAAGAGAATATGTTTTTTCTGGTCACCGAGTGATTCAAAGTTGATACCTTTTTTTAAAGCGCCATCAATGTCTTTAAAACTTAATTTCTCTGCTCTACTGATGAGATAGCTCTCCTGCGTTTTGTGAGTATTACTAAAGAAAGTATATGTCACAAGGATGAGGGCTAAGACTCCCATTCCCATAATGAAAGGAGCACGTCTCTTTTTATACTTATCTTCTGCTAGAATTTGTAAAAGTTTACGAGCATTAGTCTGTGCTTTATTTTCCATAATTCTTCCTAAATACCATTTGTCTTCTTGTAGAGTTCAAGCAACTCCAATGTCATTAAACCGGGCTTCCCCTTTCCAATAGATTGATTATCAACTTTTGTAATGGGAACTAGAAGCTTTGTAGTACTAGTTAAGAAACATTCGTCTGCAGACTTTAAGAAGTCCTCGTCAAAATTTCTCTCACTCACGTTATAAGAGTTTTCTGCGGCAATTTTTAAGAGGGACTTTCTCGTGATTCCACCGAGGAGTCCCGCCTTGATCGGTGGAGTGATGATTTCACCGTCTTTTATCACCCAAATATTTGATGTGGTGGCCTCTGTAATTTCGCCTTTTCCATTTAACATAATGGCGTCAAAAGCACCGGCCTTTTTGGCTTCATTCATGGCCATGACATTATTGAGATAATTTCCAGACTTGATTCTAGGGTCAATGGCATTCTTTGGATTTCTCATTGTGTGTGAAATAATCATGTGTACACCATCGGTATACCACCAGCTAGGATTGGGTGGTAATTCTTTTACAATGATGATGACATTATTCTTAGTGGCAAGTGCTGGGTCTAGTCCAATTTCACCTTCACCTCTTGTCACAACTATTCTGATGTAAGCATTACTTGTATTGAGCTTATCTAAAACAGCAATGAGATCTTTTTCTAAATCTTCCATTGAGAAATCTAGTGGCATATCCATTTTCATGGCACTGTAGAGTAGTCTTTCAAAGTGATCTTCTAATTTAAAAATCTTTCTATTAAAAGTTTGAGTAACTTCATAAATAGAGTCTCCATAGAGAAAGCCTCGGTCAAAAACCGAAATAGAAGCCTCTTTAGAAGAAGTGATTTTTCCGTTAATTGAAACTAGAGCGCTTATTTGTAAACTCCTTCATAGCCCTTTGGTGCAAAATTCCAAGCGTCTGTGTAGACGTGAAGGCGATGAGTTTCATTACCTGACTCAAGGAGGGGAAGTTTACGATGGGCCCAGCCTAGTATTCCTTCTTGTAAATTGTAAGCATCAAATTTCTTATCTCTTAAAATTCGAACGTACTTAGAACTTCTTGGCCCAATAGTGCTGTAGACAATAACTTTTCTTCCTTGGTAATTACTTAAATTTTCTTCGAAAAACTTCTGTGTAATTGAATTTGGAATATAGCTAATCTCTATTTCTGGTTTCGAACGAATATCAATCAGAACGTAGCTTTCTTTGCTTAAAGCTTGAAAATCTTCAATGGAGAGATGATTGATGTCAGAATATTGTTTAGCGATAGTTTCGCCCATAGACTTTACGACTTGAGACTTATTTTCGACTTCTTCTGGCTTAAGACAAGACTGAAGAAGGAGTAATGTGGTCATAATGATAAATGTTTTCATAATTAAGTAATATTCCACGCTTAGCTTTAGCTGACAAGAGCAATAAATTTGACGAAAGTCGTAAATTACTGAGATAATCTAGAGAATGAAATATTTATTATTAAGCGTTATGTGCGCACTCTCTCTCTATTCTGTTTCGGCCAGCACTGTAAGATTGTCTGATACGACAACGCCAGTTGTTAATATTGGAAATATTTATTCCGTCTACAATACTTTAGGAGGGGATGGAACTTCATCGAGTGCTCCTCTTAAGTTGTATATACCTCTCTCAGGTTCGGGAACAACTCAATCGAGTAACCATATTTTAAAAACGGCACTATTTAAGGCCAATAGTACACAAACTCTCAATACAACTATAGACATTGTAAATACAGACACGACCAATGTTCTCTATCCAACTCTGTATGTTAAAGATGACTCTAGTACCAATTATCTCTTCGTTGGAAGATCTTCTATTGGATGTAGCACAAGCTCAACTTGTGAAGACGTTGTTTCTAGTTTTTCAATGGCTTCAATATGTAATTCTACTGAAATAGATTGTACATCAGCTTTAACTGCTCCGATTACTGTGACTTCTTATATTACGCTCTCTCAGCTCGCTGTTGATACTTCAATTTCTGATCCTACTAGCGGAACTGACGGTCTCTTTGTTGAATTGAATATTAGTGGTCGTGTCTATGATTCAACAGTGACAACAACTCTTACTGACCTTGAGAAAGGGGACGAGAGACTAAAGTTGAACTATACAATTTCTGCTATCCAAAATGATTTTAGAGACATCGCAATCTTTGATATCAGTAGTTATAATAGTAAGTTTGGGCTCGCAGGCATTAATGAGATTCTCTCAATTGACGATGATGTGTCAGCTGCAGCTAGTGGAAGTTTTGAAGCTAAGAATTTAGATAATGGTAGGCTGTATAATATTTCTTTTGCAGTTAGAGACTTCTATGGATTCTATACTCCTCTGTCTCCAACAATGAGTGCAACTCCTTTGAAAATTGCAGAGTTTTTAGAAAAGAATCAATGCTACTTTATTTCGGCAGGATTTATGGAGCAACACTATGTTCTAAACTACTTTCGATATATCCGTGATGAATATCTTCTTAAGGTAAAATTAGGCCAGGATTTCGTCGGCTTTTATTATGATACTGCCCCGCAGTACGTCCCGTTTATTCTGGGCCGTCCTTGGCTACAGGCTTTAATACGTGGGTTTGCCTATTGTGTTTACTTCTTTTTTAATTTTGGGGTCTATATTTTAGGGAGTATTTTAATGGTAAGATTTCTTGCTTCTAAGGTTTCCAAAAGTATCATTACCGAGTAAAATAAATTTTATATGATAGAGCGCGGAAACTATAAAGTTCTCATCGTCGATGATGAACCAGACATTTTAGAACTCATGGAAGAAGAGTTTAACTACTATGGCTACAAGACTATGACAGCTGACTGTGGTGTTGATGCTATAGAGAAAATTCGCTCTAATCACTTCGATATTATTGTTTCAGATTATAAAATGCCAAACGGCAATGGAATGGCTGTTCTCGATGAAGTGAATTCTATGAGTGCAGACATTAGGCCCGATTT
The DNA here is from genome assembly GCF_002753895.1 of Halobacteriovorax sp. JY17. Taxonomy (NCBI): domain Bacteria; kingdom Pseudomonadati; phylum Bdellovibrionota; class Bacteriovoracia; order Bacteriovoracales; family Halobacteriovoraceae; genus Halobacteriovorax; species Halobacteriovorax sp. JY17. The sequence continues at coordinate 1,259,690 of NZ_NJER01000001.1, read as the reverse complement.
CTTCTTTGTTTCAGGGCAGGCCGATATTTCTATAAAAGATGCAATTGATGCAGGTGCGAAGAAATTCTTTTCTAAGCCTTTCGATCTAGATGACTTAATTAAAGAAATAGAAAAAGAGCTTACTTCAAAGTAATTTCGATCTCCTCTCAGTTTTCCTTTCGTCTCATTCTTGCTAGTATCCTAAAGTTATTTAAATATACTTAGGAGTATTAACTATGGCAGGACATAGTAAATGGGCGAATATTAGACATAGAAAGGGTGCCCAAGATGCGAAGAGAGGAAAGATCTTCACAAAATTAATTAAAGAAATAACTGTCGCAGTGAAAACTGGTGGTGGTTCCGATCCTGAAATGAATCCACGTCTTCGCCTTGCTCTTCAAAATGCGAGAGGACAAAATCTTCCAAAAGATACCATTCAAAGAGCGATAGATAAGGCCGCAGGCGTTGGGGGAGACGATTACGTCGAAACAACTTTTGAAGGTTACGGACCAGATGGTGTCGCTGTCTTCGTTGAAACGGCCACTGATAATAATACAAGAACAGTCTCTTCTGTAAGAGCTGCATTTAATAAGTATAATGGATCTCTTGGAAAGGATGGGTGCTTACAATTTATTTTTGAGCGCAAAGGAATTTTCTCGATTGAAAAGTCTAAAGTTCAGATGGAAAATGATGACTTTCTAATGGAGATGATTGACGGTGGAGCTGAGGATGTGGACTTTGAAAATGAAGAGTTCATCGTTGTCACCACGGCAATGGAAGACTTTGGTAATGCATCTAATAAACTTTCTGAACTTGGAATTGAGGCCACGGAGGCGGGGCTTGAAAGAATTGCTACTACTAATAAAGAGCTCGATCCAAAACATATCCCAACTTTCATGAAGTTAATTGATGTCTTAGAAGATAACGACGATGTTCAAAAGGTTTATCATAATTGTGAGTTTGATGAATCGATGTTGGAAGAGTAGGTAGGAATAAAAAAAGGGAGCTAAATGCTCCCTTCTTATTTTATTTTTGTGTCTTTAAAAGTTTTGTGACTTTCTTTAGGAGCTCTTGACAGCCTTCTTCTGAAAGACCGTAGAGAGCGTGACTTGTCTGGAGAGGTTTTGCATTATCTCCCGAGGTCTTATAACTTTCCAATCTATTATTTAGATTGTTTCTAAGAGTTCTCATTTTCTTTGGTGACCATTCTGCTAGATCTTCAAATTTTTTCACTTACGCTCCAAGAACTTGAGCTAGATCACCTGAGTGATACATCTCTGTAATGATATCGTTTCCACCAACAAGTTGTCCCTTGAAGTAGAGTTGTGGGTACGTTGGCCAATTTGAAAATTCTTTTACACCTTGTCTGATATCCATATCTGAAAGAATATCAAAAGTATTGTACTTAACATTAAGTGCATCAAGAATTGCTATTGAGTTGGCAGAGAAACCACACTGTGGCATGGCCGCATTTCCTTTCATAAAGAGAAAGATATCACTTGAACCAATTAGTGCCTTGATTCTTTCGTTAAGGTCACTTGCTGCACTCGTTTCTGTTACGGCCGTTGCTCCCTCTTGTGGTACTTTATCTGAACCTAAAATATTAAATGGATTATCATTGCTCATAATTAACTCCTTATAGTTGAATACCTTGAGTATTCGCTTGTTCATGAGTCATTGTCTTAATTTGAACTGCATGAATTTCTTGTTTTAGTTTTTCTTTTAAAATATCCATAATCATTTGGTGTTGTTGAATAAGCATCTTTCCTGCAAATACATCACTTACCACTAGTAGCCCTAAGTGATCTTGAGAGCCAGTTAGATCCGTGATCTGAACTTTTGCGTCTTCGATATTTGATTGTATAAGAGCTGTTAATTCTTCAAAATTCATATGTATTCCTATTGCTTATCTTGAAACGGCCCAGTAGCTCGTCACAAGTGTTAAAATTCTAAATACTAACGTTGTCCAACCAAGGGTTTTATGCTTTGGTCTGATTTTGATATCTCCAGAGAGAAGCTTTCTTCCTGTGATAATCATTAGTATATATAGCACAACTGAACCAATTGCGAAGAAGAGATGAACTTTAAGCATCCAAGGGTTAGTCATAACTTGGACAGCTTTTGCTATGGCGCTTCTTGTTAGTTCAATTTGTAATATAAGTAGGATATCCCAAATAATGACGGCTGACATTATTTTTACGTGAGTCTTTCTTTTTCTTCTAAGGTAAATACCCAATATCATAAGAGATAGAATCAAAATCGATTGAATTTGAAAAATTGGCGCTGTGTTCATAAGCTTTCCTTGTCATTTAAGCTTCACAGACTAAAATAAAATGATGATATTGCCAATATCTATAAGCATTTATAGCACACAAACTGAAGTTATTTTTGGAGACACACATGACACATCCTCTTGGGCGTTGGGCAGTAATTGATATTGAAACAACGGGGATTGATCCAAGTTACGATCAAATTATTGACGTAGGCTATCTTCAGTATGAGGGAACAACTCTTATTAGAAAGTATAGCTCTCTTGTTCAATACGACGGAAAGCTCTCTCAATTTATAAAGAAGCTCACAGGCATTGACTCTAAAATGCTTATAAATGCGCCGAGCTGGCAGGTTGTTTCTCCGGAAGTTATGGATGTCTTCGGTCATCATTTGATTGCTCATAATGCTGAATTTGAAAGATCGTTTCTAAGCGATCATTTCGCAAAGATTGATGATGGTTCAGGAAGAGAAAGTTATGAAGACAGTCTCTACTTTCTGTCTCTTCTTTTTCCAAATATGTCTTCGCTTAAATTAGAGAACTTTATTTGTGATTGGAAAATTGCCGATAGTGAAGAGCATAGAGGTTTTCAAGATTCAGTAGATCTTTTAAAAGTTCTCCTTGTTGCCGTTGCGACTGTTAGAAAAGATACTGCTCTACAGGCCACAGTGGATAGCTTATTTAAGAAATATAATTTAACTGATTACTGGTATTATAAATTCTTCTGTCTAAGTGATGATGAACTCTTAGAACTTGCTGAGAGTGTAGAGCTTGAGCTGGATTCTCACTGTGATATTGCTTGGCAAACTCTTCATCCTGTAAATGAAAAAATCGACGCTGGTGAGAAGTTATTCTCTCTCGACTTTAGCGGTGATAATATTAAAAATATTTTTAGAGACGAAGAAAGCGTAAAGCAAAAGACACCGTTTTATCGCTATAGAGAATCTCAGGAAACATTGGCCTTAAGAGTGGGGCAGTCATTTAAGAATAAAATTCACTCGCTCATTCAAGCGCCAACAGGAACAGGGAAGACGTTAGGGTATCTCATTCCTTCGGCCCTCTTTGCTCTCTCTGAACAAAAGCAAGTCCTAGTGGCCACAGGAACCAAGACGCTCCAACATCAGGCGGTTTCAAAAGATGTTCCTCAGCTTAGAAAACTTCTTGGACTCAATGATGATGAGTTGAAAGTAAGGCAACTTATTGGATCTGGAAATCATCTCTGTGAACTTCTCTTTAGGCAAAGTGTTGAGGAAGAAGACTTACTGACAAATACAAAAGACTTTAAAGAAAAGTATACGGATATGTTCTTTGATCTAGTGTTCTTCTATAACTCAAGAGCGCATGTTGATGATCAAATTACGAGAGGAGACCTTCCCTTTGTAATGAAGAGAAAGATTGAAGATTTCTCCACGAAAGAAAATGATATCACAGTAGATTTTAGATCTTGTACGGGACAGAGTTGTCCATTCAAGGGAGACTGCTCTTACATAAAAGGACTAAGAGAAGCGAAAGATGCTAATATTATCATTGGAAATCACGCTCTAATGTTTTCATGGCCTAGAAGTTTTCCAAGACCGGCCTATGTAGTTGTAGACGAAGCTCATAAGGTTGAAGGTGAGACAACGAGTGCATTCACTTATGAAGTCACAGAAGCAGATTTAAATTCTCTAAATAAGGCACTCATTCATTCCCAGGGAATTGGCTCACTCTTCTACCTACTTGCTCAACATGAAACAACTGAAGGTGAGAGTACGTCTGTTATAACTAATATCAGAGGCGAGATCACTAATACTCAACAACTTCTCCAAGACCATCTAAATGGTTTGCCGACTGTGGTTGAGAGCTATTTTAAAAAGCGTCCAAAGTATACCGATATATTCTGGAATGAAGCTCCGATGATCAATAGAAAGAGAACAGATGAATTGGGAATGGCTATTTATAATCATCTCGATTCTATTCGTTTTATTATTACGAACCTTAATAATTACTTATTACCATATCATTCGAGATGGGACGTGAAAGAGCTTACAGATGAAAATCAAATTGTGGCCTTTACGCGATTTGAAAAATTTGTGGGAGTTCTAGATGATGTTCAAAAAGCTCTTGAAGTCGCACTTGATCAACCTGTTGAAAAAGAGGGCTATACAAAGTCTTTAAAGTATCACGGAGAGTATGGATTAAGTGTGAGTGCATCGCCTGTGAATGTCGGAAAAGTCCTTCATCAAGGTCTTCTTGAAATTTCTGATTCGGTTGTCTTTACTTCGGCGACTCTTGGAAATGATAAAGGTGATCAGGGAAGCCGTGGTATTGAGTGGGCGACAGGTTACTCATACCTAGAGCCTGAGAGAAGGTTTAAGTCTGGCTTCTATCTTCCGGCGACATTTGATTATAAGAATAAGACAAAGGTTTTTCTCTGTGATGATACTCTTCCTATTTGGGATAAGAGTTTTGTGCCACAGACGCTCAAGAAGGTTTCAAAGTTAATTAGAGATCTTAAAGGTCGAAGTCTTTTGCTCTTTTCAGCTCGTTCAAGATTTGAAGTCGCTAGAGAGCTTCTCCTTGAAGAATTTGATGGGGAGATTCCACTCTTTATTCAGGGGATGGGAAATAATGTTGTAGAAGATTTTAAAAATTCTGAGTCTGGAATTCTTCTTGGAATGGAATCATTTGGGGAGGGAATTGATATTCCTGGGGACGCGCTCCAATTTGTCTTTGTCGATAAAATTCCTGATCTTCGAATGGACCTTGTGATTCAAGATAGAAGAGACTTCTACGAATCAAATATTGGAAACGAATTCACTGACTACTATCTTTCTCATAGAACGAGATCCCTTCATCAAAAACTTGGACGTCTTCTTAGAACAGAGAGTGATATTGGTGGGGTGATTGTTGTGGATTCAAGAATTCGCTCGTGGAAGGGGCGAACTATGCAACAGCTCTTGAAGCTTATGGAGCCCTATCAAATTGAAAGGACTTCTTTAGACGCTGCTTGTGAGCAAGTAAAAGATTTCGTTATTCAGTAGGTATTCCAATGAAAGTAATACTTACTCTTTTTCTCGTGGGAATATGACCACTTTTTAAGCCGCGTCTCTTTCGCCAACTAGCTGAATCTTTGTAGAGAGTCTATGTTCATATATACTCTCTCTATGAAGAAATTAATCATTCTATTCTTTTTAATATCAACTAATGCTTGGTCTGTAAGTTGTACTGAAGGGGCTTCGTTTGCTGCAACTTTTAAACTTAAAGACATGTTATCGACCTATGGAGAGCAGTATTTCTATGAGCTAAATAATGATAAGGATTTTATAGGTTTCGTTGGAAATGTTTACGATTACGATGAGGTTTGCAAAAATGAAAATATTGAAAGTGTATTAACGTATCTAAAGCGAGAGAAATTTAAATTCTGCACGTTAGAGAAAGTTGCTGAAGGTTTGAATCTTTCTCTTGATTCAAATTTAAAAGAAGAGAGAGCGATAAGTATTGTCTCCCCTTATATCGAAGCGGATGGATGTTCCCCGGAAGTTACTACTAAACTTGAAGATAATATTGTGGAAGCAAGTCGCTTATTAGAGAAAGAAGTCCTAAAGCCGAAGTTTAATATTACGCTGGCCTGCCGTTTTGTTCAAAAGGCCTTAAGTAAGAACTACGAATTGCAAAAGTCATGTAAGGGCCCGTAAGGTACCACGTACCTTACGTTATGAGTACTGAGTCAATTAAGAGGCTTCGACGCAAACCTCATAACATTAGGTACGTGGTACCTTTTGGGGTTAGTCGAGTTCTCGTTCAGAGAGATTATTTAGGTATTTGATTTCAATTTTTGTTCCGTGCCCGTCTTCTAGGAAGTAGGGGATAGTCACGTGTTGGCTGACAAAACATCGGAGATTTGGTGTTGTCTTGTCGTATTCATCACTGTCGGCCTGCTCCTCAATTTTATAATCGACTCCTTGAACACTATTGCCATCAATCGTCTTTGTCTCGCTTGACTGATTCATGCGCCTAACTGTGATTGCATTAAACTCTGGTTCATTCTCAAAGCTCCACTGATTTGAACTAGAGAGAACGTTGTAGATATTCTTTCCTGTTGGGTCAAACTTCTTTGAACGAAGATAGAGCATGCTTGTGCAAACTGCAGGCGTGGAGATAAAGAATTTTGGAGTTGTATTTAAAACAACGCTCTTAGAATCAGTAGCATTTTCAAAAGTGTACTTAATCGTATTATTCTTACTATTAAAGGAGAAGGTCTCTACAACATTATCATTTCCTAGAACCTTATTAATAATAACAAGAGTAGGGATATAATCTTTATTGATTTTGAAGTCGACAGTAATATTTAAAACTTCACCGGTAGAAGTTCGCGAGATGACCTGACTTTGAAAGAGCATACTTGAGTCACTCTTTTCTTTAAAAACTTCGAAATTCTCTTCGCAGTAAATATTTGTATTTCGTAGGTATTTGTATGCACCGCGATATACCTTGTTGTCTTTTTTCTTTGAATTGTCTGTTAGTCCCATATTACTATTTTACTTAACAAAACAAATTAGGAAAAGAGAGCAATTGTGACCAATAGTAATAAAATCATTTTTAAGAGAATTTTTGAACTAGTCACTTCTGTTGAATTTATTGGCTTAACCGTAATAGGAAATCTCTTTATCTTCTTTTGTTCGGGAATCATTTTCTTTATTGAAAAAGGGGTTAACCCTAATCTGAATCACTTTATGGATGCTATTTGGTGGTGTTTTTCAACAGTGACTTCTGTGGGCTACGGAGATGTTGTGCCAGTCACGGTTCCAGGAAAGGTCTTTGGAATTCTACTAATGCTCCTTGGAACCGCTATGTTTGCTATTTATACAGCTCTCTTTGCCAATGCAGTTCTCGGTGATTACGCTAAGCGCTTTAGAGGACTTTATAGAGGAATCTCTACAGAGGAAGAACAAATCTCTAAATCTGTTGAAGAGTTGAAAAATATCGTCGATAATCTAGATCAAAACGATAAGAAATAAACTGAAAGAAAAGGAAACTCTATGATCTCTTACGAAGTGTACAAAGTGATTCACATTCTCTGTATTCTATTAACTGTTGCAGGACTTGCTGTAGGTTATTACTCTACTCAGCCAAAGCACATTAAAATTATTACAGGAATTACAAGTTTATTAATACTTGTTTCAGGAATGGGCCTACTCGCTCGTATGGGAGTTTCACACGGGGAAGGTTTTCCTGGATGGGTTATGATTAAAATGATGATCTGGCTTATTATTGCAATTGCAGGACCAGTGCTTGCGAAGAGATTATCAAAAGATATTAAGCCAAAAGCTTTTTGGGGACTCGTTACATTATTCTTTATAGCTATTTACTTTGCGGTTAATAAGCCTCTTTAATGAGTAGTAAGTTAAATTCAAGTGGAATTAAGCTCACCTTAGGTGGGCTTTTCTTTTTCTCTCTTCCAAATATCTTTGGCTCCCTGCTTGAGCCAGTAACTGGAATTATTGATACGGCCCTTATTGGAAATATGAATACCACCTGGTTGGCGGCGCTTTCTCTAGGGGTGGTGATTCTAAGCTCTTTCACTTGGGTTTTTAACTTTCTTATTCACACCTCAATTCAATCGGTGAGCGAAGCCTACTCTCTTGAAAATAGTGAGCAATTACATGGTAGGGTGAAAGTCGCTCTACTTCTCTCGCTCGTCGTTGGAGTTTTCTCTTCATTGATTTTATACTTTTGTAGTAGTCCTTTATTTGATTTTGTAGGGGCCAGGGGAGAGCTTAAGCCCCTCGCTCTTTCATACTTTCATGTGAGGCTTATTGGTCAACCATTTTTAATTCTGGGCGGAACTTTAATCTCAATACTTCGTGGATTTGAAAGAGTTAAAGTGTGTTTCATACTCATTGCTTTTTCAACAATCATAAACTCTGGGCTCTCTTGGTACTTACTCTATCATACAAATATTGGACTCTCTGCGGTTGCGTGGGGCTCCGTTATAGGAGCTATTTTTACAGCGCTCTTAGCTCTTCTTTTTGTGCTAAGAATAAGGGAAATTCAAGTTAGAAAATTGGTAGGCTCTCCTCTAAGAGGAGAAGTTATGAGTTTTGGAAGAAACTCTCTCAATATGTTTTGCCGTTCAATTATTCTTACGGGGAGTTTCTTTCTCTGTACTAAGAGTGCGGCAAGACTCGGGCATGCTTCTCTTGCCTCCCATCAAATACTTTTAGAGTTTTGGCTTTTCTCTTCTTTTCTAACTGATGGGCTTGCTTTAAGCGGAAATATTTTAGCGGCAAAGTTTCAAGCGACTAAAGACTTTAAGAGCTTTACTCTTATGAAGAAGAATCTCTTAAAACTTTCTCTTTTCTTTGGAGTTTCTTTTGCTCTTACTTACTTCTTTTTTGAGAATAAACTTCTTCGGATTTTTACAGAGGACGAGTTAGTCTTAGATATTATTTCTAAGGTGTGGCCTTATCTTGCTCTCTCTCAGATCTTCTTATGTGCTACTTATGTTTATGATGGACTTCTCTTTGGGCTTGGGAGATTTGATTTTGTTAGAAGACAAATATTCTACGGCTTTATTTTTTCTTTCCTGCCGTTTATTATATATTCATTCTATAGTGAAAACCTTTTAACCATATGGCTTGGACTCATAGCGCTAGGGGCGTACCGAGTCTTTATTGGTTACATTGGAACAAAGAAATTTAATGGAGCTCTTGGGTGACAATAAAGAAGGGAAGTGAAGGCTTTGATAAAGAGTATTGGGATGTGAATTATTCTTCTCCAGACGAAATGGATGGAATAGGTAATGCTGAAAATCATGCCAAGTATATTAAGGCCACTCTTGATTTGGACTACATAGACATTAGTAGTGTTGTGGATTTAGGGTTTGGATTAGGTCATCTATTTGAAGCTGTAATGAAAGAGTTTATTCCTTATAGAGCGATGGGGATCGAACCATCGGCCCACGTCTTTGAAACAGTTGAAAAAAGAAATATAGCTCCAGTGGATTCAACATCTTTAAAACTTTATAAAATGGATATCCTATCTTGGTGTAAAGACCCGAGATTTAAGAAGCACTTTGATTTAGGAATTTGTACTTCTGTTTTTCAATATCTGACAGATGAAGAAATTAGAGAGATTCTTCCAATTCTTTCAAAGAGAGTGAAGTATCTCTACTTTAGTGTGCCAACTAATAAAGAACTTGATCGTCAAATTGAAGATCTCGAATTTAAAGATGAGTATGCTATTAGGCGTTCTAAGTCTTGGTACCAAAAAGAAATTAAGAAACACTTTACCTTTGTCTCTTCGAGAATTTTGGAGAGTAAATTTCATTTTAAAGAAGAAAATACATTTTTTACTGACTTACTTTTTAGATTTTAAAGAGTAGTATAGTAATCAAAAAATCAGGAGAAAACATGAGCTGTCCTTGCGGTCACGAAGTAGAATATGAAAAATGTTGTGGGCCATTACATAGTGGTTCGAAGAAAGCAGAATCAGCAGAGCAATTAATGCGCTCTCGTTACTCAGCATTCGCTAAGCATGAAGTGGACTATATAATAGCCACTCAAGATAAAGCGAGCCGCGGAGAATTGAATAAAGAAGAAATTGATATCTGGTCAAAAGAAAGTGATTGGAAGAAGTTAGATATTATCGAAACACAAAAAGGTCAGGCCGGAGATAACGACGGAATGGTTGAGTTCAAGGCCACTTATGTAGTGGGGGATAAGGAAGTTGTGCACCACGAGAGAGCGACTTTTACTTTTGAAGATGACGCATGGTTCTTTGTTGAAGGTGATGTTCTTAGAGACGCGGTTAGGCGCGCTGGGCCAAAAGTTGGAAGAAATGACCCTTGCCCTTGTGGTAGTGGGAAGAAGTACAAGAAGTGCTGTCTATTAGCAGCATAACTTCTTCGTATATTCAAAGATGGATAAGGGTGCTACGGCACCTTTTTTATTTAAGTAGGAAAATTTATTTTATTTAAAATAATATTAAGAAAATTATTTTTTTGATTTCTTTATTATGAACTAGTTACATATCGAATTGGTAGGAGTATAAAAAATCAAAGTCTATTTTTTTTATATAGTTATAAAGCTAAACATATTAACGTTTTAACGGGGTTATTACTACCATGATTCGTATTAAGAAGGGTTTAGACGTTCCTTTAACGGGAGTCCCTAAACAAACAATCGAAGCTGGTCCGCAAGTTAAAAGAGTGGCCTTAACAGGTCCCGACTACGTTGGGATGAAGCCGTCAATGAAAGTTCAAATTGGCGACACTGTTAAAGCTGGTCAAGTTCTTTTTGAGTGTAAGAAGAATGAAGGATTAGCATTTACTTCTCCGGCAAACGGAAAAGTAGTAGAGATCAACAGAGGTGCAAAACGTGCATTTCAAACTATCGTTATCGAAGTAACAGGAATTGAACAAGTTCAATTTGAATCTTACAAACAAAAGAGTGTCTCTGACCTTTCTTTTGATGAAGTTAAGAAGTTGCTTCTTGAGTCTGGTCTGTGGACGTCTCTAAGAATGAGACCATTTTCAAAAGTAGCAATGCTTGAAGATAAGCCACACTCTATATTCATTAATGCGATGGACACTAATCCACTATCTCCAAACCCTGAACAAGTGATTGGTCAGTACGAAGAAGATTTTAAGGCCGGTGTTGAAGCACTTTCTAAACTTACTGATGGAAAGACTTTTGTCGCTAAGGCATCTGGATCAAAAATTCAGGCTCCGAGTTGCGCTTCTACGCATGAGTTTGCTGGACCACATCCTGCTGGATTAGTTGGAACACATATTCATCACCTAGATCCTGTTCATGAAAGTAAATTCGTATGGCACGCTGGTTACCAAGACGTTATCGCTATCGGTAAACTCTTTACAACTGGTAAACTTTGGACTGAAAGAGTAATTGCTGTTGCAGGACCAAAAGCTAAGAACCCAAGGCTTTTAACTACTCAGTTAGGTGCAAATATTTTAGATATCGTAGCTAATGAAACACTTGATGGTGAGCTTAGAATTATTTCTGGTTCAGTATTAAATGGTAGAAAAGCAGAAGATTCATTTCTCTACCTTGGACGTTACCACAATCAAATTTCGATTTTAGCCGAAGGGCGCGAGAGAGAATTTCTTGGTTGGCAGTCACCTGGTTTTGATAAGTTTTCTATCAAAAGAACTTTTTTATCTAAGTTCTTCACACCTTCTAAGAAATTTAGCATGACAACAACGACTCATGGTTCATTAAGAGCGATGGTTCCAGTTGGAATGTACGAGAAGGTAATACCTTTAGATATTCTTCCAACTCAATTATTAAGAGCTCTTCTTACTAATGATACTGAGCGAGCTCAACAACTTGGTTGTTTAGAGCTTGATGAGGAAGATTTGGCGCTTTGTACTTTTGCCAGCATTGGTAAAAAAGATTTCGGTCCAGTACTTAGAAAAAATTTAACAACTATTGAGAAGGAAGGTTAGATGAAAGCTTTAAGAGGTTTTCTAGATTCTCAACATCATCACTTTGTTAAAGGTGGAAAGTTAGAAAAGTTCTATCCAATGTATGAAATGATAGACACTTTTATCTACACACCTGGTGAAGTGAGTAGAGGATCAGTACACGTTCGTGATGGGATTGATCTCAAAAGAACGATGACAACTGTGGCAATGGCACTAACAGCTTGTTTACTTTTTGCTTGTTATAATACAGGTCTTCAAGCGAACACAGTTTTAGCAGCTCAAGGTATCTCTGTTGTTGATTCATGGAGAGGGGCCATCATGGCTGCTCTTGGGCTTGGGTTTGACCCAACAAATTGTGTCTCCAACTTTGTTTATGGATTATTATTTTTTGCTCCTGTATTTCTAGTGACAAATATTGTCGGTGGATTTTGGGAAGTGATATTTGCAACAGTAAGAAAGCATGAGATTAATGAAGGTTTCCTAGTAACAGGACTTCTCTTTCCTTGTATTCTTCCTCCTACGATCCCTCTATGGCAAGTTGCTGTTGGTATTTCGTTTGGTGTTGTTTTTGGTAAAGAAGTATTTGGTGGAACAGGGAAGAATTTCTTAAACCCAGCTCTTACAGCTAGAGCATTCCTCTTCTTTGCTTACCCTGGAGAAATTTCAGGTGACGCTGTTTGGACAGCTGTAGACGGTTTCACTGGAGCAACTGCTCTTGGTCAAGCTGCTATTGGTGGAATGTCTGCTATCTCTGTTAGTTGGATGGATGCTTTCTTGGGATTTATGCCAGGTTCAATGGGTGAGACTTCAACTCTTGCTTGTTTGATTGGTGGTGTAATCCTAATTACTACTGGAATTGGTTCATGGAGAATTATGCTCTCTATGCTTGTTTCAGCAATGTTCTTCGCATTTATTTTCAATCAAATTGGTTCTGATACTAATCCAATGTTTGGACTTGCTCCGCATTGGCACCTTGTTATCGGTGGATTTGCTTTTGGTCTAGTATTTATGGCCACTGATCCAGTGTCGGCTTCAATGACTTTTAAAGGTCAATTCTTCTACGGAGGATTGATCGGACTAATGGTTATTCTAGTTCGTGTTGTTAACCCTGCATTCCCAGAAGGTGTAATGCTCGCAATTCTTTTCTCAAATTGCTTTGCTCCGTTGATTGACTGGTTTGTCGTCAATGGTCATATCAAGAAGAGACAAGCGCGAATTAAGGCTTAAGGAGGAGTGATGAAAAGCGAAACAGGAAAAACACTACTTGTTGCATTTCTTCTTTGTATTGTGTGCTCAGTTCTAGTATCTGGTGCCGCAGTAGCTTTGAAGCCTGCTCAAGAAGCAAATAAGAAATTAGATGTTAAGAAGAATCTTCTGATTGCTTCTGGCCTAGTGGATAAGAATGCAACAAAAGAAGAAATTAACGCCGCTTATGCAAACGTTCAATCTCTCTTAGTTGATCTATCAACTGGTGAAGTTGTTGAAGGTGATGTTGAAGCCTACGATCAAAAGAAAGCAGCTAAAGATGCTAAAGAAAATAAGAGAATTGATTCAGCTATTGATGCAGGTAAAATTAGATTTAGAGCAAAAGTAGCGAAAGCTTACCTTATTAAGGAAGCTGGTGAAGTGACAATGATCGTTCTCCCTGTTCATGGAAAAGGGCTTTGGTCAACAATGTATGGCTTCCTAGCTCTTGCTCCGGATACAGTTACTGTAAAAGGAATAGGGTTCTATGCTCACGGTGAGACTCCAGGTCTTGGTGGTGAGATTGATAACCCAAGTTGGCAAGCGACTTGGAATGGTAAGAAGGCCCTCGGCGAAGATTATCAACCAGTACTAAAAGTAGTAAAAGGTGCGGCTAAGTCTGAGACAGAAATTGACGGTCTCTCTGGAGCGACCCTTACTTCTGTTGGTGTGTCTGGTACAATTCAATATTGGTTAGGAGATGATGCTTACGGGCCATTCCTCGCTAAATTTAGAGATGGAGGGATCAAGTAATGAGCCTCAAGAAAACACTATTTGCTCCACTTTTTGATGACAATCCAATTGCTCTTCAAATCCTTGGGATTTGTTCTGCACTTGCTGTTACAACGAAGTTAGAGACAGCTCTTGTAATGTGTATTGCAGTTACTCTCGTTACTGCTTTTTCAGGATTCTTTGTTTCAATAATTAGAAACCACGTTCCTTCAAGTATTCGTATTATTGTGATGATGACGGTTATTGCTTCTCTCGTAATTGTAACGGATCAGCTTTTAAAAGCATTCGTTTACGATGTCGCAAAATCAATGTCAGTTTACGTTGGTCTTATTATTACAAACTGTATTGTAATGGGGCGTGCAGAAGCATTCGCCATGAAGAACGGTCCAATCACTTCATTTGTAGATGGAATTGGAAACGGTCTTGGTTACAGTATTGTTTTAATTTTTGTTGCAGTATTTAGAGAATTACTTGGAAGTGGAAAGCTTCTTGGTTTTGAAATTCTGAAAACGACAAGTCAGGGTGGTTGGTACCAAACGAATGGTATGGCGCTACTTGCTCCAAGTGCATTCTTTTTGATCGGATTATTTATCTGGGCCCTAAGAACTTGGAAGACTGATCAGGTTGAGAAGGAGTAAGAGATGTTAGAACATTATTTAAGTTTATTTATAAAATCTGTATTTGTTGAAAACCTTGCTCTTTCATTCTTTCTTGGAATGTGTACTTTCTTAGCAGTATCTAAGAAAGTTAAAACGGCAATTGGTCTTGGTGTAGCAGTAGTGGTAGTTCAGACAATTACTATTCCTGTAAACAACCTGCTTTATACTTATCTTTTAAAAGAAAATGCTCTTAAGTGGGCCGGTATTACAGGGTTTGATCTATCTTTCTTAGGTCTAATTTCTTATATCGGTGTGATTGCAGCGATGGTTCAAATTCTAGAGATGATTCTCGATAAATTTTTTCCAGCGCTTTATACAGCTTTAGGGATTTTTCTTCCGCTTATTACAGTGAATTGTGCCATTTTAGGTGGTTCATTATTTATGGTGGAAAGAGATTATAACTTTGCGGAAAGTACTGTTTATGGAATTGGGTCAGGAATTGGTTGGGCCCTTGCTATTGCAGCACTTGCAGGTATTAGAGAGAAAATGAAGTACAGTGACGTACCTCATGGACTAAGAGGATTAGGGATTACTTTTATTACTGTAGGTCTTATGGCCTTAGGTTTTCTCTCATTCTCAGGTATTCAACTTTAAGTATTATAAAGAAAGGTCATAACTATGAATGAAATTATACTTGGCGTTTTAATGTTTACCGCCGTTGTTTTGGCCCTAGTGCTCATCATTCTCTTTGCAAAGTCAAAGTTAGTGAGTTCTGGGAATATTAAACTGAGCATTAACGGTGAAAAAACTGTTGAAATCCCAGCTGGTGGAAAGTTACTAAACGCGCTTGCTGATCAAAAATTATTTGTATCTTCTGCCTGTGGTGGTGGTGGTACTTGTGGACAATGTAAAGTTCACGTTCACTCTGGTGGTGGAGAAATTCTAGAAACAGAATTATCACATATCACAAAGAGAGAAGCGAAAGATGGTTGTCGTCTTGCTTGTCAGGTTTCTATAAAAGAAGATATGGAAATTGAAGTTGAAGACGAAGTCTTTGGTGTTAAGAAGTGGGAATGTACGGTTAGATCTAACCATAACGTTGCAACTTTCATTAAGGAATTTATTCTTGATCTTCCTGAAGGAGAGTCGGTACCATTTAAAGCAGGTGGATTTATTCAAATTGAAAGACCTCCAGGTTTAACAATTGATTATAAAGACTTCGATATTGAAGAAGAGTATAGAAGTGACTGGGACACTTTTAAAGTTTGGGATAATATCTCGACTGAACCAGAAGAAACTATTAGAGCGTACTCAATGGCAAACTATCCTGAAGAAGAAGGGATGATTATGCTAAACGTGCGTATTGCTTCTCCACCTCCAAGAGCGCCTAAGGGAACTCCTCCAGGTAAGATGTCTTCTTATATTTTTAACTGTAAGCCAGGTGATAAAGTTACTATCTCTGGACCATTTGGTGAATTCTTTGCCCGTGACACTAAGAAAGAAATGGTATTCGTTGGTGGTGGTGCAGGTATGGCGCCGATGAGATCTCACTTATTTGATCAATTAAAGAGAATCAAAACAGATCGAAAAATTACTTTCTGGTACGGAGCTCGTTCTAAGAGAGAAATGTTCTACGTTGAAGATTTCGATATGCTTCAAGGTGAGAATGAAAACTTTAAGTGGCACTGTGCGCTTTCTGATGCTCTACCAGAAGATAACTGGGAAGGTTATAAAGGATTTATTCACCAAGTTTTACATGATGAATACCTTAAAGATCACCCTGCCCCAGAGGATTGCGAGTACTACCTATGTGGGCCTCCAATAATGAACCAATGTGTGATTGATATGCTCGTTGACCTAGGTGTTGAGAGAGACGATATCATGCTTGATGACTTTGGTGGATGATTAAAATTGTTAAAAAAGTTTGATACTAAAGGCCTACTTCGTGGGCCTTTTTTATTTTAGAGATTGATAGAACTATGAAAGATACAAATACTTTTAATTCATTAAACCTTCTTCCTTCGATTAAAGAAACTCTGAATGAGTTTGGTTTTGTAAAACCTAGTCCTATTCAATTGAAAGCAATTCCGTATCTTTTAACAGGGAATGATCTTCTTGGAATCGCTAAGACAGGATCTGGTAAAACGGCTGCTTTTTGCTTACCTATTTTAAATAAGATTGTAAGTGAACCCCGAGAAGTTTCTCCTTTTCATATTCGCGCTCTAGTCTTAACTCCCACAAGAGAGCTTGCCTCTCAGATTGAGAAGTTTGTACAAGACTTTGGAGATATTGATGGAGTGTCTTCTCTGGTTGTATTTGGTGGAGCGAGAAGAGCGAACCAAGTTGAAAGTTTAAAAGATGGCGTTGATATTTTAGTGGCAACACCTGGACGACTAATTGATCTCATAGAATCTAATCGTCTCTCTCTTGATGAAGTCGAAACATTTATTCTTGATGAAGCAGATATGATGTTAGATATGGGCTTTCTTCATGATGTTAAGGCCATTATTTCTTACCTTCCTGCTAGAAAACAAGTGGCCCTATTTTCTGCAACAATGCCCAAGTCGATTGAACGACTTTCAAAAGAGATTTTAGTCGATCCAGTAAAAGTTAAAGTTGATATTGAATCTACTGTAGTAGAGAAAATTGAACAAAGGCTTTATCCTCTTCATAAGAAGAATAAACTTAATCTACTCCTACATCTTTTAGAGAACGAGGAACTTTCCAAAGTTCTGCTCTTTAGTAAAACAAAAATTGGAGCAGATATCTTAGTCGAAGAACTTTTGGAGAATGGAATTTCTTGTAGTTCCTTCCATAGTAATAAGTCTCAAGCTCAAAGAGAAATAGCTCTAGAGTCTTTTCGAATGGGGGAAATTCGACTTCTTGTTGCAACTGATGTTGCTGCAAGAGGAATTGATATTTTAGACATCACTCACGTTATTAATTACTCTCTTCCGGAGGAGATTAGTAATTATGTTCACCGTATTGGTCGAACTGGTCGGGCAGGAGGTGTAGGCGTTGCAATAACATTCTGTGTATCTTCTGAGTGGAAACTTCTGGAAAGTATAGAGTCTAAGATTAACGAGAAAATTCCTGTCGTCACAGATCACCCTTACTTTACAGAATTAAACACTAAAGACCCTCACTCTAAAAAGAAAAAAGCTAGGCCCAAATCAAAGTCTAAGAAGAAGAGATAACGCACAACTCATAACATTAGGTACGTGGTACCTTTTGTCTGCCTATAAGACAGTGTCTAAGTTTTATTCATTTAGATTACATCTAAGCGCTTGAAAATATGTTGTTTTTTTCGGCATATATCTTGCTTTATAAGAGTATATAAAATTATTCTGAGGGGGATATATGAGAAACCTACAATTTGTAGCTTTAATGCTTTTATCAGCGATTTCAATAGGGCCAAGTCTCTTTGGTTCAAACTCTAGATCACTTGCTTCGGAAGATTGTATTAACTGTGAAGTTAGTCATTCATCTAATTCTGAAGAAATTGAAGAAAATATAAAGAAGCTTAATAAGTCACTGCCGTCTTTGAGTAAGAACGAACAGATTCTCTCTTCTTTAAAAGAGAAGAATAAATGTGGTGAGAATGATTTCGCTTCAAATACTAAATCTAAGGGACGACTTAAGAAAGATCAGAGATTCTTCGTACAAAATGATCCAATGTATTCAGAAGTAGAGGACGCTCAATTTATTTTTGGAATGAATCTTCCTAAAGAGGGAAGACTTCCGTCAACTCGAGAAGAGAAGCCTTATATTGGAAAATCTTTTCAAAATGATTTAGTAATGATCGAAGAAGTTTACAATGGAAGAAATATTGTTGGGTTTAACGTAACTATCTCTCTTTGCTCAGTTGAAAATAAAAAGAAAGAACTAATCTCTAATGATAGAGAATTAGTAGGCCTTGCGTTTAGAGGAGTTTCTCTTGATTCTGACGATACATGCGGACTCTTTAATGATATTGATATGGCGAACTTTACAATGGTTTCTAAGAAGAAATCACTCTTTGGAAGTAATCTTCCTTTTGAAAAGACTATTACCGCTCTCGATTGTGACCTTTAAGAAATATCCGGCCAAGATTCCTTGGCCATTTTTTCTATCTAGTTAACTCAAGATAATTCCTTTACCATTTTCTAATAGACTTATATTAGGAGATGAAATGATTTTATCAAATATCGAAACTATTCCCGGAAAAAATATCGCAGAATATTGTGGACTTGTCTCAGGTTCAACAGTTAGAGCGAAGCACCTAGGTCGTGACATCATGGCTGGACTTAAGAATATTGTTGGCGGAGAACTCAAAGGGTATAGCGAGCTCTTAAACGAGTCTAGAAAAGAAGCAATGGATAGAATGATCATGAGCGCGAAGAATGCAGGAGCCAATGCTATTGTAAATATTCGCTTTTCGACATCATCAGTCGCCCAAGGAGCAGCGGAGCTATACTGCTATGGAACAGCGGTAAGAGTAGAGTAATGGGTTCTCTAATTGCTGTTGGAGTATTTCTCTTTCTAGGACTCTTTGTCGGAGGATTCAATGAACGCAGACATTATAAATCTCTAAGAGAGAGGGAACGCGCCACGAGATCTCTTAAACTCGATAATTGTAAGAAAGTAGTTATTTTAAACGAATCAGTCTTAGAACAGAGATTGGTCATCGGCTCAACAGTGGTTTCAATTGATTACTTTAAATTGATGATCACGGGGATAAAGTCACTCTTTGGTGGAAAGTTAAGAAGTGTAGAGTCTCTTCTAGAGAGAGCAAGAAGAGAAGCCGTACTTAGAATGAAAGAAGAAGTTCCAGACTTCTCAATGATAACAAATGTTAAGATAGAGACATCATCTATATCAAAAGATATTGCAAAGAATCATGTCGGAAGTGTCGAAATTATTGCTTACGGAACTGCAATCAAGATGAAGTAGGTCTATAGTGAGAAAAACAAATTACTCTTCTTTTTGGAAAGGTACAACGACTTGTCTAAATCACAGAGAGAAGGAAATTCTCTCTTACAGACCTAAAGACTTCTTGTATGGAAGAAAGGGGCCTTGGCCTCAACCTTCTCCTGATCATCCTTTTGGGGAGTCTCCTGCTGTTTTAAAAATACCACTTAGAGAAATTTTAGACTGGTGGATATTTGTTGGTCTACGCTATGTTGTAACTCTACTCTTAACACCTTTCATCTACATATATTATCTTTTTAATAGAGGGCTAGTGAGTGTTAGCGATAAGGAATTTAATTCTTACTTAACTAAGTCAATGATGAGTAAGTTCTTATCTCATCAACTTGATAAAAGTGATTTAAATCATTTTAAAGACTATATAAACGAAGATGAAACTTACTTAATTACTGACCTATCTCCTGTTGAGGTGGTCGATACATTTGAAGGTATATTTGTTTCACCTTCTAAAACCTTACTCGAATTACGAGATGGTAAGTATGTTGTAAAATGTATTTACATTGATGACTCTAAAGAAATTTTTACTCCTAAAGATGGAGAGGGGTGGGAGCTCGCAAAATACTTTGTTCTCCAGGGGGCAGCTCTGTGTGCCACATTAGTAGAGCATCCAAGTTTACATTTTCCTCTAGACTCTATAAACGCCATTACTAAAACGGCTTTACCAAAAGAGCATATTCTCTTTAAATTACTCTACCCCCACTTACGTTTCACTCTTCAATTAGAGAATGCAGTGTTGACGTATAAGACCTCACTTCTTCAATCAAAGTGGTGGATGCCTTACGCTCCCTATCCTGGACCATATGATGGATTGAGAGAGTTACTTGTTTGTGGATACAAAGGGATGATTGGAAATAAATCTTATACTGGATATCAATTTTACAGACGTCCAAGAAAGATTTATTCAGAGTATGGTGATTTCTTAAATCTCTACTATGATACAATTCATGATTTCGTTAGCGAAGTACTTGCTGATGTGAAGTGTGGAGATAGGGCCATCGAAAATTGGGCAAATTATATTTCTCCCTTAGTTCCTAACTTTCCTGATGGTAAAGAGATTTTTGAAGAAGGAAATCTCGTTGATACTGTTTCCTACTTTATTTGGGACGTAACTATTGCTCACTCTCTGGATCATTATAATTATGGTGCAATGAATATTCAAAAAGTACCTCTTCGTATTCGTCACACTGCTCCTACAAAAGGAATGAGTTACTTTAGTAGAAAGAAATTAGTTTCAGCAGTTGATCAAACAAAGTACCGTATGTCTCAACTTCTTTTCTTTAAGCCTACGAATGTAACGTGCCTTTATAATACGAATTATAACTTTAAAGAAGAGAAGCTTATAAGAATGAATAAAGACTTCCTGCAGAATTTGCATGAAGCAGAGAGAAGTGCCCTCGTAAAGGGGATTAACTATATGCCATTAAAAGATATTGCTCGCAGTATTCAGTATTAGGTGTAGTAAAACAATCAGCTTTTAAAAAACTTAGGAAATGAAAACCCCTTTTAAAAAATGTATTCTGAAACTAAACTAAATAAATGAATAAAAGTATTTCACTTGAAACTATTTTCTCTGAACTAGACCAAGGAATTAATTGCTATGATTTTCTAAAGAAAATTTCGGCATCTCTTCCATTTAAGGGAGTGTCATTTGTCGAGGTTCCAGAAGTTCTTCCAGCAAAAATTAAATCAAAGTATGTGTTCTCTGCGGGGAGAGAAGTAGAAGAAGTTCAATTCTTTCTTTGTGATACAGTTAGAAGAAAGTTAAAGAATACCATTTGGACACCTGAGAACTTTCTAATAGACCCAAGTAATTTAGATAATCAGGAAGTTATAACTAAGTTTGGAATTAAAGTTCTTTCAAGAATTCCTATTTACTATGACTGTAATAGTATTGCAGGAATTCTCTACTTTGCTCACGATGAAGAAATTCTTTCGGAGAAGAGTGAATTATTCTCGGCTCTAAATGCAATTGGTTCAATCTTTTCAAGATTATACTTTCGTGAATTTGGATGCGACCTGCGAGGTTCTGTAGCAGAAGTTGATTTATTAAAGAAGATGATGGATTCAAACCATGACTTAATCTCGTCAGTTATTCATGACCTTTCTAATCCTTTAACCGTTATTTACTTTGAAACTCAAAAATCTCTTTCAAATAAAGAAAAAGATCTAAATAAGAGTCTCAGGAATATTGAAACTTCTATTGATCATATTTATAAAATTATTGATAGTACTAAGAAGTTCTTTTCAAAGTATAAAGAGAAGGAAGATCTTCAAACGTTATCTATTGAAAACGTTGTGGATTTTATATCCTTTCAATATGGTACTCAGCTCTTAGAAAAAGGACTCAACTTCGAAAGTGAGGGACTTAATTTTGAATTCATCGCCTTTAGAAGTACGTTTTTAAATACAGTCATTGGTTCTCTAATCTCAAACTCAATTCGTTACTCAGCAGAGAAGGCAACGATCAAGCTTTATGGGCGTGAAGTAAATAAGAGAATTGAAGTGGTTATTGAAGACAAGGCGGGTGGATTTCCAGAAGAAGTTCTTGATAACTTAAAAAGTAACTTTAAGTCTAGGCCAACACCATCAACTGATGGAGATATTGGTTCAGGAATGGGATTGGTTCTTGCTAAATCCTATCTTCAAATTATGAATGGCTCTCTTGAGATCGAGAGTCTTGGTAAAGGAAGTCGCATCATTCTTAGAATGTCCAAGTAAGAATTCTCTTAAAATCTAAGCAAATTCATAGCTAAAGAGTCATAAATCTGATAATAAGCAATTATGTATAGATTATTGATTTTATTCATTTTCCTTCTCGGTGTTTCCTCTTGTTCAAAAAGCTCTAAGTTTTTGAAAATACAAGGGCAGACCATGGGAACGACTTATCATATTAAGTACACGAGTGACGGGATCAAACTTTCCAAAGATGAGGTTAAAACTCAGATTGATATGCTTTTAATAAAGGTCAATCAGAGTATGTCGACTTATATGAAAACTTCGGAGATTTCTGAGTTTAATTTAAGTAAGGAATTGGAGTGGAGGAGTGCTTCTTCTGAAATTTTAAAGGTTACGAATAGGGCCTTAGAGATAGGAAGGTTAACAGGTGGCTCGTATGATCCAACCATTGGTCCGCTCGTTAATCTTTGGGGATTTGGTCCAAGTGGGAAGAGGGTTGTTCCAAGCGATGAGGCTATCACCTCTGCTATGGAAGGTGTTGGCCTTGAAAAAATTTCTCTAAATTTAGAAGAAAATCAGTGGAAGAAGAATCACCCTAAGGTCTATGTAGATCTCTCCTCATTGGCGAAGGGCTATGGGGTTGATGTTGTTGCAAATTTACTCGACTCCCTAGGAAGTCATAACTTTATGGTCGAAATTGGTGGTGAGGTGAAAACTAAGGGATCAAAATTTGGAAAGCCTTGGCGAATAGCCATTGAGTCTCCAAATACAGAAAGTCCTGGGAGCTCTTATCAGAAAGTCTTAGACCTTGGTTCACAGTCTCTTGCGACAAGTGGAAATTATAGAAATTTCTTTACGGAAGAACACAAGAATTATTCTCATACTATAAACTTTAAAACGGGGAGACCTGTTGCACATACTCTTGCAAGTGTGAGTGTTGCAACAAAGGAGTCTTGTATGGATGCTGATGCGTGGGCTACAGCTCTTATGTCTCTAGGCTTTGAAAAAGGTATTAAACTTGCAGAAGAATTGAAAATAGCCGCATACTTTGTATATAAACTGGATTCTCAGAAGAACTTTGTCGCAAAAGGGACAACTGAGTTTAATAAACTATTTAAGTAGGTAATAACCATGAAGATGTTTTTAGTATCATTAGTCGTTATGTTAGCAGCAATCGCAGGAATGGCCGTAGGAGTAATCTTTAGCAATAGAAAACTCAAAGGATCTTGTGGAGGTCTTGGTAATGTAATGGGCGAGGATTGTATGTTCTGTGAAAAGAAAGAGGAGTGCGATAAGGCTCCTGAACAGAAGGACGATTGCTTAAAGCTTGAAGTGAAAGACTCAAGTGTTACTCTAACATTGGTGCAATAGAAAATATTGAAGAAAATAAGGGGGCGCAGTTATTGCCCTTGCTTAAAAGTTTCTTCACGAATTGCTAACATAGTAATATATTAACATTATCAAATACGATATAAATTCTCGGGTAAAAAACGGATTTTAATTATGAAAAACCCAATTGACTTCTCTCACTTGTCTAGTTCAGACATTTCTTTTATTGATTCACTTTATGACGACTATAAGCTCGACAGTAATTCTGTCGATATTTCTTGGAAGAAGTTCTTTGAAGGTTTCGAATTCGCGGCAGGCTCTAACGCTGGCGGAGGCGGAGACTTTGATGAGGCGAGACTTAGAAAGGAGTTTAATGTCTTTAGATTAATTCAGTCCTATAGAACTAGAGGGCACTTACTTTCTGATACGAATCCAATTCGTAAGAGAAGAGATCGTAATGCTCAGATTGGCTTATCTGAATATGACCTAAATGCAGGTGATCTAGAAACAGTATTTATCTGTGGCGACTTTGTAGGGCTTGGTCCTTGTAAGTTAAAAGATATCATCAATAAAATGGAAAAACTCTACTGTGGAAAAATGGGCATTGAATATATGCACAGTAATGACACCGAAGTGAGAAGATGGGTTCGAAATAAATTCGAAGTAGGTTCACTTGAAGTGAATTATGAAATCGAAAAGAAGAAGAGAATCTTACAGAAGCTAAATGAAGCTAATGTCTTTGAAAACTTTCTTCAAACTAAGTATACCGGGCAAAAGAGATTTTCTCTGGAAGGTGGAGAATCTACAATTCCTGGGCTTGATGCAATTATTAATAGAGCAAGTGACCTTGGTGCTAATGAAGTTGTTTTTGGAATGGCCCATAGAGGAAGATTAAATGTTCTCGCAAATATTATTGGAAAAACTTACGAGTATATTTTTTCTGAATTTGAAGGAAGTTCTCTAGAGCAGCAAGAGGGGATCGGAAGTGGAGATGTTAAGTACCACATGGGATTTACTTCTGTTAAAGAAGCTCAAAATGGAAAAGATGTCACACTTAAAATTCTTCCAAATCCATCACATTTAGAAACAGTTTCTCCTGTTGTTAATGGATATTGTAGAGCTCAAATTGATATTGCTTATCAAGACGAGTCAAAAATTATTCCTGTTGTTATTCACGGTGATGCCGCCGTAGCAGGACAGGGAATTGTCTACGAGGCCCTTCAGATGTCGGAGCTTCCAGGTTACAGATCTGGTGGAACAATTCACTTTGTTATTAATAATCAAATTGGTTTTACTACTGATTTTACAGATGCTCGTTCATCGCACTACTCAACTTCTGTTGCTAAAACTTTAGATATTCCAATTATTCATGTTAACGGAGATTATCCAGAGCACGTTGTCTATGCCTGCGAACTCGCTGTTGAGTTTAGACAGAAGTTTAATAAAGATATCTTCATCGATATGGTTTGTTATAGAAAGCATGGACACAATGAAGGGGATGAGCCTAAGTATACTCAGCCACATCTCTACGGACTTATTTCTAAAGTTAAGAACCCGCGTGAGTTATACTTAGAAAGACTAATCGAAACTGGTTCTCTAAATAAAGAACTTGCAAAAGAAATGCAGGACAAGTTTAAGTCGACTCTTGCAGATAGACTTAATAATGTTAAGCAAAATACACTTCCAAAGAAATCAAGTGGACCTCATAAAGAATGGAAGAACCTTCGTTGGGCCAAGACTGAGGACTTTGACAAGTCTCCGGAGACTAAAGTTCCTGTTCAGAGATTAGAGAAGGTTTTAAAGGCCGTGGCCTCAACACCAGATGGTTTTCAAACTTTAAAGAAAGCGCAGAAAATTCTTGATAGTAGAAGAATTATGTTTGCAGAGAATAAGATTGATTGGGCACTGGCCGAGCTCCTAGCTTATGGGACTCTTCTTTCTGAAGATGCAAATATTAGATTCACTGGTCAAGATGTTATCAGAGGAACTTTCTCACATAGACATGCAAAAGTTTTTGATGTGAAAACAAATAAGGCCCATTGTGGACTTGCTGATATAGAAGAAGGGCAGGGGAAGATTCATATTTATAATTCACTTCTCTCTGAGTACGCAGTTCTGGCCTATGAGTATGGTTATTCTCAGGCAACACCTAGGGCGCTAAATATTTGGGAAGCTCAATTTGGAGATTTCTCAAATGGCGCTCAAATTGTGATGGATCAATTTATTTCAGCAGGCGAGAGTAAGTGGCAGAGAATGAGTAATATTGTTCTTCTTCTTCCTCACGGCTATGAAGGTTCTGGTCCAGAGCACTCTTCATGTAGACCAGAGAGATACCTTCAAATGTGTGCAGAAAATAATATGGTCGTTTGTAACTTCACAACTCCTGCAAATATGTTCCATGCCTTAAGAAGACAGCTTAAGTGGGAATTTAGAAAACCACTTATTGTATTTACTCCAAAGTCACTTCTTAGACACCCACAATGTGTTTCAACAGTTGAAGACTTCTCTAAAGGTGGACTTCAGGAAATTATTGATGATTCATATGTAAAAGCGAAAGACGTAAAGAAAGTTCTCTTATGTTCTGGGAAAGTTTACTATGATCTATTAAATAAGCAACAAGATGATAAGAGAAAGGATGTGGCCATTGTTAGAGTAGAACAACTCTATCCACTCCCTGATAAGCAACTTTCTAAAGTTCTCGCGAAGTATAAGGGAGCTAAACAAGTGTGGGTTCAAGAAGAGCCAATGAATATGGGAGCGTGGACTTTCCTTCTAAGATGGAGAGATCTCTTTAGCGACATCACATGTATTTCTAGAAAGTCGGCAGCATCTCCTGCAACAGGATATGCAGCGGTACATAATCAAGAACAACAAGAAATTTTAGATAAGGCATTTGCCAAATAAAAGGTTGAATTATGAGCATTGAAATTAAAATTCCAAGTATTGGAGAGTCGATTACTGAAGTTACATTAGCAGCTTGGGTAAAAGAGAGTGGAGACTACGTTGAAGAGGGAGAGATCCTCTGTGAAATCGAGTCGGACAAAGCAACTGTAGAACTTCCTGCAGAGTCTAGCGGGATTTTAACTATCGCCGACTCAGCTGAAGAAGGTGCAGAGCTTGAGATTGGTGCTGTGATTGCTACACTTGATACAAGTGCAAGTGCTCCTGCTGGTGGCGCTCCTAAAGCGGAAGCGAAGCCCGACGAGGAGAAGGTTGCTGCTGAGGTAAGTGCTCCGGCGACAAGTGGTGGAGATAAGAATTATCCTTCTCCAGCCGCTAAGAAAATATTAGATGAAAAAGGCGTTGCTGCTAATTCTGTTTCTGGAAGTGGAAAAGATGGAAGAATTACTAAAGCAGATGCCATGGGTGCAAGTGCTTCTCAGGCTAAAGCAAGCGCTCCTGCTGCAAGTGCTCCTGAACAAGTGGTTCTCTCTGGCGGAGTAAGTCGTGAGAAGAGAGTTGAGAAGATGACTCGTCTTAGAAAGACTATTGCTAAGAGACTAACTGAAGCTAAGAATGAAACAGCGATGCTTACAACTTTTAATGAAGTTGATATGTTTAATGTAATGGCCCTTAGATCAAAGTACAAAGATGCTTTTAAAGACAAGCATGATATTGGATTAGGTTTCATGTCATTTTTTACGAAGGCCTGTACAATGGCACTTAAAGAAGTTCCTGGAGTCAACGCTCAAATTGATGGTGAGAATCTTGTTTACCACGACTACGCTGATGTAGGTATTGCCGTTTCAACTCCAAAAGGTCTTGTTGTTCCAGTTGTTAGAAATGCAGAGAGCATGAGTCTTGCTCAAATTGAAAAAGAAATTCGTCGTCTTGCTTTAAAGGGAAGAGATGGAAAGCTTGGTATAGATGAAATGCAAGGTGGAACATTTACAATCACAAATGGTGGAGTATTTGGTTCAATGCTTTCAACGCCAATTATTAATATTCCACAATCAGCGATTCTTGGAATGCACAATATTGTTGAAAGACCTGTTGCTGTAAACGGGCAAGTAGTAATTCACCCTGTGATGTATTTAGCACTTTCTTATGACCATAGAGTTGTAGACGGTAAAGAGTCAGTAACTTTCTTAAAAACAGTGAAGGAACTTATTGAAGACCCTTCTAGAATGTTATTAGACATCTAATTTAGGAGATTTAAGTGAAAGAATTTGATGTTGTTGTAATAGGTTCAGGTCCAGGTGGTTATGTTTGCGCAATAAGAATGGCGCAACTTGGTTTTAAAACTGCAATCGTTGAAAAGTATCCAACTCTTGGGGGAACTTGTCTAAATGTTGGATGTATTCCATCAAAGGCATGGCTTGAGTCTTCTGAAAGATTCTATGATGCCACTCACCACTTTGTTGACCATGGAATTGAAACAGGAAAAGTTAAAGTAGATATTTCCAAAATGAGTGCAAGGGTACAGAAAGTTGTCTCTGATACTTGTGGTGGAATTGATTTCCTAATGAAGAAGAATAAGATTGAAGTTCTTAGAGGGCTTGGATCATTAAAAGATAAGAATACTGTCATTGTAAAAGGTGAAAAAGAAGAGATTGAAGTTAAGGCGAAAAATATTGTCCTAGCGACAGGTTCAAAACCATCAACTCTTCCATTTATAAAAATTGATAAAGAGAGAGTGATTACTTCTACTGAGGCTCTAAAGCTGAAAGAAGTTCCAAAGCATTTAATTGTTATTGGTGGCGGAGTTATCGGTCTTGAGATGGGGCAAGTCTTTTTAAGACTTGGTTCAAAAGTATCAGTTGTTGAATATGCTGATTCTATGATTGCCGCTATGGATGCAGAGCTTGGTAAGACTCTTCAAAGAGTTCTTAAGAAGCAGGGGATGGAGTTCTATGCTGGGCACGGGGTAACTGCAGTTGAGGCCAAGGGTAAGAAAGTTACTGTTACAGCTAAGAAGAATAAAGACGGTAAAGAAGTTACTCTTGAGAGTGATTACTGTTTAGTTGCTGTTGGTAGAAGACCATTTACTGATGGACTTGGGCTTGAAAATGCTGGAGTACAAGTTGATGAGAGAGGAGTTGTTGTAACAGACTCTAATCTTAGAACTAGTGTCGATAATATTTTTGCGATTGGTGATATTGTAAAAGGTCCAATGCTTGCCCATAAGGCTGAAGAAGAAGGCGTCTATGTTGCTGAGCTTCTAGCCGGACAAAAGCCACACCTAAATTACAATCTAATTCCAGGTGTTGTTTACACTTGGCCAGAAGTTTCTTCTGTTGGACAAACTGAAGAACAGCTAAAGTCCTCTAGTATTCCATATAAGAAAGGTTCATTTCCATTTAAGGCATCAGGAAGGGCCAGAGCAGGGAACGAGTCAGAAGGACTTGTTAAGGTTCTAGCTCATAAAGAAACCGACGAAATCTTAGGTGTTCATATGATTGGAGCTAGATGTGCGGACCTTATTGGAGAAGCTGTTGTGGCCATGGAGTTTAGAGCATCTGCTGAAGATATTGCTCGTATTTGTCATGGACACCCAACTTATACAGAATGTTTCAAAGAAGCTTGTCTTGCGGCAACGGAAGATAGAGCAATTCATATATAATTACTGCCTTTTAGACCGAGTATTTTGCTCGGTCTTGGGCAAAATCATCCGATTCTCTCAATAAAATAGGCTTCATTCAATTTTCATCTAAATATCCTCGATAAGACTAAAGAGTACAATTGCGCAAAATGAGGATCTTCATGACGAAGAAAAAGTTTAACTTACATGAGAAATTAAAATCTGTTACCAAAGGAAAGAAAGAAAACTCTTTCCTAGAACAGACGTGGAGCGTCTATCCTCCAATCATTGAAGAAACTAAGATCTTTAACTTTGATTATAGTATTGATCAAGTTGATGTCGTGACACCTCCAATATTTGATAAAGAAAAATTTCAAACGAAATCAATTAATGAAGTAGAGGAAAAGGTCTCTCCACCAGTTGACTCTCTTAAACACTGTAATATTGAGGCCGAAGAATCTGCAATTATCACATTGAAAAAGTCTAGAAAGAAAGAATTAGATAAATTGAATGATGCAAGAAGAGATGCAATAACTTTAGACAGCGTCCAAGAAACTATTACTAAGAAGTTAGAGTTTGAAAAAGAGAAGAATGTAAATTTTAGAAATTCACTTTCAGAAATGAAAGGCAAGGTAAGTGACTTATCTAAAAACCTTGATGCTTTAAAAAGTGAAAAAATGAGCTTTGAAATAGAGAATTCATCTCTAGAGCAAGAACTTTTAAGACTTGAAGAGAGGAAGACGGAAATAGAAAACGCTATTTCTGAACTAGGAAAGGAAAACGGCCAACTTGCTGAAAAACTTTCAAATTATCACCGCGATAAAAATGAAGTAGAGAATATATTTAAAGCAAATTTCGACCTTATTAAGGACTATAAGAAGCAAATCATTGTAAATAAGGAAAGTATAAATTCACTTCTTAGTGATATCGAATTTAAGAATAAAGAAGTTGATCAGAAAAATGAAAGTATAGAAGTCCTTAAAGATGACTTAGAGGAGTCTAGAACTCTTGAAGCGAATATTCAATCAGAGCTTGATGAAGTTGTCATAGAGTTAAAGAAGTCGGAAAAAGAATTAACTAAACTAAGAGATAAGAAAAAGAATTTAAAGCAAGAGATTGCTGATATTGAAGCAACATCAAAGGAACTTGGAAATAAGAAAGCTTCTCTATTTAAAGAGTATAATGAAGAGGAATCAAGATATTTTTCTTTAACAGAAGACCTTAAGTCTTTAAAGATGGATGTTGACTCTAAGAGAGAAGTTGTCGAATCTCATGAGTCAAAGATATTTCAAATTCAAAAATCCCTCAATGAACTTGAGAACCAAAAGAGTGAGCTTGAAGGTAATTTAATTAAGAGAAAGCAAGATATAGATAAGTATTCAAAAATATTTAAAATAAAGTCCGCTAAGTTAAATCAACTTGAAAGTGATAACTTTTCTCTTAAAGGGGAGGCGGAGAGTCTTCTTAGTTCTATTGAAGAAAGTAAGATTCAGCGAGACTCTCTTGAGAGAAAGCTGAATCAACTAAGAATTGAAAACGATAAGAGTGAGGGAGCAATAGCTCTTTATAAGAAGGAGCTAGATTCAATAAC
This sequence comes from Halobacteriovorax sp. JY17, assembly GCF_002753895.1. NCBI lineage: Bacteria > Pseudomonadati > Bdellovibrionota > Bacteriovoracia > Bacteriovoracales > Halobacteriovoraceae > Halobacteriovorax > Halobacteriovorax sp. JY17. The sequence continues at coordinate 1,229,354 of NZ_NJER01000001.1, read as the reverse complement.
ATCAGAAAATAAACTCTATGATGAAAATATTAGTGAATCTATTGCAATTAGAGAGTTAAATTTAGAGAAAGTATCAAAGCTTAGAAAAGAGTGTGAAAAGATATCAAAGACAATTGATATTAAACAAATCCATCTTGGAAATATTCAGTCCAATGCCAATCGACAGATTCTTCAGGTCAGTAGTCTTAAAATTAAAAGAGATAAGAAAAGTGAAACGCTTCAATCCTTAAGTAACCAATTCAATGAAGCAAAGTATAAGATTAAGCAAAGTCTATTAGTGAAGAAATCTCTTACTAATGAAATTCAAAACTTAAATGAGTCTTATTCATTTACGAATAGTAGGTATAAACATCATCAAAACTTACTCGCAGAATTAAAGACTCAGAAGATGAAGAAGATTGACGAGAAAATTTCTCTTGAACATAGAGTAAATTCTCTCATTACCAGTCTTCAGGAATCAGAAAGCGAACTTTACACTGAAAAAAGTATAATGAGTTCGATACAAGGTGAGTTAGATGAAGTAATTAAGAGAAGTAGCGAGTTAAAAGTAGGCGTTGATTCATGCCAAGATAAAATATCAAAAATTAGAGCGAGAAAGAATGAAATTTCAGAGGTTTCAAATAAGGCCTTCTTAAATAAGCAAGTGATGGAAAATGAATTACTTGAATTTGAAAGAATAAAGGGTGCTCTAGAGTCTGAGCTGATACGAGAGCAGGAAGTATATAGTGACTTAAATACGAAGTTTCTAAATATCGAAGCAAAGCATAGGAGACTAGAGTCTACTATCAGTGAATATCAAGACCAGAAGAGTCGACTTGTTGGTCAAATTGAAACAAGGGCCCAGTTAATTTCTAAAAAAGAAGAAGAGTCTATTCATCTTTCTAAAGAGTTACAGCGCTTAGATTTAGAGTTAGATAGCTTTAAATCAGAGTTTAAAAGATCTAACACAAATCTAATTACATCTAATCTAAATGTAACGACAATGAGAGATAGTATTAGGTTAAAGAAGGATGAACTCCAAGCTGTTAAGTTAAAGTATTCATCTCTATCAAATAATACTAAAGATCTTAATGTTGATAAAGAGCAACAACTTGTCCTTATCGATGAGCTTGAGCGAACAAAGAGTCGATATATTCAATTAATTGAAGATATGATGAGTAAGAAGTCTAAGGACGAAGTGAAGCTTTCTGAAGGGAATCAGTATATTGAAAAGCTTAAGAGTGACATTGATGCTCTTAAAGATAATGTCTATGTACTAGAAAAGTACTCTAAGAAGAAGGCCAGTTAGATAAATCTCTTTCATTAACCTTTCCTGAGTAGCTTAATTCTAAAGCATTTTCAGGAGAGGTAATTACCTTTAAAATTCTTTGTTCTCTTTCCTCGTGAATAATTATTTCTAATGAAGTAAAGAATTCCTGAAAAGGACCTAGAGAGTCTGTAAGTTCTAACGAAGAAAGGTTTTGAGGTAATGAAATTCGTTGCCCCTTTATTTCCAGAGTAGCTAAACCATTAATGAAGTCAATGAAGGCTCCCTTTGTTCTAGATACCCAAGTATAGTTTCCATAAATCTTATTATATGCTTTTATCTCTATAAATTTCTTTTGATATAATAATGATTCAAAGGATAGAAGTTCTGTAAGAGGAGAGTTTTTAATTTTATAAGAGTAGAGATTTGAGTCATGTCTCATAGAAGAAAAGGTTGTAAGAACTTCTTTATTAAATAATCTAGAGTCAAGGTCAAGTCTTGGAATTAAGTCTCCATGAGACTCTATGGCCCAAATCATTTGAGAGGAATTCTTACTTACTTTATTTAAAAATGAAGTTAGAAATTCTCCCGTTGGTTGGTAGAGAAAGAGGGCATCGTAACTTCTTAGATCAATCTCTAATATGTCTGCAATAATAAAACTTTCAGTGCAAAGACCTAGTTCATGGGCCTTGTTAATTGCCCACTCAATTCTTTCTGGAACCAATTCTACTGAAAGAAAATGAGTGAAGCCAAGGACTAAGGATAATAAGCTTCCTTTAGAATAGCCTGAGCCAATATCTATAATACGAATTCCTTTTTTTAGAGAGAGTTGTATGAGTAAGAAATAGTCGTACCAACTTGTATTAAGGGCCTCTTCTCGTAGGGTTTCGCTTAAATATAAATTAGAGGGAGTTTCAGATTTTTTTAGAGAGATTTCAATGGAATTATAATCATAGAGAAAGAATTCATCACATAGCAAATTAAAGGCTTCGGGAGAGCTTTCTTTTAATAAATTGCCCCTGAAGTGGGTGATTTTTTCTTTTTTTTTCATATTTCCAGTAAAATCAATAGCTTATGTTTTATTTCTTGAGCAGAAAAAGTCTCTGAGTAATTGAGTTTATCTTTAAAAGTTCCGATATGTTAAGTGAATTAGACCATTTTGGAGGTCCAAATTACTAAGTATTATCTAATTCAGAGTTCTGGTAAGGTTTTAAAATACTGTGATATTTTTGAAATCGTATCCCTTCTTGAAAGCGAAGAGCTTGAAGGGCAGAGCTATGTTTTTGATTTAAGACTTAGGGAGTGGCTTACAGTTGATAACCTCGCAGTCCTAAGGGATACGAATTATCAATTCAAAGAATCTGCAAAAAGAGATCGTCCATCTTTTAATCCTCCTCATAAACTACCTGTGGGTGAGTTCCAATCTCAGAAAGACTCTGACTATGAGTACCTTCTTAGGTATACAAGAAAGTTAAGCAAAATTAATGAAGTGAAAGAACTTTCGATGAGTGATAAGACGGAAACTTATCTTGAAGCGCAGTTAGAGAAAGTTACTTGCGATTTAAACGAAAAGAATACTGAGCTTCTAAACATTAAATCTATTAGTCTTGATTTTGAAGAAGTCATTTGTAGGTTAAAAAGTGAAAACTCTAATCTAAGCTTAGAGATAGCAAAGCTTGAAGATGAAAATATTTCTCTTATTGAAGAAAGAGAAGATCTAAAAAAGTCTTCAGAAAAAGACATCGAAATTTTGAAAGCAGAGTATGAAAAAGAAATTACTTTATGTGACGATATTCAAAAAATAAATTTTAAATTATCGGAAAGAAATAAAACTCTCGCTTATGCTTTGAAGCTAGAGAGAAGTCAAAGAGCAGAGCTTAAGTCTTTAATGGAAAAAAGAGATGAAAGTAGTTTAAAATCCTCATATAGTGAGGAGCTTCTTTCTAAGGCGATGGATTACTTCCTACATGGGCCTATTGGCGGTGATAAGGAAATTTTAGAGAAGAAAATCGCTTTATTAAATAAAGAGTTAAAAGAATTAGATGAATTCTATAATATAAAAATTCAAAAATTAAAAAGAGAATTTAGAGAAGAGTCTCAAACTCAGGCGAAGCATTCATCTGAAGAACAAGAGAGCATCAATATTCTACAAAAGGAGAGAGACTCTCTTGAATTTAAGTATAATAATCTACTCGATTTAAATGAAGTTTTAAATGAGAAAATGGCAAAACTTGAAGAGAGCGCTAAGTTCAATGCTCTTAATAGTGACACTCAGGAAGACTTTAAAGAAAAGTATATTAATCTTGCTAGTAAGTTCAAGAAATTAGAAAAAAGCTATAAAGAACTAGAAGAGCAAAGTAAAACTAAGAAAGCTCCTGATAGTGCAACAAAGTACCTTAAAGAAGAGTTAATAAAAGCTAGAGAGCAAGTAACTTCCTTTGAAACGAGATTAAAAGAGCTTTCACTGGAAAATGACTCCCTTAAAGATCAAAAGAGTGGTGTTCTAAAGTCTGACAAGAAGTTAAATCATTTAATTACTAACCTTCGATCTGATAATAAAACACTGATTGAAAAGTACCATGTACTTAAAGAGCGTACGGCTAAGTACAAGGTCGCTTATAACGATTTGTCTGAAGGTCATAAGAAATTAAAACTAGAGCTTAAAGAAACTCGTTTAAAGTTCTCTGAAATGACTAGTAAGACGAGTGCTATAATTGATTCTTTAAAATCAAAAGTAGAAGGCGCGAAGAATAACTATTCTGAAAAAATAAAAGAGCTAGAAGAAGTTAAGGATAGAGAAAAGACTCTAATGTTTAAAATAGAGGAATTTAAGAAAGAAGAAGTTGAAGCTAAAGAAGCGCAAGTCTCTCTTGAAGTAGAAGCTGATTCAACAAGTAAGGCCGATGAAGAGCTTAAGCGCTTGATTGGTGATTCATTTGAAGTTCCAAATTCAAAGGTTTGGATGATTCAAAACGAAGAGAAAGCTGTTAGTGGTCCATTTGAATTCTCAGAAGTTTATCATATGAAAATTAATGGAGAGCTTGATGGAAATATTAAGATAAAGAAAGGGGTAGACCCTTATAGAGTAAAGGCCGATATTTTTGAGCTTTCTGTCCCTGTTATCACTCATGGTGAAGGGGATAGCATTCGCTACTTTATCAATAGAACATCAATGAGAGTTCCTTTCTATGAGTTAATTACTTTTGAAATAAATGGTGTGGAACATAGAGGCTATTGTACGAGTTTGAGTCTGGGAGGGATATTCCTAGAGTTAAATGAATTAAGTGATGATTTTGTTATTGATAAGACTGGTCGAGTTCTCTTCTCGGCCGGAGCAGTTGATTCTCCATTCCAGTGTGTCGCTCAGGTAAAGAATATTTCTAAGTCTCGTCCAAAGGGGCTTGGCCTTATGTTTGTAGACCTTCCTGATCAGGCGAGAGTAGATATTTCCTTCTATATAAATAATTATTTGAATAAGACAAAGCAAGCAGCTTAATCTTTTTCAAGTTTAGAAATAAAAAAAGCCACTCCGAAAAGTGGCTTTTTTAAAGAATAGTGCCCCGACGTTTCCGGTTATCGAACTGCTATTCTCGAAAAAAATCTGATAAACATCTAGAATTACTTAACTAAAGTGGTTGAAAATAATACCGAAAGGATATATACTGTATGTATACAACAATATATACCAAGGAGTATGTATGTCAGCAATTAAAGAAACAACACTATTTATGAATGGCAGAAGTCAGTCTATAAGGATACCAGCAGAAATGAGACTGGATGGTGAAAAAGCAAACATTCAAAAAATTGGAAATATCCTTATTGTAACTGAATCCAATGCGAGTAATCCATTTCTAGCTCTTGATCTAGCTCAAAGCTTAATTTCAGACGACTTTATGACTGATGGACGTGACTTAAGACACATTCATGAAAGAGAAAATAATTAATGGCCTACCTGTTAGATACCAATATTATTATTGCTCTTCTTCACAAGAAAGAGCCTATTAACTCAACTCTTAGATCTAAGCAGCCTGATGAGTTATTCATCTCAGGAATTACTATTGGTGAAATCTACTATGGAGTTGAAAAGAGTAATGCTAATTACAAACAGAAGAATTTAATTGCAAGAGAAGCAATAATGAACTTATTCAAGCACAACTTCATGGATAAAAATGTTTGTGAAGAATATGGAAAGATTAAAGCAGAACTATTCGCCACAAAGAGCTATTCTCCAAATAATGAAAATGATATTTGGATTGCAGCACACGCAAGAGCGGGATCTTTTGTCTTAATAACTGAAAACCTTAAAGACTTTCAATCTATTACCGGCCTAAGGATCGAATCATGGTCAACTACCCCTCCAACATCAATACAAACATAGATTAGATTTAAAACAAGAAATACAAGAAATAAAAAAGCCCGAATTTAAGTCGGGCTTTTTTATTTCTAATTTAATTGTTTGGTAGATTCTTTATGGTGCCCCGGGCCGGACTTGAACCGGCACGACCTTGCGGTCCCGGGATTTTAAATCCCGTATGTCTACCAATTTCATCACCAGGGCAAAATTGTAAAAGTAAGATTACCAGAGTATTTTAAAATGTCTAGCCTAAGATTTTAAAAAAATGAGATAGGTTGAAAGCTATGAACACTGTGTTAAAATTAAAGTGATTTAAAAAATATTTGAATAGGGATCTTCTAAATGAAAAAGGCACTAATTCTCTGTCTACTCAGTCTCATTGTTAGTTGTGCTAAACGTACTCAACAAGCAACTCCAGTTATTGCAAAGCCTTCATGGATGGCAACAGAGAAAATTTATAATGATCGAAGCTTTGATGGAGAGTTTCTCATTCACCCATTCTTTGATTTAGTGCCATTTGCTTCGGAGACAGATAACTCAATCAACTTTATAAGAACAACGCCTATTGGCTCACTGAGTAAATATGAAATTGATTTACGATCAGGGAAATTGTACCGCTCTCATAATTTCTGTGATCAGGAAGATGTTTGGAAGAAGTACTCTGGGACAATTTATAGACCTCCTTATTCGGAGGGTTTTGTACCAAGATTATTGGATCAATTGGGAACGCCACAGAAGATTGTGGTTTTTGGAAAAGAGAGGTACTTCCAAAAGTATGAAGTTACTCCAACTAGATCTCAGAGAGTTCGAGTTATAGGAGGAGTTCTCTTGCAGTATTGCACGACCTATCCTTGTAGAGGTTATAATAAATGGCAGTCGAGGTTACTTTTAATGGCCGTGAATCCTTCAGACCCCGAGTTTAAAAAAGTTAAAAATCTTAACCAATTAAAAAAGGTCGTTAACTGGGATGAAGCCGTGGCCTTTATTCAAAACTCTAATGGGCGTAAATTGTCAGGAAGTGTTCCAAAACCAAGTTACCGTATTGTGGGAAATATTGGGCCAAGAGAGGCTTTTAAAATTGCTTTGGATAAGGGGCATCTTTTTAAGTTTGATGAGATGAAAACTGTTAGAAATAGTTGTCATGCACTCTACGACCACATATGGAATAATATTAAGGCCATTAGAAAGAATGGTGAAGCAAAATCGGCTGGAAAGAAACTTGCGCCAGTAAATAGAAAGAAAGTTGTCGCCAAGTTAGATACATTTTCAGGAAATGTCTTAAGTGCCGAAGGAACTGAAGCTCCCAGAAGCGAAGTTCGACAGAAAGAATTAGAGATAAGTGATTTCTCTGTATTTTTTAAAAACTTCTACGAGAAATATAAGGATCGCTACAAAACTTGTCAGCAATTTGTTAGAGATACGAGCATCAATGCAGATAAAGAGAGAATGTGGTTCTTTGTCTACCTGACTTCTTTCTTTAACACTGAAGACTCTGGCTATATTTACTCTTGTTCTGGCCGGGCCTGGATCAAAAATCCTATAACGACTTCGGGAAAGAGGCTCTATTCATTTAAAAAGAGAATGAGGTCTTGTACAAGCTCAGAACTGGATTCTGCTTTTGATACAAGTATCAATATTCAAGCAGGACTTAGTAGCTCATTCCAAGAACACTTCCGCTTTATTCAATACGATCATGGAGGTGGGGCAAGTCACCAGAAAATGTATACTTGGATTCACGATTTAGGCGACGGTTACATTTGCGATCAAAAAAGACGCGAAGAGTTACCGATTTTCCCGCAGGACGTTAATTGGAAGAACTTCAAAAATTACAGAAAAGGTTCAAGGGATATAATCGTCAGATAGGTTAGTTTACTTTTGCTTCTTATCTCCTTAAAATAATTGGATATTGTATAAGGAGCTTTCATGGCAAAGAGGCCTGAGCTAAGGTTTGATAAGGTTCAATCCCCAACGGGAATTGATAGTCTTGCGTTAACCACAAGTGCTGATACATTTTTAAATAAATTTAACAATTGGGTGAATACCCACTCCACGGTTCCGTTCACTTTTGCAACGGCCTGCTGTTCAAGTGAGTACTATTCAATTTTTGATGATCAATATCCCGAAGACAACTTCTTTCCTGAAAAATTAGAAGCTCAAAATAGTGACCTGCTCATTATAAGTGGATCTGTAAATTTGAAAATGTATCCGATCTTAAAGAGTATTTACCACGAAATGCCAAAGAAGAAGTGGGTTGTTGTCATTGGTGCATGTCCAATGAGTGGAGGACCATTCTCTTCTTATAATATTGTTTCAGACGTCTCAAAAGATATTCCTGTTGATATTTTTATTCCTGGATGTCCTCCTGGTCCAAAAGAAATTGCACATGGAATGGAATTATTAAAAGAGAGAATGAGAAGAGGAGTTATGGCCTGTGACAATTCATAATGAACTTTCCACCGCATTCTTAAATAAACTAACGATAAAGAGTGATTTAAATACTCTGATTGTGGACGAGTCTAAGGACCTTAAAGGAACTTTAAAGAAACTCCGAGACAACTTTGGCTTCATTATGCTCTTAGATATTGTAGGTTTAGATAATTCTAAGAAGAGTATAGAGGCGTCAGATAAGAGATTTCAATTAAGTTATATTCTACTTAATATGGAAGAGCATTTTAGACTGCAAGTTCTTATAAACTTAAATATTGATAGAAATGAAATTCTTCCGAGTGCTTCTACTCTTTGGACGAATGCTCTTTGGTGTGAGCGAGAAGTTTGGGAAATGTTTGGTATATCTTTTGGAGAAAAGAGTGAGCAGAGATTACTCACTCCTAAAAATATCATTGGATTTCCTCTTAGAAAAGACTTTGAACTTTCTATTGATGAAAATTTTGATTTTGCTGAAGAAGTATTCGAAAAGAATTTAGGAATTCCTAAGTTTAAAGAAAACCTCTTAGATGAAGTTTCTATTGGACCTATTCACCCCGGCCTAAAAGGCGCAATGAAAATGAACTTTGAAGTCGAGGGAGACTTCATACTTCGCTCCAAAATAGATATTGGTTTTTTACACCGTGGAGTGGAGAAGAGTTGTGAAAGTATGCTCTATGGGCAAATTTCTACAGTTACTGATAAGCTAAACTTCTTCTCAAGTGCCGCTAACTCTGTCGGATGGTGTAAAGCTGTGGAGTCCTTAGCCGGAATTGATATTCCTGAAAAAGCAAAGGCCTTTAGAATGGTCATTTGTGAGCTTGCTCGAATCTCTGATCACTCACATTGTATTGCCTCAATGATTAAAGCAACAGGGATTTTTGAAGGAGTTCAAATTTCTCTTCGAATAGTTGATAAAGTCAGTAAGCTCTTTCTTGCCTTAAATGGTTCAGCTAAGGGGAATCACTTAAGTTGTATTGGTGGATTAAACTTTAAGCAACCTCTTGGTTGGAGTAATGACTGCCTTGACGAGTTAAAGGAAATACATTCTCTTTGTAATGATCTTTCTTATCATTTAAATAGAGCAAACTTCTGGAAAGATCGTTTGCAAACATCTTTATTAAACGCTTATGAAGCAATTGACCTTGGAGTGACGGGACCAAACCTAAGATCTTGTGGCGTAAATTATGATATTAGAAAAGTTAGTCCTTATTACTTCTATGAGGATGTAGATTTTGAAATACCTCTGGGGATAAATGGTGATAGTTATGATCGCTTCCTTGTTCGTGTCGAAGAAATGAGGCAATCTTTAAAAATTATTTCACAGGTCCTTGATAGTTTACCAGCAGGAAAGCTCAGAGTTGAAAAAAGCGCTCTTAATCTTGGGCTTTTAACATTTGCACCAAAGACGTCTAGTATTTATTCAATGTCTGAAGCGGTCAATGGCGAACTTGGTTTCTATATCGAATCAGATTCAAGTAATAAACCTTATAGGGTAAAAATTAAGTCTCCTTCTTTCTTCTCTGTTCAGGCATTTTCTAGAATGCTGCCTGGATCAAGATTAGATGATTGTATGATTTCATTATCATCAATGAATATTGTGGCCGGGGAGATGGATAGATGATTCTTGAGCGTGAATTATATAAATCAATTAGTACGACTAGAGCGATATCAAAGTCCTTGCGTGCCTATACTCTTGCTTCTCTAAAATTTATTCTTAAGAGAAAATCTAAAGTTGAAAAAGAAGAGAGAGAAAGAGGTCTTCCTGAATTAAGTTCAACTTCAAGTTGTCATGGGTGCAATGATTGTAGAACAATTTGTCCCACGGATAGTTTTGAGCTTGTAAATAAAGAAGATAAATTAACTCATCTCTTTCTTGACGTAAGAAAGTGTATTTTCTGCGGTCTCTGTGAAGAGGTATGTGACCCTAAAGTTCTAACTTTAACTGATTATAGAAGTTTGGCTTCTCATGGGGAAAGTTCTTGGATAATTGATTTGGCTCAAAAGAATGTTCAAGCATAGAATAAGTATAATTTTCTCCACCTTCAATGAGTTAAGCTTAGGACTCTTGGAGTTAAGTCTTAAATCTCTTTCTAACTTAGAGTATGTGGAAGTCATTGTTGTTGATGGTGGAAGTTCTGATGGAACTCTTGAGTTAATAGAGAATTATCCTGTAAAGTTAATCCATTCAAATATTTCTTCTAGAGCGGAGAGGCTAAATCTTGGAATTGAATCTTCTTCTCATGAACTTATTCTACTTCATCATCCAAGAAGTCTAATTGATACAAAAGGATTAGAGTACTTACTTGAAAACTATAAGAGTATTCAATGGGGTGGTTTTTATCATCAATTTATTGAAGAGCACTTCCTTCTTAAGTTCACCTCTTGGTATTCAAATGAGGTTAGAGGAAAACTTCGAGGAATTATTTACTTAGATCACTGCATTTTCTTTAAGAAGTCGATTGTAAAGAAAATGCCTTGGGTTCCTGAAGTTGTGATCTTTGAAGATACTGAGTTTAGTGAGAAGTTAAATAAGTTACACCCCGCAGTTATAATTCCCTTTCTAAGTAAGACGTCTGCTATTAGATTTAAAAAGAATGGAGTCATTAGGCAATTAATTTTAAATATTGTGATGAAGTTATGCTTCTATATGAAATTCTCTGATGAATTAATGAATAAAATCTATGAGAAGGGTCTAGGACTCAATACGAAGTATTAAAATTTTGGAATACTGGCCGAATCAATATCAGTTTTGGAAAGTCTCTCCATAAATTCATTTCTTGAAATTTCACTTCCACCCATACTTTGAACAACAGGTGTAACCATTTGAGTATCGAGCCAGGTTATCCCCATAGTCTTTAGTTTTTCGATAAGAGTGTAGAGGGCGAGCTTAGAAGCATTATCTTCAATATGGTACATGGACTCGCCGGAAAAGAAGTTCCCAATACAAGTTCCATAGAGACCTCCTACCATTCTCTTTCTACCATCTTTGTAGAGGTAGGTCTCGACACTGTAGGCGTAGCCTGCGTGGTGTAGATTGATGTAGCCATCTATGATTTGGTCAGTGATCCAAGTCCCTGCCTGCTCCTTTCTCTTGGCCATTGCACAGTTCATGATAACGGACTCAAAATTACTATTAAATTCCACCGTCATTTTAGTCCTACTTAGAAATTTTTTAAAACTCTTAGGAAGATGAAAATTTTTTAAATCAATTATCCCGCGGGGATCAGGGGCAAACCATGCAAGAGGAAAATCTTCTGAAATTGGCCATGGAAAAATTCCTCCTTGATAGGCCTTAAGTAATGACTTAACTTCTAGGTCTCCACCTATGGCGAGCAGTCCATTCTCATCGGCCTGCTCAATAGGAGGGAAGTTAAGAATTGCCATCGCTTAGGGCCTCAATGAGAATTGCTGATATTGCGGCCCCTACACTTAGAGTTGTCTGTGGCTCTGGATGAGTGACGTGATCTGCGCAAACAAGTGGAGCTATTTCAACCATATCTGCTCCCGTAATTTTAAATTCCTTCGCAAGTATTTTAATAATACTTATGGCCTGCTCAGGGTCTATTCCTCCTGGCTCCGGAGTACCTGTTGCACTAGCATATTTTTCATCGAGAGCATCAATATCAAAACTCACATAGAGCTCATCAATAGCTTCTTTCTTTAAGTAGGCCACAATTCCCTTAGCCACTTCATTGGCCCCTTTCTCTTTTATTTCAGTCGCCCAAAATTGTTGAACACCAAAAGTATTCTCCCAGTGGGACCTCTCTTTTCCACTTGATCTAATTCCTAACTGAATTAAATGCTCGGGAGAGTCAAGAAAGGGAAGGATATGAGTACACCAACTCCCAAAGCAAATATCAATTCCAAGTCTTTCAACAAGTAGGTCAGTGTGAGCGTCAAAGTGAATAATTGCAGCTTTGATTCCTTGCTTCTTCTTTGCTCTAAGGTAACTCTTAACAAGAGGGTAGCTCACTGAGTGATCTCCACCTATTGAAAATAATTTCTTCTTTGGAAACTCTGTAAAGAGTTGGTCACAAAATTCTTCTGTTAAACTAAGAGCACTTACTGGATAAGAAGAATCTCTATCTTGATAGAGAGCATTTCTACAACTCTCTATTGTCTCAGTGTTTAAATACTTATCGTGTAAAAGGTGAGGGATAACCCTAATATCACCAATATCACTATAGTCTAGTTCAGGATGTTCTTCTAAAAGTGTATTCCTTAAAAATAGTGGTCCCCAATTTGCTCCTCTTTGAATTCCTCCTCCTGTATCACTGCAAACTCCTAGAAGTAGTGGTTTAGAGTTGTGTAGGTTTTCTTTAATAGAATCTTTCCAAAGAGTTTCGATATTTTCGGTAGTCTTATATAATGAAAGGTGAAGTTTCTCCTTCCTCTCTTTTGCAGTATTTACAGTGAAGACTCCATTTCCTGGAGGACATAGTAAGTTCTTAGTTATATCGTAAAATTTCTCACACATAATTATTCCTATATTAAATATCCCTCTTGCATTTTTGACTGCAGGAGAGACTCTCTATTATCTTCTTCAAACTCTTGAATAGACTTTGAATTTAGAAAGCTTTCTATTATTTTACACTCAAATTGAATTATATTCGAATTCAAATGGTTATGCACACCTGCGATATGAGAGGTTAGGCATATATTAGATAAGTTGGAAAATTGCTCTTCCAGAAAAGGCTCTTTTTCAAATACATCTAAGTAAGCAAATGAATTTTGATTTAGCTTTAAGAATTTTATGAGAGGAGCCTGATCAATAAGTCCGCCTCTAGCACCATTTATTATGAGAAGATTAGAGGATACTTTCTCTAGTATTTCTTCATTTATTATTTTCTCGCTAACAGGATTTAAGCTTGCACAAAGAAGTATAATTTCAACATCTTTAAAATCTAGATCACTATGACCTTTAAAGGGATCGTATAGTTTAGGACTTCCGCCAAGAGACTCGACAATCTCTTTAACTTTACTTCCTATGTGACCAAGACCAATGATGAGAATCTTCTTCTCCTGTAATAAATCTCGGTTCCAGAGTCTAGAGGAATCCCATGTCTTCTGATGTGGTATTCTATTTAAATGATTTAGAAGTGCCGAAATGGTATAGTTCACTACCGCATTCATTCTAATTTCATTTCCAATAATGATAGGGCAAGGACAATCTCTTACAAATTGAAAGGAGAAATTATCGTACCCAGAATTAGGGTGAATAATTAATTTCGTCTTATCCGAAATTATTAAATCTTCGACTTCAGTATTGCTATTGGTGATGAGTATATGATTTCTAGATGTGTTTTTTTCGACTTGGTAGTTTATAGGGAATTTATCTTCTAGAATTCTCTGTTCATTTCTTTGGAAATCCTCCCCTTGATAAGAGGAGGTGCTAACTCTGATAATATCTATTTTATTTAAAGTATCCATTGTGACCATCTCTGAAGCTTTCTGCGCTATTGTAGACCTTTTTCTCGTATTCTACACCACAAACTCTTCTTTGAATATGTCTGGACCTTCTACTTCCTGATCTTAATTTTGTCGTAATAACTGTTTTACATCTATATTCTTTCTTATTAAATGCAATTTGCTCGGGAGTGCTTCTAAGAAGGCTTTTCTCATAACCAATATTTTTAGCAAGATCTTCTATACTTCCTTCAATTAAAGTTCCTCTCTTCTTTGACCAATAATTAAGTTCAAATTTCAAAGGAGAGTTATCGTAGAATGTTAATTCCGCTAGGTTGTCAGGTGAAATAGTAGGTCTTCCTAGTATGTAAACTGTAGGCCAGTTAATTTTACCAAAAGCAAAGAAGAGAAGCTCTGAACAAACAATTTTATCAGTTGTTTCAACATCAAAATTGAAGTCATACTTCTTTCCAATCTGATCCAATGCTCTTCTGTATATCTCATACATTTCAAAAGTATCTTTTATCAGAGATTTTTGTCTAACTATTGCAATTTCGTCAATTTCAAGAAAACGATCTAGAGTTGTAAGTCCTACTCCTGGTCTTATGGCCTCAATTATAGTTTCACCTTTTCTAATTCTGTCTTGGTAGGGTTTTATTAAACTTGTTTCCCACATCTCAAGGTTTTTAAGTTGTTCCTCAGTCCCTAAGTAAAGAGCTGCGTGACCGAAGTGACCAGGAATAAAGGTGTCAGTTAGAGCAAAAGGAGTTTTCTCAAAGAGAATATCTAATGGTTGAAGTTTGCTCATTAATTTCTCTTTAACAAAAGAATCCTTATAGAAGTGACCATGTCTCCATCTTACTTTTCCAACAAGGTTTCCAAAAACGCCACTAATAGCATTTGTGACTTTCCCAAAGACTTCCATTAGAGTATCTGTAAAAGTATAATTAGAAATATTCTCTAAGTTATTACTTAAAATCTTTTCAACAATGTGGTCTTGCTCAATTTGAAAGAAGAGAAATTGAACTTCTTCCTCAATTGAGGCTCCTTTTCGTGTGTACTTTTGCTGGTATTCTCTATACTTTTTAAAGTACTCTCTAACTTCTCTTCTATTATCTTCTTCTAAGACGTGAGAGATCATTACAAAGAGTTCATCTATTTTTATTTGACCAGACTCTCTCTTTGTTTTTACAAGATTTTTTACAATTTTTCGCAAGTTAATATGCTTATAGTAGTTGAGGTAGTTATTATAAAAACTCATATAAAGTTTTGTATAAGTGGCCAACCAAAGTAGGTCTTTACCAAATCTTATTGTGTCGCCTGTTTGAAGAAAAGTATTAAGACCATCTGGCTTTGCGTAAGTATTTAGTTCATTAAATTTTACACTAATTCCGTGGTAGATATTTAAGAGAGTTGAAATTTGATAGACTTCTTCACCGTTAACAACTCTTCCACTAGAGAGTGTACTCTTAATTTTTTCGGCCAAGTGAAGAGAGAAGTTATCAACTCTCTTCAAAAGAAGAGATAGTCTTGTAAAGGAGTTACCATTTTCTAGAAAAGTTGCCTCTCCACTTCCCGTTTCAAAATTGACTTCTCCAATTATTCTGGAACTTTCGAGATAGAGTTTATCAGGATTTTCAATATCTCTTTGTAGTTGTTGATTAGAAGCGAAACTGCCTCTAACTAGAAAAACTAGTAGAATAATTCTTAGAAAAATATACTTCTTCATATTAGCTCCCTTAGCTAGCGCATTTATATAAAAGAAGGCTGAGTGCGTCAAATGGATTGTAAAGAATAAAGGGTAATAAAACCCTGAAATTAGGTTAAACACATTGACTTAAGTGGTGATAGAATTTAAAAAAGGTTCAAATGCTATATAAAGATCAAAAAGGACACGGTTATGATTTCAATTAAATCTTCTAGAGAAATAGAATTAATGAGAGCAACGAGTAAGCTAGCATCTCAAACTCTTGAATTTATTGGGCCATATGTTGTTCCTGGGGTCTCGACCGAGGAATTAAATAAACTCTGCCATGATTTCATTATAGAGAATGGGGCCTATCCATCTCCGCTTAATTATCACGGATTTCCAAAGTCTATCTGTACATCGAAGAATGAAATTATTTGTCATGGAATACCTTCAAAGAGGGACGTTCTAAAAGACGGGGATATTCTCAATATCGATGTGACGACTTATTTAAATAAGTTTCATGGTGATACGAATAAGACTTTTTTAGTAGGGGATGTTTCTCCTGAAGTGAAGAAACTAGTTGATGTTACTTATATCTGTATGAGAGAGGGAATTAATCAAGTTCGTCCGGGGGCCCATATTGGTGATATTGGAGCGGTAATTCAAGAGATCGCTCACGGTTATGGTTACTCTGTTGTGGAAGAATATTGTGGACATGGAATTGGAAGAGAGTTCCATGAAGAGCCACAAGTTGTTCACGTTGGTAAGAAGGGGACTGGTCCAGAAATTAAGCCGGGTATGACTTTCACTATTGAACCAATGATCAACCTTGGAAATCGTCACTGTAAAGTTTTAAAAGATAATTGGACTGTTATTACAAAAGATAAGAAGTGGTCTGCTCAATTTGAGCACACAATTCTTTGTACAGATGATGGACACGACATCCTAACTCTAAGGTCTGATGAAGAGAGAGAATTTAGTCTCTAATGAGTGAGTTTAATCAAAGGCCTTTTCTTATTTCTGCTAAGGCCTCCGCTATTGTTGGTGAAAGAACCTATACTATTTTCCTTGATATTAATAATAAGTCTCGCTTAGAAGGATTCTATTTCGAATGTCCGTCTGATGATGAGTTATTTGAATCTTTTAGCGACCTAGCAACTTCATTGGAGAGAGTTCCAATTTCTTCAATCTCATCTAGTGTGTCGAAGTGGAAAAATGAAAGAGAGAACTTCTTTAAAGAAAAAATAATTAATCTTCCTGAGTATCTACTAGAGCAGGCCCTAGCTGAGTATGAGGGAACTAATTATAATTATGAAAATTTAAATACTAAGAGTTCTGATCAATTAATATGTCGCTGCTTTGGTGTCTCAGAGGGACAGATCTTTGATTTATTACAAGCTGAACCAAAGGCTACACTCTTAACTATTGCTGATAAGTTAAAGGCTACAATTGGTTGTGGAAGTTGTAAGGCAGATGTCTCGGCTTCTCTTATAAAAGCAAAGAATGTGAAATTAATTCAGTCAGATGAATTGAAGGCCCTCGATTTAAAGTTTGATACAGATGGAAATCGCATAAGGCCTTTAGGGCTTACTCCTAGTGAGTTTGTTTTAAAAGTAGATGAACTGAAAAAGAAGTGGATGAAAGAGCAGGAGTTAGAGAAGTTTCAAATTGAAATTATTGGAATTAGTGGGCATGCTCTAAGCTTTAAAGTCCTACCTGCTGAAAATGGTCGCTATATTTTAGATACATTTTCTGAATACGCACAAGATAAGTTAGGACTAACTCTTCGTTTTGATCTGCTTCTCTAGATTCTTTTGTTTCTTATCGCATTCTTCATAAATAGCATCTAAGTATTTTAGCTTCGTAAAAATACTATCAATGGACTTCTTATCTTTTAATAATTCTTTTAGGTCTAGCTCTTCTCTTAAATATTGAAACTTATAAGTAAGCTCATAAATTTTGGGAATATTCTCTCTTAAGCAATGAGGATACTTTGTCTGAGTTTGAATTAACGCTAAAAATTGAAAGAAGATCTGTGGTGTTTCTGAAATGATAGATTGATAACCACTTTTATAGAGAGCTTCTAAATTTTGATCTTCAAATTTTACATGTTTAAAAATATCTTCATCATAAAGAAGAATATTTCTAAGGAGGCCAACTGAAGGTGGGTACTCTTTAATTTCACAAATTTCTCGGTAGTACTTAGGTTTTAATTTAAATTCACCAGCGGAAGCAGCCTCATTAATAAAGTGCTGGTTTAGAAAATAGTGAGGACCAGTTCTCTTCTTACTGTGTAAAGTAAGCTCTTCTTGGCCAAGACAGTAGAGTAGGTCCTTTCTCTTTGTATTTTCACCTGCATTTGCAAATGAATTTACAGAAGTAATGAATAAAATAAAGAACATTGGTATTTTCAAGCTCACTCACTTTGCCAAAAACTTGATTCTCATATATAAGTATTTATCGGTATCTAATTAAAATTCTTAAGATTTTAGCATGAAAATGGCCATGAAATCTACCGTAAGTACTGGAGAATTCGTTGAAGGAAATGTCCTTAGTCGAACATTTAGAGGAATTAAGATCGACAATGGTGAGAGTCGTTGCCATTTTAGCGATAAGCTTTATTGTTTGCTACTCACAGGCCGACATTATTTCTGAAATTCTCCTCACACCACTAAGGGCCGCTTTAAATAATAGTAACGGGCAAATCATCTACTTGGGACTATTGGACAAGGTTCTCAGTCAATTTCAAGTGGCCTTCTGGTCTAGTGTGATTATTTCATCACCTCTTTGGTTCTTTCAAGTTTGGAAGTTTATAAAACCAGGTCTCTATGATCACGAAGCAAAAGGTGTCAGACCTTTTATCATTGTGGGATTTATTCTCTTTTGGCTTGGAATTTCCTTTGGATACTTTCTTGTTTTCCCACTGACTTTTGAAACTTTAATGGGTTTTGGTGTCTCCAATGTAACGGCGAATATCTCTCTCAAGGAATACCTCGTCCTGGCATCTAAGGTTCTCGTCTTTCTTGGTATTATCTTCCAGTTGCCAAATCTTCTTCTCATTTTAGGATTTATGGGACTTGTTACAAAGTACTCCCTAAGATCAGTTAGAAGTTATGTCTATGTTGGGTTTTCGGCCTTAAGTGCTATTCTTACTCCTCCTGACGTTATTACGATGTTGGGCCTATGGCTTCCCCTCACAATTCTTTTTGAAATAGGAATTCTAGCTGTCGCTTTTATTGTTCATCCATACTTGGAAAGACATCATACTTCTGGAGAGTAATTTTCCTGAGGAATGGTGATGAGAAATTGAGTGTTCAGAGACTTCGAATTATAAGTTAGAGATCCTCTATGATCTTTAATTATCTGATGAGAGAGGGGGAGACCTATCCCAGAATTTTCTTTAGATTGAGATTTAGTCGTAAAGAATAAGCTAAAGAGGTGAGGTTGAATTTTCTTTGGAATTCCTGAGCCACTATCAGTTACGGATATTTCAATATTCTGATCTCTGGAAATAACACTAACTTCAATCCACTTCTCATCTAAAAACTCTATGGCATCAATACTATTATTGATGAGGTTAATAAGAACCTGAATGATCTGTACTTCACGTACGTAGATATACTTGTCGTAGCAGTTAGAAGTGAATTTGAAATTAAAGTTTTCAGTCGAAATTTTTGGAGAGAGAATATCATTTATCTGATCTCTTAAACTACTAATAAGAAGTTTCTCTCTATCATCTCTTTCACCATTCTTTGAAAGAGTTTTAATACTCTTAATAATTTTATCAATTCTATTAGTGTTCATTGTAATACTTTCTAGATCACTTTTTACTTTTTCATCTCGGGCAATGAGAGTGGATAAGTTTTTTTGAAGAGACTTTGTTCTCCAGAGTATAACTGTTAAAGGATTATTAATTTCATGAGCAACGCCTGCGGAGAAGTGGCCAAGGGCGGTGAGTCTTGAGTTCGCCACCATTTCAACCTTTTGTTTTTCAAGAAGATTTTCTATTTTGAGTCTTTCAAATAAGAAGTAAATTAAGATAAAGAGACCAACAATAAAAGAGAGAACAAGACTCCAATAAATTTTTTCTATAATTTTATTTCTAAGACGAATACTTTCAAAGTCCTCTGCTCTTTGTTTCCAGAATTCTGATTCAGCATAGCCTAGGAATTGATTTAAGAGTTTTATATCTTGTTGAAGACTTAGTGCTAGAGCATAAGAGCTTTTCGAATAAGGGTCTTCTAAGATAGTGGCATACTTATCGAGTAGGGCATCATATGTTTCGAAATCTTCGCTAAAAGAGCTTTTTGCATTTTGGAGAAATAATTCAGAGTCAATGGAAACTAAGAAGCCATAGGCCGACTCTAAGTGTAGATAGCCTTCTTCAAGTTTTAGCTGATTTCTTTCGTGAATGGCCTGAGTGAGATGTGTGACAGCACGAAGGTTTGCTGCGATCACTTGAAAATTTCCTCTTGAAAATAATCTAAAAGAATAAACTCGTTGCAAGGAGTCTCTATTTACGGATAATGTCCAGTGACCAATCACTGCTATAAATGAACCCGCGAGGAGAAAGATGACTCCTAAAATGATGTAACTTTTAATAGAGTTTCTAAGTAGTTTCTTGTGTTCCATTATAAGAAGTTAATACTCCTCACAAACCAGACCCAGTTAACACCTTCTTTTGCCAATTTTCCTTCTTTGAGTTCTCCCTTTCCTGGAACAACTATTCTCGCAGGTCCTTTCTCTTTGACTGTTAAAAAAGATCCATCTCCTTTAATAGCAAGAAGCATTTTCTCTTTCTCAATAAAACTTCTGTCAATTGTTACTTTATAGTCATTGATAGCAATAATTTCTATTCTCTTTGAATTCTTATTAGCATGTATTTTAAATAGGTCTGCTAATAGGATTCCTTGAAACCTAACTTTCTTATTCTTTGAATAGGGATCGTGAATATCTGCTGTGCTTTGAGGAAGCTTAGAAATTTCTTCAATTGTGTAAGTCTTAGGGGCCTTTACATTCCCACCAATGAAAACCTTTTGTTTGGAGTAGTTAATAGAGTAGATATTTATTGAAAAAAGAAGAAGTATAATTGAAATTAGGTGTTTCATATTTTGCCCTTGAATGTTTAGAATATTGTGTCGTAAACAATTCTTTTTGGCAAAAAACTTTTAAGTGTACTTAGGTCTAGATTTACAGCTGGGGGAAGAGTCGGGGGTGCAATTCGTTGTCGTTTTTACTGATATTGATGAGTCGAGGCTCTTGTTGAGTCTTGGTTGATAACTAGAAATAATTAAACCTAGTATGAGAAAAATCTTCATGACTACCTCTAACGTTCCACAATTTCATTATCCCATAAGTAGGGCCATTGCTTTAGAAATGATGTATTTTTAGTCTCTTAGAAGAGGATGTAGGATAATTTCTCGCCGTAATAAAGTGGCGTTGAAGAGTTAGACTATAGCTAACTTATTGATTATTATGTATCATAGCAGTTATAGCATTCTAATAAGGAAGAATTCATGATTTTAGTTACGGGTGGAGCTGGCTTCATTGGAAGTGTTTTAATCAAAGAGCTTAATCAGCTCGGAAGAGAGGATATTTTAATTGTCGATAGATTCGCTGAATCTGATAAGTGGTCTAATCTGGTAGGACTAAAGTATCACGACTACTTTAACTGTGATGAATTTCTCCACGGAATTGTTGATGAAGTTATAGAAGCTGTCACTTTCATTTTTCATATTGGAGCTTGCTCGGCGACGACTGAGTTGAATATGGATTATCTCATGAGAAATAATGTAGAGTACTCTAAGGTCCTCTTTGAGCTTGCGACAGAGCGTGACATTCCAATTGTCTACGCCTCTTCAGCTGCAACTTATGGCGATGGAGAAAAGGGTTATAGTGACGATCATTCTAAAATTAGAGAATTCTCTCCTTTAAATCGCTATGGCTATTCAAAGCAATTAGTTGATGAATGGGTTTTAAAACAAGAGAAACTTCCAACACAGTGGTTTGGACTGAAGTACTTCAATGTCTATGGACCAAATGAATATCATAAGGGAGATATGCGCTCTCTTGTTCATAAGGCCTACGGACAAATTCTTGAAAGCGGACAGGTCAAATTATTTAAATCTCATAGAGACGATTACGAAGATGGAAAGCAACTTCGCGACTTTATTTATGTGAAAGACATTGCTCGTGCGATGATTGAGATGATGAATCCAAGCTCTGCAAACTTCTCTGGAATTTATAATTTAGGAACGGGAAAGGCGCGAAGCTTTTTAGATCTTATGAAAGCAACTTTTAAATCTATGGGGCGCGACGAGAATATTGAATTCATCGATATGCCTGAAAGATTTAGAAATCAATATCAGTATTACACTCAAGCAGATATGACTAAGTTCAAAGAATTTCTTCCACACTTTAAATTCACAACTCTTGAAGATGGTGTTGAGGACTATGTGAAGAATTACTTAGTCGACGGTGATAAACACTACTAGGAGTCACTATGCTCTTTAAAGGTGGAGTAAAGGAAGCGGCCAAAATGCTCTCCGCTCTCTCAATTTCTGAGAGGGAGAGAATTCTTGGAGATATTGCTAAGAAAGATCCCCGAATGGCAGAACTTCTAAAACAGAGTCTCGTTGTCTTTGAAGATTTGATTTTCATCACTACCAAAATGCTTGTAGAGCTTCTTAGAGAAATTGAAATAAGAGACTTGGCCCTAGGGCTTAGAGTTGCTTCTAAAGAGCTTCGAGTACATATCTTAGAAAGTGTCTCAAGATCTATTCGAGAAGAAATTGAGGAAACTCTAAATGGTAAACCGCGTCCAGTCTCTGAAGTTGAAGAGAGTGTCGAGAAAGTCATGCAGGTCGTTAGAAGAAAAGTTGAAAGAGGAGAGTTAATTCTTTCAAATTCATCTGAAACCATGGTCTAACTAATATATCTTAAAAGTTTAAACATCGAATTAAGTCGCATTATTTACTTTTTATTATCTATAAATTAGATAGAAGGTATCCGACTAATATTATTTAAAATGTACACTCACTGGCCTATATTCACTCAAAATAAAGGAATTGGTCCAATAGATAGTTAAAACAGTGAGGTGACCTATGAAAACAATTTTATCTTTAATTTTTATTTTAAGTTCAATACAAGTTGCTAGTGCAAACCTTGATTGCGATAGAGTTCTAACAAGTGACTACTCGGTTGATAGTCAATCATTCAAGTTAAATGAATTTGATCTTGAGTCTGACTTTGAAGTTAGCGCAGTTGCTTTTGCTAGAGAAGCGGTAACGAAACTTTACAGTAATTTAGGTTGTGAAGAGCTTAAGCAAAAGTCTCTTCAGACAGCAACTTGTTCTGAAGTGATTAAGGGCGTGAGTACTTCTAAGGTTTGTTACTTAGAAAATAAGCAGGGCTACTTTCTTGTCTCTAAAGACATGATGGAAAATATTAATATTCTTTATAATCGTTGGGATTAATTTGTATGAAAAGTTTAATTTTAGTTCTTTTCTTAATTTTGTCAGTATCTGCTTTTGCTAAGAAGAACCCAGTGAAGTCAAATGCTGCTATTGAAGAAATTTCTTGGGCGTTAGAATCCGCTAGATGGGATTATGCTCAAGCAATGACTGTAAACTTTGAAGAGAGTTTAGATAGAGTAGATCTTGAGTGTGAAGTCCGAAGCCATAATGAAGCTATTAAATTATTTGGAAGAGCGATCAATGGTTTTAGGGGATACTTTCCAGATGAAGAGCTTCCTTATAGCGCTGCTCTTGATGGGCTATCGTCAATTCTCTCAGGGAGCGAGTTAGATTACTGCGCAACTGATTTTGATGGTGTAAAAGTTTGGCAAATTTATCTAGGTGAAGAGTACTTATTTTCTGTAGAACAATAAGTGAAGTTTTCTACTTCGCTGTCACAATAGATGTCAGTTCATTAATATGGGCCGGCATCTGCTTGTAGTTTAAAGTCGTCATATAAATATCAGAGTTTGGAAGAGATTTTATATTGTAAATATTTAAACTCTCATTCTTCTTTAGAACATGATCTGGAACAACAGCAATACCAAGTCCATTCTTTACTAGAGTTAAAATAGTCTCAATCGAATCAACAGTTGTAATAGAATCACTTGGTCTCTTACTTATCTTGTAGAGATTATCTCCATCACTAAAAACAATCCATCTATGTAGATGAAGTGAGGATAAGTTTACTTCTTCTTTTGAAATGAGAACAAGTTTTTCATGGAAGAGTTTTAGTGAAGAGACGAGTTCTGATTGTAAGTTATCAGTTGAGAATGTGATGTCGTAGCGACCATCTTCAATTCCTGATTTCAGTTGAGGTTGATCTTCAATATGAATCGAGAGATCTCTTGAATACTTCTTACAATACTTAGTTAAATGGGGGGTGAACCAATTCTTTAGGAGACCATTTAAAATACCTATTTTAAGGGCCTTCTTATCTTCTTTTTGAAAGATATCTGAAGTCATTTCATCAAATTGCTTTGCTACTAGAAAGAGTTCTTTTCCTTTATTGGTTAAGAGAACTTTCTTAGATGATCTCATAATTAATTCTTCATCGAGAGATTCTTCTAGGAGCTTGATTTGTCTACTGACAGCAGATTGAGCAATTTTTAATTGCTCTGCCGCTTTGGAGAAGCTGGCAAATTCTGCTGTGAAAAGAAATGCTTTTAAGTATCTATAATCCATAATCTCTAGTTGCGTAGTAGAGGAGGAGTTTTCTCCGGAGCTTTTCTCCAAAACTTTCCTGCATACTTCTTTTGAAGGTGGTTGGTAATAACGAAACCTTCAACGTCATTTACTAAGTCTTGAATAAAGTCTACTGAACTTTCTTGTAGATAGAAAGCAGCAAATGGGTCTAGGAGAATAATGATATCTTCACTGGCATTTTCTATGCTTATTTGAAAATCATCTTCTTTTAGATCCGTAAAGCCGGCCGAGTATGTAAAACCATCACATCCTTTTCCAGAGACTAGGATTCGAAAGTACTTACCCGATAGGGTGAAGTCATTTTCTAAAATAAGCTTTAGTTGATCTAGAGCTCTTTCAGTAAAATAGACCACTGGTTGGGCAACAAGATTTGGGTTAATTTTGTTTTCCTTAAAGGCCATAGTGATTTCTCTTTTGTGTAGTGTGTGTTGTGTCAAACTTGAATAAAATAAGTTTGTCATGTAAGTTTTCAAAATTGAAATTCATTTTTTCTATGCTTCTAGCTTAAAGAAGACCTTAATTTCAAGAATTTTTTTAAAAAGGACCAAATTAAATGAAACTGCATTATAAGCTAAAAATTGAAAGCCCTAAAACTCACTACTTAACGGTTACAATCAACGGGAAGAGAGAGTCTAAAGATTCTAAATTATCTTTCTTTATTCCATCTTGGTCTCCTGGGTCATATCTTATGCGTGAGTATGGAAAACATATTCAAAACTTTAAGGCACTGAATTCAGGTGGAGAGTTCTATCAATACTCACAAGTTGATAAAGGTATTTATGAAGTGGATTTTGGAGTTTCAGAAGTAAAAGGTGACCGCGAAAATTTTGAAATTAGCTATGATGTTTTCTGTCACGAATTAACAGTTAGAACTTCTCATATTGACGAGAGTCATGCCTTCTTACATGGCCCAACTATTTTCATGGGAGTACTTGGAAAAGATATTCTAGACCCGGAGGTTGAAGTTCAATTTCCTCCTCTTTGGTCAAAGTTAACAACAGGACTAAAAGATATTTCAACTAAGAGAGAAGTCTTTCTCTACACAGCAGATAATTACGACGACTTAATCGACACTCCTATTGAAATTGGTTGTCAAGAAACTGATGGCTTTAGAGTCGAGGGAATTGATCACGAACTCTGTTGGTTTGGAAGCCCAATGAAGCACGATCATAACTTGAAAGCAGATATCAAAACCATCGTTGAGCATATTGCTAAAACCATGGGAGAGATTCCTTATGAGAAGTATACTTTTATTACTCACTTTGCGCCAAACCTCTTCGGAGGATTAGAGCATAAGAATTCAACTGCGCTTCAATATTGTTCAAGAGCAATGGTAGATAGAAAAGGCTATACGGATTGGTTAGAGCTTGTGGCCCACGAGTACTTTCATACTTGGAATGTGAAGAGAATTCGTCCAAAAGAACTTGGACCTTTTGATTATTTAACTGAAGCGAAGACTCGTATGCATTGGTTAACAGAAGGGCTTACAAGTTTTATGGACCAGCTCTTTGTTTATAGATGTGGTCTCACAACTCTTGAAGAGTACTTAGAAAAAACAGCAGCAACACTTAATAGGTATTTCTCTATTCCAGGAAGAAAGTTTCACTCTCTCGAAGATAGTTCATTAAACTCTTGGATTAAACTTTATAGACCAGATGAGAATTCAAATAATTCTTCTATTTCTTATTATCTAAAAGGTGGACTTGTTTTCTTCGCACTCAATGTTCACCTTATTAAGGAAGGTAAGAATATCAATGATCTCCTAGATCTACTTTGGAAGAGGTATAAGGCGAATCCAGAGGTGGGAATGGAAGATCATGAAGTATATTCAATGATCGAAGATCTTACGAATAAGAAAGTGAGTGATATTTTCTCAAATATGATTACTTCCACTGAAGAAATTGATTTTGAAGCGCTCCTAAAAGAAATGGCGGTTGAAGTTGAATACACAGATCCTAAGACAACGTCTCTTGGTATCACGACATCTTCATCTGGAGATAGAATTATTATCAAATCAGTAACTCTTGATAGTCCGGCCCATAAGTATGGTTTAAACGCAGGAGATGAAATTATTGCAATTGATGGAATGAGAATCTTAAATTCAGAATTTCAAAAGTACGATAAATTTCTATCCTTGAATAAGACTTATAATTTCTGCGTTTCTAGACTTGGTTACTTAACTGACGTGAAAGTTCTAATGGATAAAGGTCCTAGGGTAATTAAATCACTGAAGAGTTTAGACGAAGATAAGACTAAGAAGTTCTTACTATAATCGCAAGGGCCAGATAATGGCCTTGCTCTTTTCTAAGCTGATAGTATCCACTGAGGCCTTGCTTTGAATCAAGAGCAAAGCTTCCATCATTTCTTATGCAGATATCTTTTAGAACAAGTTGTTTTTCTTCATGGTAGAGAGGGGAGAGTGCCTTGAAGGCCGCTTCCTTTAAGCACCAAAGCTCTAGAGGATTCTCTATTTGATCATCTTCTCGTAGAAAGAATTTCAAAATACCTGTTTTCATTTCTCTATTTCTTGCTTCGAGATCAATCCCGACAGACTCTATCAACTCTTGATCTGTTGTCACTGCTGCGGCCAAGGTATTGGTGTGAGTGAGTGAGACAATAAACTGCGGAAGACTCACCAGGTGATGATGATTCTCTATTTTAAGATCCTCATAGCTTTTGACCTTGGAGGATTTTAGCGCTTCTATGAGAGCAAGTCTTGAGGTGTAGTGGTCTCGAACTCTCTTCTTGGAAGGGTAACGCTCTAGAATCGATGCTGGAATTTCTCCTTCAAAAGAAGGGATAACTACTACTTTTAAGGAATTAAATAGTTTTGAAATTTCTTGTTGCGATAGCGTCATAATTTTGTCATATATGATTTATAAAAATTGGAGTTAGAGACCATGATGCCACATGAAGTACAAGAAGTGATTGCTAAAGTTTTATTTTTCCTATTTGCAACAATAGTCCTATGTATGTCTCAGACTCATGCTGCGGGGCTCCTCCTTTAGGGAAAGCCGAAGTTAGTGATTTTATAATCCCTTACTATAGACATTCTTCCCATATCATAAGAAAATTTACATGTTATTTAAATTTTCGATCCATAAGTGGACGATAGGGAGATAGAAATGCCATCCAAGTATTCAAGATTAGAAGCGAAGAAATTTGCGGTAAATCGTAGCTCAAGAATTTTCGAAAGACCTTTAGATATTAATGGAAATTTACAAAAAGTGAGCGAGTATTATGGAGAGAGTGTTTTTCACTACCTAACTGCTCCAGGAATTCCTGAATCAATTAAAGATGAACTACTGGCCGTTTCAACTTCTGGAACTGCTTTAAAAAAAGAACATGCAGATATTGTTGCTAAGGCCGTTACGGAATGGGCCACTCAGAAAGGGGCCACACACTTTTGTCACTGGTTTCAGCCTCTAACTGGTTCTACTGCTGAAAAGCACGATGCCTTCTTAGATCTTGACGGTGAAACTCCCATTGAAAAACTCTCTGCTGGTCAGCTTATGCAAGGTGAGCCAGATGCTTCTTCTTTTCCAAATGGTGGATCGAGATCTACCTTTGAAGCGAGAGGTTATACATCGTGGGACCTTTCTTCCCCAATGTTCTTAATTGATGGAGTAAATGGAAAAACTCTTTGTATACCTACAGCTTTTGTTTCTTATCATGGTGATGCTCTCGATATGAAGACGCCACTTCTTAGATCAGTGACTAACTTAAATGAAGTCGCGACTAAGTTTATGAATATGATTGGTTTTTCAAATACCAAGAAAGTCACTGTGACTTGTGGAGCAGAGCAAGAGTACTTCTTAATTGATAAGGCCTTTTACTTTGCAAGACCAGACCTTGTAATGACTGGAAGAACTCTAATGGGTTCTCTCTCTCATAAGAATCAGCAATTAGATGATCACTACTTTGGAAGAATTCCTGAGAGAGTCCTCTCATGTATGGAAGAAATTGATTTTAAATTACATAAACTAGGAATTCCTGCTAAGACTAGGCATAACGAAGTTGCGCCGGGGCAATTTGAACTCGCTCAAATTTTTAGAGAGGCGAATGTCTCGGCAGATAATAATCAACTTGTTATGGCAGTGATTAAAGAAGTTGCTGAAAAGCATAATTTTATTGCTCTTCTTCATGAGAAACCTTTTGCTGGAATTAACGGTTCAGGAAAACATATCAACTGGTCAATGGCCACTGACGATGGAATGAACCTCTTAGAGCCAGGTGTGAATCCTGAGAAGAATTTAAAATTTCTAGCTGTCACTTCTATTGTTATTGAAGCCGTTCATAGAAGAGCGAAACTTCTTCGCATGGCAATTGCTTCACAGGGGAATGATCATCGTCTTGGCGCTAATGAGGCTCCTCCGTCAATTATCTCTGTTTTTACAGGTTCTAATCTTGAAAAAATATTTGAGGCGATTAAAAATGGTGAAACTGTTACTGAGGAAGGGAAAGTTATTCTTGATCTTGGTGCAAATCAGCTTGCTAATCTAATGATGGATAATACGGATAGAAATAGAACTTCTCCTTTTGCCTTTACAGGAAATAAATTTGAATTTAGAGCAGTAGGTTCTTCTCAGTCGATTAGTTTTCCACTGAGTATTTTAAATGCAGCAGTTACTGAAGTGTTCGAAGAATCAATTGCATTTCTTGAAAAAGAAATTAAGGCCACCTCGGTTGAAACAGCTCTCATGAACTTAACCCAGAAATGGCTTAAGAGTTCATGGAATGTTATTTTCAATGGAGATGGATATTCACAGGAGTGGGTAAAGGAAGCTGAAAAACGTGGACTTCCAAACTTAAAGAATACTGCTGATGCACTTCCCGCTCTCTTAGATCAAGAACAAACTAAGTACATGGTTGAGAAAGGAATATTCAGAAGAAATGAACTAGATATGAGATATAACGTACTTGTGGAAAGTTATAACACTCTTCGAGAGATTGAATTTCAGACGCAAATGGATATTGTCAAAAAGAATGTTCTTCCTGCGACGTTAGAGTACAAGAGAATTCTTGGAAAAGTCATTAAGCAACAAAAAGATATTGGCCTAGAGTCTTCAGTGGAGGTTGAGCTTTATAAGAAACTTAACTTTACTGTGGAGAGCCTCTATGCAAATTTATCAAATCTCTCAAATGCGTGTGAGGCCCTAAATGGTGATGCCGCTAAGAATTCATTTGAAATTGCAAATAATATCTTTCCTCTATCACAAGCTCTAGGAGTTTCGTGTAATCAAGTGGAAGACTTAATTCCAAATGATCTATGGCAATTGCCAACTTATTACGAAATGCTCTTTCTAAGATAGAGTCGAAAAAATTCCAATATTTCTAGGTGAGAGGGACTCGTTAAAGAGTTCCTTCATCTGGACTTTAAATCCTGCTTCTTCTAGTACAAGACATCTATCAGTTAAAATATAATGCTCTAATGCTCGTCCAAATTGCCAACGTAAAATATTTCCAAGATACATCTCTTTAACTTTTCCTTGAGTCTCTGTACTCTCATAG